>NZ_JBEZYD010000010.1:0-343228 GCF_040638335.1 Nonomuraea sp. NPDC026600
CCCCCTGCAGGGCGATCCCGGAGGACCTACCTCCATCTCTTGCACAGCACCGCTTCCAGAAGCTCTTACATCAACGCCTCCTTCAGCGTTCGTGGCACACGACCTGCGGGAACACGCGGACGCGGCCGGGTTGATCAACTGGGACCCGCCGGTGGATTCACGATCGCCCGGGCGCACCAGCACGCAGTCGAGGTGCGCAAAGGGGGGCGAAAAAGGGGGAAACCCGGTGAAATCTACGCCGAGTCAGCCGACCATGGGCTCGGCCGAACCCGGGGCGGGTTGACCACGAAGATACACGTGGCCGCCGAGCAAGGCCAGAAACCTCTCTCAGCGTTTGAGACCACCGGCCACCGAGACGACAGCCCGTAGTCAAGATTTTTTGTTTTGGGACGAAATGGTGAGGCCTCATCGACCAATGAAGAGGGCGTTCGCATCCCGTATCGAGTGGAGGACGTCACGATGGGAACCGCCCGTGCCAGATGACACCGACAGGTTCGAAGCCGTCTATAGGGCGACCTACGACCAGATCATCGCCTACGCCGGACGTCGCTGCGACTCCCCGCAGGACGCAGCCGACGTGGTCGCCGAGACCTTCACCATTGTCTGGCGCAAGATGGACGAATTACCTCCAGGCGCGGAGGCCAGGCTCTGGGTGTACGGAGTGGCGCGCAACGTGCTGGCCGACCACCGCCGCAGCACGCTCCGACACCAGGCACGTCACCGGGAGCTCGACGCGGAGATGGCCGACCTCTATGGCGATCCCGCTGACCACAACGTCGAGCTGAACGCGATCGCCCAGGTGTTCAGAACGCTTTCCGACGACGACCGCGAGCTCCTCTCGCTGGTCGCGTGGGAGGGCCTGGACCGCAAAGAGATCGCCACGATGCTGGGGCTCTCCCGCAATGCCGTACGCATCCGGCTGTACCGGGCCCGCAAACGCTTTTCCCTTGCCCTCGACGAAGCCGATGTCCGATTCACGCCAACCACCGCCATCGTTCCCGCCGGGAGAGCACTATGAAGGACATTGATGAGATCAACGAGCTGCTGAGGCCGCTAGCCCGGATCGGGACCGACGAACCGGGCGGACGTGCCGGCGGCACCCGCGCACAAGCGTTGTTCACGGACATCATCGCCCAGGAGCGGCAGCCGACGCCGTCGGAGCCCTCGCGACGCCTGCGCGACCGGCACTGGGCTCGTCGCACGCTGCTCGGACTCGCCGCCTCCGTCGTCCTCGCCCTCGGCGTCGTCCTCGGACCGAGCCTGCTGGGACACGGCGGCGGTACCGCGATCTCCTACGCCAACTCCGCAGTGGAGATCCGGGAAGAGGCGGACACCTATGTCGCCCGGATCAAGGACCCATATGCGGATCAGCGGAGATTCTCCGAGGCGTTCCGGGCTCTTGGCCTCAACGTCGAGCTCAACGTGATCCCCGTCTCGCCGACAGCGGTGGGCAAGATCGTGAGAATGGGCGGGACTATGCGCTCGGCGATTGAGAATGTGCCCTTCGGAGCCAACCGGGAACCGGCAGACTGCGATTTGACCGACAGCGGCTGCTTCATGGTGGTGACCGTCCCAGCAGCGATCAAGGGCACCTCCGACGTGATGCAGTTCGAGTTGGGCCGACCGGCCAAGCCAGGCGAGTCCTACACCAACGAATGGCAGTCGGCCACTCGTGCCGGAGAGCAACTGGCCGGGGCCAAGGTGAGCGGCCGGACCGTCGGTGATGTGCTGGCCGAGGTACGGAAGCGCGGCTTGACCGCCGACTTCAACCTCGTCGCCGTCCATGAAGGCGGGTACGAACTCAAGCCGCTGGCGGCGGATCAGGTCGGCGCCAAATGGATCGTCTACAAAGTCGCGTCGGTGCGCGTCGGTGTGGTCCGTCTGCAGGTAACCCCCGAGCGCAATCCCGCCCTCGAATACGAGCAGGACTGAGCAGAGTCGAGCGGCCCGCCAACCGGGGGCCGCTCGATAGGGGCGTTCTGGCTCGGCCTCTGGAAGAGTCATCAGCCGGAGAATGGCCGAATTGGGTGCGGACCGACGCTGGCTGACCCCGGGTCCGCGCCAAACGGCTTAGCGCTGGGTAGGAGCGACGACCACCTCGACGCGCTGGAACTCCTTGATGTCCGAATAACCCGTCGAAGCCATCACCCGCTTCAACGCCCCCATCAGATTCATCGACCCATCAGCCACGCTGGACGGCCCGTGCAGGATCTGCTCCAAGCTGCCCACCGTGCCGAAAGCCACCCGCCGCCCGCGAGGCAGGTCCGGGTGGTGCGCCTCCGAGCCCCAGTGGAAGCCGTGGCCGGGCGCCTCGGTGGCGCGGGCGAGCGGGGAGCCGACCATGACCGCGTCGGCGCCGCAGGCGATGGCCTTGGCGATGTCGCCCGAGGTGCCCATGCCGCCGTCGGCGATCACGTGCACGTAGCGTCCGCCCGACTCGTCCATGTAGTCGCGGCGGGCGGCCGCGACGTCGGAGATCGCCGTGGCCATCGGCACGGCCACGCCCAGCACGTTGCGGGTGGTGTGGGAGGCGCCGCCGCCGAAGCCCACCAGGACGCCCGCCGCGCCGGTACGCATGAGGTGCAGGGCGGCCGTGTAGGTGGCGCAGCCGCCCACGATGACCGGCACGTCGAGCTCGTAGATGAACTGCTTGAGGTTCAGCGGCTCGGCCCGGCCCGAGACGTGCTCGGCCGAGACCGTGGTGCCGCGGATGACGAAGATGTCGACGCCCGCGTCGATGACGGCCTTGTGATACTGCACCGTACGCTGCGGAGACAGGCGGACGGCCGTGGTCACGCCGGACTCCCGGATCTCCGAGATCCGCTGCCCGATCAGCTCTTCCTTGATCGGCGCCGCGTAGATCTCCTGCAGCCGCTTGGTCGCGGCCTCGGAGTCGAGCGAGGCGCACTCCTCCAGCAGCGGCGACGGGTCGTCGTAGCGGGTCCAGAGGCCTTCGAGGTCGAGCGGCGCCAGGCCGCCGAGCCGGCCGATCTCGATCGCGGTGGCGGGCGAGACCACGCTGTCCATGGGCGCGACGACCACGGGCAGTTCGAACCGGTAGGCGTCGATCTGCCAGGCGATCGAGACCTCCTCCGGGTCACGAGTGCGCCGGGAGGGTACGAGGCCGATCTCGTCGAGCGCGTAGGCCCGGCGACCGGTCTTGCCCCGGCCGATCTCCACCTGCTGAGTCATTTCTTACCTTCTGTGATAGTTCGGGGCTTCCACGGTCATCTGAATGTCGTGGGGATGGCTCTCCGTGAGACCCGCCGCCGTGATCGGCATGAGCTCACAGTCGGTGTGCATCTGGCTGATCGTGCGGCAGCCGGCGTACCACATGCCCTGGCGCAGTCCGCCGATCAGCTGGTGGGCCACGGCCGCGACCGGGCCCCGGAAGGGGACCTGGCCTTCGATGCCTTCGGGGATGTACTTGTCGTCGCCGCCGACGTCGGCCTGGGCGTAGCGGTCCTTGCTGAAGGACATGCCGCCGCGCTCGCGGTTGCGGACCGCGCCGAGCGAACCCATGCCGCGGTACGACTTGAACTGCTTGCCGTTGATGAAGATCAGCTCACCGGGCGACTCCTCGCAGCCGGCGAGCAGTGAGCCGAGCATGACCGTGTCGGCGCCGGCGGCGATGGCCTTGACGATGTCGCCGGAGTACTGCAGGCCGCCGTCGCCGATGACCGGCACGCCGGCCGGCCCGCACGCCAGCGACGCCTGGTAGATGGCGGTGACCTGCGGCGCGCCCACCCCGGCCACGACGCGGGTGGTGCAGATGGAGCCGGGGCCCACACCGACCTTGACCGCGTCGACGCCCGCGTCGACGAGCATCTGGGCACCCGCCCTCGTCGCGATGTTGCCGCCGATGACGTCGACCTTGCTGTTGGCCTTGACCTTGGCGATCATCTCGGCGAGGCCCTTGGAGTGGCCGTGCGCGACGTCGACCACGACCACGTCGACGCCCGCCTCGATCAGCGCCTTGGCCCGCAGCTCCGCGTCGCCGCCGACACCCACCGCGGCGCCGACGACCAGGCGGCCGTCGGCGTCCTTGGTGGCCAGTGGGTACTGCTCGCTCTTGGTGAAGTCCTTGACCGTGATCAGGCCGCGCAGCTTGCCGTCGGGGTCGACCAGGGGCAGCTTCTCGATCTTGTTGCGCCGGAGCAGCGCGAACGCGTCGTCACGCGACACCCCCACCGGAGCGGTGACCAGCGGCATCTGGGTCATGACCTCGCGCACGGGGCGCGACTGGTCGGTCTCGAAGCGCATGTCGCGGTTGGTCACGATGCCGACGAGTACGCCGGAGACGTCCGTGACGGGCACCCCGGAGATCCGGTACGTCGCGCACAGCCGCTCCACGTCGGCCAGGGTGTGGTCGGGAGTGCAGGTCACCGGGTTGGTGACCATCCCGGCCTCGGACCGTTTGACCAGGTCCACCTGCTGGGCCTGCTCTTCTGCCGACAGGTTGCGGTGCAGGATGCCGATGCCGCCCTGGCGGGCCATCGCGACGGCCATGCGGGCCTCGGTGACGGTGTCCATCGCGGCGGAGACCAGCGGGATCGACAGTCTGATCCCACGGGAGAGACGCGACCCGGTATCCGCGTCACCGGGTTGCAGATCTGAGTAGCTCGGGACGAGCAACACGTCGTCGAAGGTCAGACCTGTCTCGGTGAACTTGGACATGCTGCGGCCCCTCCTGCCGATGCTGATGCAGGCAAGTCTAGGGCCTACGTGCAAAACGTCTTGAGACCGGGAGCACGATGGCCCCCACGGCCCGTCGTACCCCCGGCATCCAAAAGTGCCGAGGGATGGGGCGGTCGGTGATCCGCCCCATCCTCCGGCCACCGGCATCCGGGCGGAAGCGCGTAAAGCGCCACCGAACCCCCCTCCGCGTCCTGATGGCCAGCGCTGCCAGCTCAAGTGGATGCCGACGCTGGGTTAAGCCTGCGTTACTCATCGGCACACCGCAATGTGAAAACGTGCAATTGCACGAAGTTGCACATGTGACCAGGGAGTCCAACGCAAGGAGCGGACAAGGACGTATCGCCGAGTTATTCTCACGACACGCCCGTGTCCTCCCTACGGAGCCCCTTATATGCGCACCGAGTCCCACACCCTGCCCGATCCCTTGGAGACGCTGGGCCTCGACCCGGCTCAGACCGCGCTGTACACGGCGGTGCTGCGCCTGCACAGGACCACGCGTACCGAGCTGGCCGAGGCCATGGACGGCCCCGTGGACAAGGTGAGCAGGCAGCTCGACGACCTGGTCAGGCTTGGTGTGATCGACGAGCAGTCGGGCGAGTACCTGGCCAGGCACCCCGCCGCCGCGCTCGGCCGGCTGATCGCCGAGCGCCTCGACCGGCTGGCCGAGGAGAGCAGGCGCATCGACTCCGCGCTGGGCTCGATCCGGGGGCTGATCCGCGACTACGACGTGGGGCACGACTACCAGAACGGTGCGTTCCGGGTCGAGATGGTGAGCGGGGCCGACGTGCTCTACGAGAGCGTGGTGGGCATGGCGGTGCAGTCCCAGTCCCGGCCGATGCGGCTGCTCACCGCGATCCCCGACGAGCGCACCATGGCAGACTTTGTACGAAAATTTGCCGATCCTTGGATCGATGCACAGCAGCGGAAACTCCTGAACGTGCGGGCCATCATCCCGGTCTCCACGCTGACCCTGCCCGGCGTACGCGACCAGCTGACCAGGCTGCTGGCGACCGGCGGAACGGTCCGAACGCTGGACCGGGTGCCGAGCTGGTTCATGACCGCCGGTTCCGACGCCGCCGGCCTGCCCGCTTTATGGGGCGGCAACCTGCCGGATCACGCTTACAACTTCTACTTGGTACGAACGCCGATCGTCGTCGGCGTGCTCCGATCGCTCTTCGAGGAGCTGTGGGGCCGGGCCGTACCCCTGCCCTGGGGTCGCCGGGGCGAGGGCGTGGTGCAGGTGCTCCGGCTCGCGGCGCAGGGCATGTGCGACGACTCGATCGCCCGCCAGCTCGGCGTCTCGGTGCGCACGGTACGGGCCAGGTTCGCCGACGCCATGGTTCAGCTCGGCGCGCAATCACGCTTTCACGCAGGTGTGGAGGCCGCGCGGCGTGGCTGGCTGAGCTAATAGCCACCGCGCCGGCCGCATCGGTCATATGGTGGGAAGGTGCTGGAAGACGTCCCCCGCGACCCGTTCGCGGACGACCCGAACGACCCTTCCTCAGCGATGGGCGAGCTCGACGACGCCGAACCGCTGACCGCGAGCGAGCGCGACGAGGCCATTACCGACTTGGCCGACGTCGAGGTCTTTCGCTCCTTGTTAGAGCAACAAGGAGTGCTGGGACTCGTGCTCGACTGCCCGGAATGCGGCGAGCAGCACTTCTTCGACTGGGAGCTGCTGCGCGGCAATCTGCGCCAGATGATCGACAAGGGCCAGCCCCAGATGCACGAGCCGGCCTTTCTTCCCGACCCGGCCGACTACGTGACCTGGGAGTACGCCAGAGGCTATGTCGACGGTGTCATCGACACCGAGGAGCGCCGCTGATCCACGTCGTCCAGCAGCACGGCGAGCAGCCGTGCGGCCGGATCGCGCGAATCAGGCAGCTCGCCGCGGGCTAGCACGTCGAGGAGCGCGTCAGTCTGCTCCTCCGGCGTCAAGCCGACTCCAGTTCGGCCATCTGCCGCAGCCTCGCCAGCGCTCGATGCTGGGCGACGCGGACCGCACCTGGTGACATACCGAGTACATTACCGGTCTCCTCCGCTGACAACCCCGACACCACTCGCAACAGCAGCAACTCACGCTGGTTGTCGGGCAGCCTGGCGAGCAGCCTGCGGGCGTACTCCACCTCGATGTAACGGACTACCGTCTCCTCGGGCCCCGGTCCATCGTCGGGCCCGTCCGGTAGATCCTGAGTCGGTACGGCCGAGCGGACCGAACTCCGCAACGCATCGGCCACCTTATGCGAGGCGATACCGAAGACGAAGGAGGCGAAAGGCCGCCCCATGTCTCGGTATCGCGGCAGCGCGGACAGGACCGCGATGCACACCTCCTGGGCTACGTCATCGGCAATGTGATATTGCCCTGAAACCCTGCCCAGCCTGGCGCGACAATAGCGCACCACCATCGGACGCAACTCGCCCAGCAGGGATTCGATCGCAGTGCGATCTCCCTGCACGGCGAGGCTCGTCAGTTCCCTTAGGTCGGAGTCATCCGTCCGTGCCGGAAGTCTCGACGCGAGCCTTACCCCAATTTTGGCGTCGGCGACGCTTCCCTCGCTCACGATAGGCATGATGCCCGCACTGATCGGGCCTGTCGTCATCGCGAACGGCTACGGATTGGTCACATTGACGAGACGATAACGGGCAGTAATCAAACGACGACACTAAGCCTTTATTGCGGAAGAATATTTCATCCCATAACCCGAAATGTGCAGAAATTGCCAGGCGGCTAGACGTTTACGGCACACATCAGGTTTACCCGAATAAAGGACTTTTCCCACTTCATCATCGTTCGGACACCTCTCCAGCAGCCTGCCTGGATTGAGCGTATGTCATATGCCATACCCGGTGCCGGGGGTTGGGCCAACGTCGGCGACCCGTGAGAGCGGCCCGGAGTACGCCACGCGCGGGGCCTCAGCGCCCGAGGAAGCGAGGGGACGGCAACCGAGCAAGAAGGGGATGGCCGTGGCCCACTGTGCGCGCGTCACGGCGCTCAGCCACCTCCACCGGAGGAGCGTGCCCCTGGATAACCATCGGCCTTCCGGGGGCGGTGGCGAGACGTCGTTACCGCCCTGGTCGGGGGTTGTTCTATGCCGTGACCTGGGGAAAAAGGGAGAGCGCGAGACTTGGCTGTCTCATAGAGTCCAACAGAGTCTCACTGTAGCTCACGGTTTGTGGGCCATACGCGGGCCGGATCGTGGCGGCCTTCCCCAGGTCGGGGGCCTGCCCCTGGAGCGGCGGGGAGGGGGTTGACGAATCGTTGCGGTGGCGCTGACTTCATGGGGCAAGATCACCAAAGGGGGGCATTACAATCGTCCGCTAATCGGGGAGGGGCAGCGCCCCCACCCCGTATCTCCCTCCCGGCCCCCCTTTGGTGATCTTGGAGGGGTCCCCATGAAGTTGGCTCCGAAACGATTCGGTGACCCCCGTCGTGCTCCGATGCCGGGTCTACGGTGAGTCCAGCGGGCCGTAGGCGCGCATGGCGGCGGTTAGCCCGAGGGGTTTCCCAAAAGAATCTTTCGCCTTTGCGTCGGGTCTTGGGCTTAGAGGTCGTCCGACACTCCCGCAGAGGCTAGAAGGTCGGGCCAAGCCGTTGTCCAGTACTCGATGGCGGTCCGGCTGAGCGTCCACGGCCGGTAGATCACTATGGACGGCTCGTCGGACCAGTCCGAGCTGGAACAGTGAGCTTGATGCGGTTGCCACTGGATACGTCGTAGTACCTCGTCTAGCGGCTCGGTGGATGCTATGGACCAGTCGATCAGTGTCTGCACCATCTCGGGATAGATGAGGGGATGGTCAACACGATGACCCTCGGCGCAGATCCCCCACGCGTACTCGCCTAGGGCCCACTCTGACGCTCGCTCGATGTGGAGCGTCCACCCGTGAGAGGCACCGCACCGCGGACATGACACGCGGTAGCTGCCCCATCGGATGTCGTCAGTCTGGACAGTGTCTATCAACGGTGGTCCTGGAGGTGGGAAGGCGTCAGTTGAGTGGAACGGCATGCCCTGTCCTCCTTGGGGATGGCGCTGTTGATCCCGTAATCGTGTTCGTGGCCAAGTGGGGACGTCAAGGCTTGTAACGTCGGGTATCTGCGCTTGACCTCGTGGGGTTGCGTCCAGATGATCAGATGCTATGGCACTTCTGACTTCGGCCGGCTGGGCAGCCTTGCTAGAGGGTTTTGAGCGGGAAGCCCTGCACCTTGAGATGCGAGACGTCTACACCATGGCAGCAGAGCAAGAGAGCTATGGGGACTTCCTGGCAGGTAGACCCAGAGGTCGGGAGCAGGAAGCAGAGAGGCGGAAGGAATGGCTCTCCTTGGTACGTCAGGCTGTCACAGCAGGCAAGGCCATGCGACGCGCCAGGATCGTCTCAGAGCCCGTCAGTGACTACGTCCGTTGGGAGTGGCACGGGTCGGAACTCAGTATCGAAGCGGGGGAAGAGATCCGCTGGCTGACCCGGCAGAGAGTGGGGGCGATCGGGCTTCCAGCGAACGACTTCTGGCTGTTCGACGGGCGAACGTTGGTGGTCAATATTTTCGACGGAGACGGCAGACTCATAGACAATGAGGTGTCAACCGAATCAGACTTGGTAGACCTGTGTAGCACGGCGTTTGAGAAGGTATGGGCGAAAGCAATCACGCATCGGGCCTACTGTCCACTGTGACCAGCCCGGCCGAGAAGGCTAGGCAGGCGCTCGGCTTGCGTCTACGGGCGCTGAGGACGGACGCCGGGCTTCTAGGCAATGGTCTGGCGAGCCTCGCAGGGTGGCAGCCCTCCAAGGTGAGCAGGATCGAACGCGGACTACAGAAGGTGAGCGAGAGCGATCTGCGGGCGTGGTGCAAGCATTGCGATGCTCCGTCTGGCGAGTTGGAGAGCCTGACCGCAGCGCTGCGCAACGTGGATCAGATGTACTCGGAGCTGCGGCGAAATGTAGCGAGCCTGAAGCGGTTCCAGGAAGTCTTTGCGGTCATCTGGCGCGATGCGACCAGTTTTCGCATCTACGAACCCGGTCTGGTTCCTGGGATCTTTCAGACACGCGACTACGCGCAAGAAGTCCTGAAGACAGCGGGCACACGACTGGGGCTCACTGATCATGAGGCGGCAGCAGACGCGCGCGTGGCTCGCCAAGATGTCCTCTATAGGGGAGCCAAGCGGTTCGTCGCGGTAATCGAGGAGCAGGCACTACGAACCAAGGTTGGCGACCGTGGCGTGATGCTTGGCCAGTTGGACAAGCTGATGAACCTGTCCGCGTTGTCCAATGTGAGTCTTGGGATCATTCCGAGGGGCGCTGAGAGGCTGGCATGGTGGTCAGAGGGGTTCTGGATCTACGACTCCAGGCAGGTAATGGTGGAGACTAGGACAGCTCAACTGACGATCACACAACCTGCCGAAGTCGCTGTGTACGCGGAGATCTTCGACCGACTGCAACAGTCGTCCTTGCGCGGTGAGCCCGCGAGAGAACTGATCAGAGAAGCTATCGGCGCAATTTAGCGCAATTTCATTGAGTGCAGCGTTTGCGCGCTCCTAGCCTCTCCGTATGAGCAATGGTGCTGGCCGAGAGGCCACCGCAGGATCTCCAAGCGGGGGTCTAGTACCCAACCTGTCGGTGCCCAACACGCCCAATGTGGCGCGCATCTACGACTGGTTCCTCAGTGGTAAGGACAACTTTGCGGTAGATCAGGCGGCGGCCCTAGAGGTCCTTCTGGCATACCCGGACGCTCAGTTGGCCGCGATCCATAACCGGAGCTTTCTCGGGCGGACCGTACGCTATCTGGCTGGGGTGCAAGGGATAGATCAGTATCTCGATTTCGGTACCGGCCTTCCCAGCATGGGCAATGTGCATGAGGTCGCCCAAAGCCTGATCCCCCATGCCCGTGTCGTATACACAGACGTGAGCCCACTTGTGTGCTCTCATGCGCGGGCGCTACTGGCGACCGATCACCGCACCGTCGTGGTACAGGAAGATCTGCGCAACACAGAGAAGGTCTTGGAAGCCAGCTCCTCCCACCTGGATTTCTCCATGCCGGTGGTCGTCCTCTACGTGGCGTCACTGCACTTCATCGAGGATGAGGATGACCCGTACAAGATCGTGAAGACGGTTATGGACGCAACAGCTCCGGGTAGCTTCTTGGTGCTCTCGCATGGCTTGAGCACGCCGCAGACCACGGCGGCGGCTGGCGCGTATGCCACGGCGAACGCTCCGGCAGTGATGCGCTCCAAGGAGCAGATTCAGCGGTTTTTCACATATCCCAAGTTGGGGCTCATACGTCCAGGTTTGGTGCCGGTGCCGCTGTGGCGTCCCGAGGACGATCTATACGCGGACGAGGACGCCGAGAAGGTCTTTGTCCTGGGCGGCGTGGCGAGGAAGTCATGAACGCGACAGGTGAACTGACTACCTCTCCGGCTGGCCAGATGGCATGCGAACTAGCTCGGCAGTTGGAGTGTCGTCGGATCGTCGCCACGGTCTCCGAGGTTAAGGGAGTGGCGTTGGTCGGGCTGTGGGCGGTCGGCCTGCCCGTGTGGTGTGAGTGGGACCAGACTTTTGGCTGGCGTTACCGCTGGTGGACGGACACTAACACTGACACGGGAGACAGAAAGTTTGCCCAGTGCGCCGGTATCGCCACGGACACGGCGGTGCGCCGGATCGTTGATCGGTACTGGGAGCTGCACGGGGCACTGGTCGCGTCGCCAAAGTTGCGCGTGCCCGGCGAGAACGCCGTCTCTACCGGCGGCTGACACCAAAGAGCTGCCTTAACCCGCCGTCATCCCAATGACTCTATGCGACGGGTTGGGGCTTGGTCCCGCACTGGTCGCTGGCGTGCCCAGTGCGGGGCCTTCCACCTCCGGCAGTTTCGCGCCCCCGCTGCTGCCGGATGCGGCCCTGTACTCCGGGATAGGGCCGCTGGCCGGGGGCCACGTTGTGTTGGCTCGCGTGGTCCTCGGCCTCTCTCGCCTGACGGAAGCGCAGCCGTCAGGTAGCAGCGCGGCGGCGTTGGCGTCGAAAGGTCCGCCGCCGCGCTGCGGAGCCTTCGAGAACGCGATGATCAGGAAGGAGGCCGTTCGTATGTTAGAGATCAATGTCGTTTCATTGATCATGCCAGCGTGGGGTTTCGTCGGCGTCTGGTTAGTACTCAGGCGGGACGCACGCCTGCATAACGGTGATCCAGCGCTGATGTGCAAGGGATGCAAAGCACGACGGCAATCCATGGAAGAGGACCGGTTCGGCTTGGCCCTGCTGGGCGCCGTGGGGCTCGCGGGTCTGGTCTGCCTGAAATACCTGGAAGCCTGGGAAGCGCTCGTGCCTGCTGGCATCCGTAGGCGCCTTGGGAGTGAGGTTCCGCCTCGCTGCGTCGGGCCGTCCTGCTCCGCCCACCGACACCACACCGTTGCAAGGCTCGCCCAGAGAGCTTGAGTTCCCTGTTCGGCAGGGCGGCGACAGACGTGGTGTGTCGGCGTCCGCATCTTCGGAGGAGATCACACCTTGAACGAATACACGATGCCTGGCACCGGCGCGAGCGTCGGCGCCATCGCGTTCGACTACGGCGGCACTCTGGCGCGCGGTCGTATCGATCACGAGCTTGGGCAACGGCCGGTGGACTCGACCGTCATAGGCGCCTTGCGCGCCCTACACCGAGCGGGCGTACGCCTGCTGCTGGCGAGTAACACCCTGCCGGGAGAAACCCGGTGGCCAGCACTCCAGAAAGCCAACGTGCACACGCTGTTCAGTGCCGCGCTGCTGTCATACCCGCTAGGCGTAGCCAAGCCAGAGAAGCGGTTCTATGACCTCGTGGCCGCTGCTGCCGGATGCCCGCGTGATCGGGTGTTGTGCGTTGGCGATCACCTGATCAATGACGTAGAGGCGCCCCTTGCGTGTGGTCTTGGGGCCGTGCTGATCCGTCCTAACGGGTTGCTGCCCACCGAAGAGTTGCCCCAGGGTGCGGTGACGGTGAGCGATGTCGCTGCCCTGCCTGGACTACTGGCCAGGCACGTTTCTTGACGCTCTAGTGCATAGCCTCGAATCTCGCGTTTCGTCGGTTAACCCGTTCGGAGGTGACTCGATGTCGTCCGATGGCCTTCTCAAGATTGCAACCTGGAACTTCGAGACGTTCGGTTTCGATCAGGCAAGTCGCCTCTTCGAGCGGCTGCATCTGCTACCAGGCGTGATCAGCGCGGTTCCGGACGTGGATATTCTGATCATGCAAGAGGTGTGGCAGGGGGCGGTGGATGGCTCCCGCCTGTTGTTCGAGGTGGAAGAACTGCTGAGCCCGTTCACCAATTGGCGTGGCGCGCTGCGGGCGTTTCATAGCCCTCCCAAGCAGGGGGATAGCTGTCTTGGGGAAGTCGTCGTGCTGCGCTGGCCGCGCATCCGGCCGGTGCGGCATTACGTCAACGGGGCTCCGGACCTCTTCCATGACCAGGCCGGTTTCCTGCATGTGGTGGTCGAGGGGCTGAAGTGGTCGCTCAAGGGTCCGCTGAAGATCAAGAGCCTGCATTGGCCGTACTGGAGCGGTGATGAGCGCTTGAGCCAGGCATTGAAGCTGACCGGGCATGCCGCTGGCCTGAGCCTGCTGGCGGGTGACTGCAATGGCCTTTGGCCAGGTGAGGCCGAGTTCGAGCCAGATTGGGAGGTACGGCCGCCTCACAAGCGCCATCACAAGACCCTGCCGCCTGGCATGCACCCCACTGGTCAGCGGTGGCTTTCCGATCGGCGGGCGTTGCAGGTGCTCGCGGAGTCAGAGTTCGTCAACGCTGGAGCGCTGGCGAAGGACTTCACACCCACAGTCCTCGGGCATATCGACGACGGGCAGGGGGCGAGGATCGATCACATCCTGTACTCGCCGGGACTAGCGGCAGCCGTCGTCCCCAACCGTTACCGGGTGCACCATGAGGGCGCCATCAATCGGGCGGGTGATCACGCACTGGTGGAGGACACGATGGACCTCGACCGTTTGGCCGCATAAGGGCAAGCGGGCGTTCGACGAACTTGAAAGCGGGGAACATGAAGGACGCAAAGGTCGGGAGAGAACGTCGGCTCGATTCATAGGGGCGCGAATAAGTCGCCGAAGTTGACATGCTAAAGGGCGGATGGCCATTACCGGCCATCCGCTCTTTGCGTTTTTAGCGGGGCTAGATCACGCGCACACAGGTGGCGGGGACGTGACCGGTGACACCGGTCCGTGAGCGGACGGCGTACCAATCGTGGCCGCCACTGCCACACTTGATTTCGTAGCCGTTCGAGCCGTTGCCGCGCAGGAATCCACATGACGTGAGGAGGGTCCCGTGCGGGACCGTAGCGAGGATTTCCCCGTTCGTGAACGGGAATTCGCGAATGGCGACTTTCCCTCCGGTTACCTGGATGGTGCGGCAGGCTGCGGCGGCTTGCGAGGTGGAGGACTGCGCGTTCGCCGCAGCCGGTGCGAGGATCGCGAGAGCGGCCGGAATGGCAATGCAAACGGCGCTGATTGAACGAAACATGAACTTCTCCCTGTCTCGGAGGGGATGGAATGACAAGCCGTACGCACGCAAGCGGCGGAGGGGTTCAAAGTTTTTGAATTTTTTTCAAGAGATGCCGCTAGGGCATCAATCGGCCGTCGGATATGTTTATCTCTCTAGAGAACATGTATTTCTTTCCCGTTTTGTTTCGCCAACTCGGTGCCATTGCTCGGCGTAGGTGAGCTGCGGGAGGCGCCGGTGGAGACGGGGCGATGAGGCCGCGTCTGAGGGCGGAGAGTGGCTCGGAACCCTCATGCGGACACAGCACCGTGGCCAGCGGAATGCCGTAGGCACCCGAAGGGCGAGCGTTGAGCGAGTTCGGCCGGCGACGGTGCGGCCGAACGGGTGAGACGGGTGTGACTCGCTGGCCACTGTCGGCGGGGACGGTTGGGTCCTGGGGAGGCTTGCGGCTCGTGCCCGCGCGGGTCCCCCGTGCGAGACCGGCCTCCAGGCCGCATGCTCGCGCGGGGCGGGCCGCGCGGGCGCGGCGGCGTAGCCGCCGCCTTGATACCCATAAGGGAAATTCGGCAATGAGGCGGGCGCGTCGTTCAGCAGGTGCGCGAGAAGGTCGCTCAAGGTCGATGTGGAAGTTATGGTGGTGGAGATCCACGGACGGTACCTGACTGCGCTGGGAGAACGACCGTGAGTGACGTGGCGGCTGAGGCGAGCAATGAAGTGCCGGGGTCCAGAAAGGGACGTTTCGGGCAAGACCTATCGCGCGTTTTGGGCGAAGGGCGCAAATCGGAACGAGTCAGGATCCTGGTAGAACACGTTCGTTGGCTGGTAGGGGAAGAGGGGTTTCCCTGGATTAGCGAGCTAGCCCGGGTAGGGAAGAGCGAACGGCTTACGGTGGCGGAGATCAGAAACGTCACGTCAGACATCGCGTGGATTAGCCGTGAGGCTGGCGAAGCCATACCGGAAAGGGATCTGAGACCGGACGACGACATTGACAAAGATGTCTTCGGGCTGGTGCTCGTCTACGTACGCGGTCAGCGACTCCGCTTCGATTTCCGATTCCGGGAACTCTTCCATTGCGCGGAGGAATGGCGGAGAGAATATGACGATGCGCTGATTTGTGCGTTCGGCGCTTTCGCCGCTTGCGGGCTTCGACTGCCCGACGCTCTAAGCATCTATAAGCGGTCCATTGAGATGGACGACGTGGATAAAGTGTCGCGCCACGTTAGCCTCACGGCAATCTGGATGGCCCAACAGGTGCCTAATCAGGCGGCGCTATTGCTTGAGCTGGCAGATAGGATGATCACCCTCGGCGAGGGAAATGCGGTCCTCTACTTCAGGCGGGCGCGAGCATATTCACGGCTAGGTGACTACGAGCGGGCGCTAGATGACATCTATCAGGCAATGGATCTGGTAGGGCCGGATAACAACCTAGTACACGCGGATTATGTCAGAGAGTGGCAGATAATAGTCACCAAGATGGACTTCGAGGAGACGGCTAAGAGACTAGTCGGGGAGGTGGTAGAAGAAACAGCAAAGGAAGCAATTTCGCGGATCCAAGAAGCGGAAAGAGCTTTGTCCGATGGACAGCTCAGGATGGTGGAAATTCTGGGCCTTTTCATGGCTCTGGTCGGATTCTTGGTAGCAGGCGGCTCGACCTTTCTTCAAACGGCGAGCTGGCAGCAGGCGGTAACAAACGTAGTCTTAATTGGACTGGGATCCATCAGCTTCTTCATGGTGCTGCGCTGGATCATTCATTTTAGACGGAGCTGAACGTCATGCAGGTGTACTACCCCAAGCTCATTGCGCCGACACGGAGAGTGGGGACGCGAGAATTCGACCTAGCGCGGCACATAGTCGTGATGGGAATTGTTAATCGTACGCCAAACTCGGGCCTAGATCCGAATCGGTCGATGGACGTTGGCGAGGCGATTGCGACGGCGGAGCGGGCACTACGGGATGGCGCGGAATGGCTTGATGTAGGGGGTCGGGCGTTCCGCTCTGATCAGCCACCGTTGTCGGTGGCGGAAGAGATAGACCGAGTGGTGCCCGTAATCAAAGGCATTCGGGAGAAGAGCGACGCTGTGATCAGCGTGGACACCCACCTGCCGGAGGTCGCGGAGGCGGCTTACAAAGCGGGCGCCGACGTGATCAATGACACGAACGGGCTCAGGGCGCCGGGGATGGCGAGCCTTATAGCCGAAACGGGGATGAGCGTTGTCATTACACACAGCATCGGCGGGCCGGGGGAGGTAGTAGCGACTCCCCACTATGACGATGTCATCAGCGAGGTGACGGAATTCCTTCGTCAACGGGCGGACGCCGCGGTTGGGCATGGCATCAAACCGGAGAAAATCTTTATCGATCCAGGGCACGACCTGAACAAGACCACTGAGCACTCAAACACGATAACTCGCCGTTTGGGGGAGATCGCGGCGATTGGATATCCGGTGCTCGTGGCATGCAGCAATAAGCATTTCATCCGGGAAAGCCTCGGAGTAGAGCGAGATAGCGAAGCACTGAAAGTAGGAACGATCGCGGCGAACACGATGTGCGTTTACGGGGGCGCGAGGGTCGTGCGGGTCCATGACGTTGCAGGGAATGTCGCTGCGATGAGGGCGGCGGAATCACTGCTCGGTTTGGCGTAAATCTGTGCGATGGGAGCCAAGCCGCCCGCCTAATGCGTAGCATCCGAAGGGCGAGCGTTAAGCGAGTTAGGCCGGCGGCTTGGCGGACATTTTTCTGAGGCGCGCGGCCGGTGCGTGGGCTTGGCGAGTCGAGCGGGCCAACGGCACGCAGTGCGGCGCCCAACCCGGGGGTTCCCCAAAGAGCCTTAAAAGGCGAGATGACGCGGCGGTGGTCAGCTTTGAGAAATTTGCTGACTCGTGTGGAGAATGATGCGGTCCGCGCGAAGCACACTGTGAGTTAGAGCAAGAGGCGTTTTGTTAGCGTAGTGGATACGCTGAATCTCAATTACGGGAACGCCTGGACGGACACTCATCAGGTGAGCCTCCTCCGACGTCGGCATTCGCGCACTGGTCGTCTCCTCCACGTCGGTTACCTGAACTCCTGCGCGTGCGAACCGCGCTATTACGTCGTGGTCAAAGGATGAGCCTTTCGGAGCGGGACGGGCGGTAGCGTGCCCTGGAATGGCAAGCGGCTCGTAATACTCGGACGTTTCAACGACTTCGTCATTGACGGTCCAGCGGTAAAGGATTTGAGTCACGTGGTCGTCGCTAGAAAGACCGAGAGTCTTAGCGACGTGGAAAGGAACAACCACGTCCGAAACGTGCGCAGAGAGTAGGCGGTCGTCGCCTTCGGGCCGGAGATCGCGCCCATCGCGGAGACTCACGATGGGCTCGGGCTGCTCGGCGACGAAACTGCCCTTGCCTTGCCGACTGACGATCAAGCCTTGGCTGCGAAGCCTGCTGATCGCAGCTCGGGCCACGTTTTGTGAGACGCGGTGCTGCTCTGTGATCTCCCGTTCCCCGGGGACCTGGTCCCCGGGGCGCAGCTCTCCACGGTGGATCTGAGCGGCGATGCGGTCCGAGATCTCAACGTATGCGGGTGTGCGCCCTGTCACAGTCATACCTCCTGAGCATGAATTCTACCACTAACCCCACTTAGTGGGTTAACCTCCTAACACCACGAAGTTCGTGGAGGCAGGTAGACAAGAGGAGCGACGTTGGCCTTATCTGGGCCTATCCCGGTGCACATGGAGACGGTGTTCCCACACGGGTGTTACCTCGTGGGCGAGGTGGAGCCGGTGAGGGACTTCGAGAAGTCCACGAAGGAGCGCTTCGTGCAGTCGCGCGACAAGAACACCAATGAACTGGTGTGGCAGGTCGCGGTCATGGACGGCGATCCCAAGGTCAAGGCCGCCCAAAAGACGGTCGCGATCAAGATGGTGGGCAACGAGGAACCGCAAACTCCGGCGTTCCCCCCGGGGATGCCGTTCGTGCCGGTCGCGTTCGACCAGATCGCGGTTACGCCGTACGTGCACCAGGGAACCGGACGGCTGGCCTACGCCTACCGGGCGAAAGGGCTGCGGCCGGTCCGCACCACCACGGGGACGGGGACGGCGACGGCTAGCGGGAGTGCCTCGTGATGCAGGCACAGAACGCGCCGTACACGTACATCGCGAGCACTGACAAGGGCGGTTGCTCGTACGGGGTGAGCTTCTACGACGCAAGGTTGAGGGCGTCGGCGGGAGTGGTAGCCGAAGAGTTCCGACCGTACCTGTACCTGGGCACGCGGAACGCGGAAGTCACGGTCTCGACCACGGGCGGCGGTCCCGTCTCGCTGGCAGACGTGGAGACGGCCGAACGGATCCTGCGGGCGGCCAAGAGGTACAGAGACCTGGTGAAGCTGGCGTACAAGCGGCAGACGAACGCCGCTGAGGTCGTCAACGAGGCGTAGACGAACGCCGGGGAGGCTGGCGAGTGGTCAGCCTCCCCCTTAGTCGCACAAGACATGATCACCTAGCCAAGAAAGGACTGAGCGACTAAGTGTTCCGACGCCTGCCAGGCGAAACGGCGGGGCTCGTCACGACCACGCCAGAGACAAGCATCGTTTTCCGGCCAACCGTCGTCAGGACTCCAGCAATCGTCACGCTGGCGATCTGGGGATACCGGCTGATCGCGGGAGTAATCCGGCTCGTCGTGCGCCACCCCATAGCGGTGGGACTCACAGGCGGGACGGCGGCACTGTGGTGGCACTACGACTGGCAAGAAGCCGGTTTCGTCACTGCGGCGACTCTGGCGGAGGTCGGCCTGTGGTGGATACTCGCGCCACGGTTATGGGCTCGCTGGGTGGGCTGGCCACTCGTCGCCTGGTGGCGACTGGTGTGGATCTACCGGCCACGCTGGCACTCAGTCATGGCGATAGCTGGACTGACGGGCACGATCAAGGGACGGCTTTTCGCTCCTCGGCTGGTGCGAGTGCGCTCGTCCTCGTGGGCGGACACGCTGACGGTGCGCATGCTGCGAGGACAAGCGGCGCAGAGCTGGGGCGAGAGAACCCCGAACCTTACTCAGGCGTTCGGGGGGCTGGGGTGCCGGGTGGCGGTGCTCAAGGGCGGACGGCTGAAAATCACGATGCTGAGACGAGATCCCTTGATCACACCGCTGAGAGCAGTACCGATCCCCCGCAGAGCCACGGTCGGGCCGGTGGAGATCGGCCTACAGGAGGACGGCACACCGTACAAGCTGCGCGTGCATGGCACACACCTGCTGATTGCGGGCGCAACGGGGGCGGGGAAGGGGTCCTACCTGTGGGGCATCGTTCGCGGGCTGCTGCCTGGGATGCGGGCTGGCCTGGTGGTGGCGTATGGGCTGGACCCCAAGCTGATGGAGCTGTCTTTCGGGCGCGGTCTGTTTGGAGACCGGTACGCGGCGAAGCCGGAGGACTGCGCGGAGCTGCTAGAGCGGGCCGTGGAAGTGATGCAGGAGCGGGCCGCCCGGTATGCGGGGAAACGGCGCTCCCACGTGGCCACGACAGATGATCCGTTCGTCCTGGTGATCGTGGATGAGGTGGCGTTCCTGACGGCCTACCAGCCGGACAGGAACTTACGGCAACGGATCATGGCGGCGCTCGCGACGCTGACCACGCAGGGGCGTGCGGTGGGCGTGGGCGTGGTGGCGGCACTACAAGATCCCCGCAAGGAGGTGCTGAACATCCGGAACCTGTTCCCGGACAAGATCGCGCTGCGACTGGACGAGTCAGAACAGGTGGACATGGTCCTGGGAGAGGGCGCGAGAGAGCGCGGGGCACTGGCGGACGAAATCTCAGAGATCCCGGAAGAGGGCGCGGGCATCGGATACGTGCGGCTAGAGGGATCACCCGAGCCCATGCGCGTTCGGGCGGCGTACGTCTCGGATGCCGACATCCGAGAGATGGCAGCGATCTACCTCAGGGACGGCGGCAAGTGAAAGAGCGGCTAAGCGGTCTGCGGTGCGCCGAATGCGGCACGGGCGAGAGTCTGACGCTCGACGTCGTACGAGGGGCGGTGAGCTGCGGAGAGTGCGGAGCAACAGCGCACGTCGCGAGTGAGACGGAGACGGTGTCACAGCGGGAGCGACCGTGGCCGGTCGATGCCGTAGGCACCCGTCAGGGCGAGCAAAGCGAGTCAGCCGGCGACGGGCGCGGCCACGAAACAGAGAGGGAGGAGCGGGCGTAGCGCTGAACGAGAAGGAGGAAGGGGGCGTGCTGGGAGAGCCGGAGATGTCGGCGCGGGGCTTGCTCTCGCTGGCGGTAGTGGAAAGGGCGGCGGTCGGGCTGGGCGTCTGTGTCCGGCCGTTGGCCTTCCGGGTGTACGACGCAGACAGCGGAGAGACGAAAGTCGTAGAGGTCGCCTGCGGGGCGCTGGTGGCGGCCAAGTGCCCGTCGTGTGCACAAGCCGCACGCAAGATGAGGGCGGCGCAGTGCCGCGAGGGGTGGCACCTGGAGGCGGAGCCAGAAGGGCGGCCGAAGAGGCGGAAGAGTGCGGAGGAAGAGGCGGAGACGGTGAACAGGCGGCGAGTGCGCTCGACGCGGCGACGCCAGGACACGCCAGAACTGCCCCGGCGAGAGAAGCGGGAGGGAACCCTAGGGCAGACGTACACCGGGCGCGACGGCAGGGTGTATCGGCCGTCGATGTTCGTAACGCTGACGCTGCCGTCCTACGGCAGGGTCAAGGATGGTGCGCCGGTTGACCCACGGTCGTACGACTACACGGGGGCGGCGCGAGACGCGATGCACTTCGGGCGGCTGGTGGATCGGTTCGTACAGAACCTTCGGCGGGTGGCGGGCTACGCGGCTCAATACTTCGCGACCGTGGAGCCGCAACGCAGGCTCGCTCCCCACCTGCACATGGCGATCCGGGGAACGCTGCCTCGGCGAGAGCTGCGGCAGATCGTTGCAGCGACGTACCACCAAGTGTGGTGGCCTGCCGACACCGGGAGAGTTCTGGTGGGAGAGCACCTGCCGGTCTGGTGTGAGGGCGTGGGCTACCTGGATCCCGCGACCGGGGAAGTCCTGGAGACCTGGGAGGAGACGTTAGACGGCCTGGACGCGCCGCGTCACACCCTGAGGTTCGGCACACAGATGAATGTCCGGGGGGTGCTGATCGGGAGTGCAGAGGCAGATCGACGGGTCGGGTACTTGGCGAAGTATCTGACCAAGAGCATGGCCGATGCTCTGGTGAGCCAGTGGGGCACGCTGAGCTGGGCGGAGCGGCAACACGTGGCGCGGCTGATCGAGACGGTGACGTACGAGCCGTGTTCGGCGGAGTGCCCGAACTGGCTGCGATACGGGATCCAGCCGAAGGGCGCGCGGAGTGGCCTGGTGCCTGGCAAGTGCACGCGGCGGGCACATCGGCCGGAGCGGATGGGCTATGGCGGACGGCGGGCGCTGGTCTCGCGTAACTGGTCTGGGCGGCGGCTCACGGACTACGCGGCGGAGCGGCGGGCCTGGGTACTGCAAGCGCTCGGGGAGGAGGAGGCAGAGGAGTCAGGTGGACGGCACGTGTGGGAGGCGGTGAAGGACGGAGACGAGGGTTTGCCGTCGCGGACGCTGCGACTGTGGCGGCTCGTGCGAGAGCGACAGGCGGCGTACGCGGAGATGGAGAAGCGACGCAGGGGTGATGCGGGACGGCGCGATGGGGAGGCGTGAGGGCCGCCCAGAAGGAAGGCGCGCCGAAGGCACGATTCAGGGGTTGAAGGGCCTGTATGTGCCCTGAAGTGCAGACTCCTGGCGGCGGTCAGCGGCCTACGGACCCCTTGGGCGGGTGGGAGGGCCCCCCAGCGCACACGCAGAGTAGCCAGTGATCACGGAGAGAGTGCAAGGGGGCGGGCTGTTACCGCTGGCGGGCGGCGGCTCGGCCACTGCCTGCGGGCGGATGGCTCGCCTTTCTCGGCGATAAACGCCATTCAGTCGAAACGCTTTCCCGTCATTCGTGAATGGTGTAGATGCATTCCGGTTCCGGCAATTAATGGAAGGGTGAAAGGCGTTCGACGCGAAGCGCTTAGAGGCGAATTCGAGTGCTCCCTCTGCTGGCCCGTGGTTGGCCCGTGGCTGGCCCGTAGGTGCAACTCGGAAAGGGGCGTCTGATGAGTCATGACGACTTTCTGACCGTGGCTGATGCCCTGCGTATCCTGCATGTTCCTCGCTCGACGTTCTATAAGTGGCTAGCGGTCGGATGCGGTCCAGAAACATATAAGCTGCCCAACGGGAAAAGGCTTATAAAGCACGATGATTGGGTAAAATGGTTAGAGGAGCGGAAATCGGAATAGAGGGGCGGCTAAATGTCTACCATTCGAATCCAATTCTGGACCATCCGGAAGCGTGCGGGTCGAAAGAAGCCGTACGAACTTCGGTGGCGGCTCGGCGAACGGTCCTACTCTAGGTCGTTCTTGTTAAAAGCAGAAGCGCAGAACCATCAGGCCAAGCTCACCAACGCGGCACAGCTCGTCGGCCAACTCTGGGACGTCAAGACCGGTGAGCCCGTCTCCTGGGGGCGTGAGCAAGTCACCTGGTTCGATCACGCGTTACTGGTCGTCAAAGAGCACTGGGCGGGTACCTCTGCTAGCGCTCGGCGCAACACGGCGCGAGACCTGACAGAGATCATGCTCGCCATGATCGACGATACGGCCAAAGCGCGGCGTACCCGGCCCGACGATGCGATCCTGCGGCGGGCTCTGATGAACTGGGCCTACCGGTACGGGCGGCTGGAGGCCGAAACGCCTCCCCCGGAGATCGCCTCGGCGCTGGCCTGGCTGGCCGAACACTCTCGGCCCGTGGCAGACCTCGGCACCGATGAGCACATCCGTACCGTCCTGGCCAAGCTGGCTACCCTGCAAGACGGCAGGAAAGCTAGCGCAAGCACCATGCGCACTCGGCGGGCGATCCTCTTTCAGAGCGTGGACCTCGCGGTTCAGCGCAAGCTGATCACGGTCAACTTGCTGGTGACCATCAAGACCAAGCGTCGGCATGCCGATGATGCGGTCTCTCCGCTGCTTGTGCCCACCCTGGTGCAAGCGCGACGGATCATCGAGGCCGTACGAGAGCTGCCCTTCTACGCGCACACTGCCCATCGGGGGCCGATGCTGGCCACCTTCTTCTATGTCATGGCGTTAGCCGGGCTGCGCCCTTCTGAGGTGCTGGCCCTGACCGTCGGCAACTGCCAGCTACCGCTGAAGGGCTGGGGGCGGCTCACCCTGACCGGCGCGGCGCCCGACGTCGGCGCCTTGTGGACGGACGATGGCGAACGGCACGATAAGAAGGGGCTCAAGCAACGCGCTAAGACGGCCGTGCGCATCGTCCCTATCCCTCCGGAGCTGGTGGCGATCCTGCGTCGTCACCTGATGGCCTACCCTCCGGCTCCCGATGGCCGCCTGTTCTATGACGGACCAAGTCACACCTACTACCGGGCGCGCGTCTATCAAGACGTGTGGCGACGTGCCCGCAAAGCGGCCCTGAGCGACGCTGAGCACGCCTCCCAGCTCGCCCGACGTCCCTATGACCTCCGGCACTTCAACGCCTCTACGCTCATCCTGGCGGGCGTAGACACTGCCCAGGTCGCTCGCAGGCTCGGCCACTCCATCCAAGTTCTCCTCACGGTTTACGCGCACTGGATCGACACCGGGGAAGACGCAGCGAACGCGAAGATAGAAGCGGTGCTGAACTCGCAGACGCTTCCGATCAAGGCGCTGACCAGCGAAAACGCAGATCGCGGGCCATACGCGGGCCAAATGGCCCAAAACGCGCCCATTCCGGCGTAAACCCCCAGGTCAACCCCCTGATCGTGGACGGACCGATGTTCTCCCTGGACAGGCCCCGGCCCCGGACGGCGGTTGGGGCCGGCCCATGCCGGCCGTAAAACCCCAGGAAACCAAAACACGGCCCGCACCCAGAGAACAGGCGTGGACCGTGTAAGGGAGAAACAGATCAGTGACCGTGGCCGTGACCGTGGCCCCCACCGGCAGGAGCGGACTCCTCCTCCGGCTTGTCGACGACGAGCGCCTCGGTGGTGAGGAGCATGCCGGCGATGGACGCGGCGTTCTGCACGGCCGAGCGGGTGACCTTGACCGGGTCGATGACGCCCTGGCTGAGCAGGTCGCCGTACTCGCCCGTGGCGGCGTTGAGGCCGTGGCCCGCGGACAGCTCCGAGACCTTGTGGGTGACCACGTAGCCCTCGAGACCGGCGTTCTCGGCGATCCAGCGCGTCGGCTCGACCAGCGAGCGGCGGACGATGGCGACACCGGTCGCCTCGTCGCCCGTCAGGCCGAGGTCGTCGAGGTCCTTGGAGACGTGGATCAGCGCGGAGCCACCGCCGGAGACGATGCCCTCCTCGATCGCGGCCCGCGTAGCGGAGATCGCGTCCTCGAGACGGTGCTTCTTCTCCTTGAGCTCCACCTCGGTGGCAGCGCCGACGCGCAGCACGCACACGCCGCCGGCCAGCTTGGCGAGGCGCTCCTGCAGCTTCTCGCGGTCCCAGTCGGAGTCGGACTGCTCGATGGCGAGCTTGATCTCCTTGACCCGGTCCTCGATCGCCTTCGCGTCGCCGGCGCCGTCGACGACGGTCGTGGCGTCCTTGGTGACGACGATGCGGCGAGCGGTGCCGAGCACCTCAAGGCCGACGTTCTCGAGCTTGAGACCGACTTCCTCGCTCACGACCTGGCCACCGGTGAGGATGGCGATGTCCTGCAGCATGGCCTTGCGGCGGTCGCCGAAGCCCGGAGCCTTGACGGCCACGGAGGTGAACGTGCCGCGGATCTTGTTGGTGACCAGAACGGCCAGGGCTTCGCCCTCGACGTCCTCGGCGACCACGAGCAGCGGCTTCTTGGTCTGGGCGATCTGCTCGAGCAGCGGCAGGAAGTCCGCGATCGAGGAGATCTTGCCCTGGGTGAGCAGAATGTAGGCGTCCTCGAGGACGGACTCCATGCGCTCGGGGTCGGTCACCATGTACGCCGACAGGTAGCCCTTGTCGAACTGGAGGCCCTCGGTGAACTCGAGCTCCATGCCCATGGCGTTGGACTCTTCGACGGTGAGAACACCGTCCTTGCCGACCTTGTCGAACGCCTCGGCGATCAGGTCGCCGATCTTGGCGTCCTGGGCGGAGATGGTCGCGACGTTCGCGATCTCCTTCTTGTCCTCGACCGGGCGCGCGCTGGCGAGCAGCTTGTCGCTGACCGCCTTGGCGGCCTTGTCGATGCCGCGCTTGAGCGACAGCGGCGAGGCGCCGGCTGCCACGTTGCGCAGGCCCTCGCGGACCATCGCCTGGGCCAGGACGGTCGCGGTGGTGGTGCCGTCACCAGCGACGTCGTTGGTCTTGGTGGCGACTTCCTTGGCGAGCTGGGCGCCGAGGTTCTCGTAGCGCTCCTCCAGCTCGATCTCACGAGCGATGGTCACGCCGTCGTTCGTGATCGTCGGAGCACCGAACTTCTTGTCGATGACGACATTGCGGCCACGCGGGCCGAGGGTTACCTTCACGGCGTCCGCGAGGGCGTTGACGCCGCGCTCAAGCGCGCGGCGGGCGTCCTCGTCGAACGCTAGGATCTTCGCCATGCTGAAAGTCCTCTCCTAGCGTCGACAGCCCCGGCCGCACGCGCTCAAACGAGAGCGCGCGCCCGGGGCCCGACGCATCCGGCTTACTTCTCGATGATCGCGAGAACGTCGCGGGCGGAGAGCACGAGGTACTCCTCGCCGCCGTACTTGACCTCGGTGCCGCCGTACTTGCTGTAGAGGACGATGTCGCCCTCAGCGACGTCAAGCGGAATACGCTTGTCGCCGTCCTCATCCCAGTTGCCCGGGCCCACCGCGAGGACCTTGCCCTCTTGCGGCTTCTCCTTGGCGGTGTCAGGGATGACAAGGCCGGAAGCGGTCGTCTGCTCGGCCTCAAGCGGCTGAACCACAATGCGGTCGCCGAGCGGCTTAACGGGAACCTTGGTGGCGGTCGTCACGATCGGACCTCCCCTTCAGATTTGAATGATCTAGAAGAGGCGACCAGCGGGGCCTGCCGTCGCGGGTGTCAGACCTGCCTCGTCGCACGTTGGCACTCTCAAGGGGAGAGTGCCAACAGGAAACATATGCAAGAGGGGCTTGACAGTCAACACGAACGCGTCTGCTCAGAGCGATCAGGCCCAAGAGCTTGCCCAAGGTTGGGGGTAAATGGGGTGACACGCACCCGTGGGGCACGGCGGATGTGTGAGTACGCACGACTACCCGCTTTACGCGCACAGCGGACAGCCGACTTCGCACTCGTCAGGCCACCCGCCGCACACACGGGCAGACCCGTCAGGCCGCCTGCCAGACCCGGACGGGCACACCCGTGAGGCCACCCGCCACACGGACGGGCGTACGCATGAGGCCACCAGTCAAGCCACCCGCCAGACCCGGAAGGGCACACGCGTGAGGCTGCCCGTCCCTTCACCATCGCCTTCGCACCTATGGGGTCACGGACGGGCCGGGGCCTGGAGTGCGGCGGGAAGGCGCTAGCGTGGTGTTACGTGGATCTCGACGCCTTCACCGAGTTGCTCACCCCGCGCGGGCAGCGCGCTCTCGCTGAGGCCGTCGAGCTGGTGGGAGCCGACCCGGTGGCCGCGGCGACGAGACTGCGCAAGACGTACGACGCCGCGCTCACCTCGGCCGCGCTCACCCAGGCGGGACTACGCGACCGCGCCAGAGCCAAGTTCGGCGCCGACGCGGCCAGCATGTACTTCACTCCGCACGGCCTGGAGCAGGCCACCCGCGCCGAGGTCGGCGCCCACCGCGCCCGCCGCCTGACCGCACTCACCGACGGAACGCAGGCCGCATCCGGTGGAGCGCAGAGCACGGCCAGGGAAACGCGGGTTGCGGCCAGTAGGGCGCCTGGCGTCTCCGCAGAAACGCGGGTCGTGGCCGGTGGAGGGCAGGGCGCGGCCGAGGGACCGCGGGTGGTGGACGTCTGCTGCGGCATCGGCGGCGACTTCATCGCGCTGGCCCGCGCCGGGTGCGTCGTGGACGCCCTGGACCTCGATCCGCTGACCGTCGCAGTCGCTCGGGCGAACGCCGAGGCGCTCGGGCTCGGGGATCGGGTCACCGTCCGGGTGGGCGACGCCGCGACGGTCTCGCCGGAGGACTACGACTGGCTGTTCGCCGACCCCGCCCGCCGTACGAGCCGGGGCAGGACGTTCGACCCCATGGCCTACTCCCCGCCGTGGCCGGTCGTGCTCGACCTGGTCGCCAGAGCCCCGCGGGCCTGCCTGAAGGTGGCTCCGGGGATCCCGTACGAGTTCATCCCGGCCGGCGCCGAAGCCGAGTGGGTGTCGTACAAGGGCGAGGTAAAAGAAGCGGCCCTCTGGACAGGCTCCACCGACGCCGCAGACACAATCGGCGCTGTTGAGCGGCCGGGCAGTGCGGTGCCACCGACGACAGTGCCGGGTGGTGTGGTGCGGCGGGCGACGTTGCTGCCCGGTGGGGAGACGCTCGTCGCCCGCGGGGTCGAGGCGCCGATCGGCCCCGTCGGGCGTTATGTGTACGAGCCCGACGGGGCCGCGATCCGTGCACACCTCGTCGGGGAGGTCGCCGAGATGGTCAATGGCCGCCTCCCCGACCCGATGATCGCCTACATCACGAGCGATGAGGCGTTCGACACCCCGTGGGCCGCGCGTTACTCGGTGGAAGAAGTGCTGCCGTTCTCGCTGAAGCGCCTCCGGGCCACCCTTCGCGAGCGGCAAATCGGAAATGTCGTTATCAAGAAGCGGGCCTCGGCGGTCGACATCGAGCGGCTCAGAAATGACCTCCGGCTTTCTGGCGATAAATCAGCGGTAATCGTCCTTACCCGCATCATGAATAAGCCTTCCGTTTTGATTTGCCATGCCACCCCACCTGCGTAGATGACAAATCCGGGCACTCCCGGGCCAATACCTATCTTTCACTTCGCCCCTGACGTACCTTGATCGAGAGGCTAAGGTGGGCACGCGGGAGTCCTCCCCCTTTGGCGGTTAGCCGCGCTCTCTTTCTTCCATCTGCAAACCGGACCTATCCCACCGCTGCGCGGCAGACCGTCGGCGAGCGAAGGAGCCTTTCGGTGGATCACTCCAACCACACCACCCTTCTACAGGCAGGCGGCGATTCCGCCATCTCCGAAAGGATGCGGGACCTGCTCGCGCGTGCTTCCCAGGATCACGTGTACGAGCAGCGCACCCAGGGCGCCGTCCTCGACGAGATCCGCCAGCGCCTCGAAGGTATGGAGTGGCTGCTCCGCGAGGTTCGCGAACGGGAGCTTGGAGGGCTGAGCGGCACGCTCGAGACGGTGAGCGGGCGGCTTGAGGAGATCGCGGCCAAACCGCCGATGTGGGCCGAGGGTCTCGCCCAGCATGTGGAGGCGGTACGCGACCACGTTGACGCCGTCGGCGAGCAGGTGGGCACCGTTGACGCGCATGTGGAGTCGGTTCATCAGCGGGTGGCGCCGGTGTCGGAGTTGCCGGGGCTCTGGGCCGAGGTCGGCAGCGTCGGCGACAACGTGGATGAGGTGCTCAAGAAGCTGCAGTCGGTCCTCGACTGCACCGACGGCATCACCAAGCGGATGGGCGACCTGGGCACGAGGCTGGGCCAGCTCACCACGGGCATGGAGGCCGCCGCCAGCCGCTTCACCCGCATCGACAAGTCGCTCGCCGAGCTGACCGCCCGTACCGACCGCATCGAAGGCGCGGTGCTGGAGCTGCCCGACGACTTCGACGGCAAGCTCGCCGCCACCGCCGCACAGCTCGACGGCAAGTTCACCGCCACCGCCGCGCAGCTCACCGCCGCCACCGACCAGTTCGACAGCAAGTTCACCGCCACCGCCAACCAACTTGGCGGCAAGCTCACCGCGGCGACGGACCGGCTCGGCGCCCAGGTGGACGGCACCGAACAACGCCTCACCGGACGCCTCGACGAGACCGAGCAGCAGCTGGCCGACCTGGACCAGCGGCTCACCGGCCGCCTCGACAAGACCGAGCAGGCCCTGACCGCGCGTCACGACAAGACCGAGCAGGCCCTGACCGCGCGTCTCAACGAGGCAGGGCAGACCCTGGCCGAGACCCGGCAGAGCGTGACAAGCCGCCTCGAAGAGACCGAGCAGCGTTTGGCCGGTCGCCTCGACGGCGTCGACAGCCGGATCGGCCGGCTCGACGGCAAACTCCTCGGCATCGACAGCCACATCGAGGCCGCCGACGGGCACCTGACCGGCATCGACACCCGCCTCGACGGCATCGACGGCAAGCTGCTCGACGCCCACAGCGGGCTCGACGACCGGCTCGGCGGCTTCGACCAGCACCTGAGCTCCGTGAACAGCCACCTGACCACGGTGAACAGTCACCTGTCCCGCCACGACGACCGGTTCGACGCACTCGACGGCCGCGTCGACGGCCACTTCATCCGGCTCGACGAACGCCTGGCCGTCGCCGACCGGCACCTCACCGAGTCCGCCACCCGCAACGAGGGCCGCTTCAACCAGCTCGACAACGGCCTGGAGTCACTCGACGAACGCCTGGGCGAGGTGGAGGAGCGCCTGACCACCCGCTTCGACGGCCTGGACAACCAGCTCACCAGCGTCAACACCACCGTGACGGGCCTGAGCGAGAGGCTCACCGACGTCGACACCTCGATCAACGGCCTCGGCACCCAGATCGACAGCGTGGAGACCAACCTGACCGGTCTCGCCGTACACACCGAACAGGCCAACGAGCACCTCGAAGCCGTCGACGACCGCATCGAGGCGGTCAACCAGCGCATCGGCCAGCTACCCGCGACGCTCAGCATCGGCGAGCGGATGAGCGAACTCCTCGACTCCCAGACCACCGACCAGGGCGAGCGCCTGACCGCCGCCGCGTCCGCGCTCACGGAGCTGGTCACGGCGCGCCCCGACCGCTCCGAGCTCACCCAGACGGTCACCGACATCGTCGAGCCCGCCACCAGCGACCTCACCAAGCGCCTGGGCGCCCTGGAGGAGACCATGCTCGCCCTCGCCGAGGCCCTCCTCCGTCCCACCAGAAAAGACTGACCTTCCTGTACGGCACAGCCAAGGTCACCCGCACGCGCCGCCCTGGGCGCGCGACCTTCCTGGCCGGTCGTGAACGCTCACGGGGTTCTCGCCGTGACGACGCGTATTCTCAGCCGTCGCCGGGGCAGGCCGACACCCCGTCACGCCGGCAACGCGCGCCAGGAGCTCGGCTGGGCGCCCGCCTACCCTTCCCATCGCGACGGCCTGTGAGCTGCCACAGGCGCAGTGGGCCGGGCGCGGCGGCGCCGCCAGTACACGACGGTGACCGCTCCCAGCAGCGGGCCACACAGCAGCAGCGGCGCATAGGCCGCATTCCCTCACACGCCCGAAGACCGATCGCACTCCATCACACGCCCGAAAACACACGCCCGAAAACTCCGTCACACGCACCGAGGACCGGTGCAACGCCTCATACGTGCACGGTCGTGATCGGCATCGACGAGTCAGCCGGAATGTCCAGCCTCGACGGGGCGACCCCCGCCGCGACCAGATCGGACCCCAGCGCCGCGACCATGGCGCCGTTGTCGGTGCACAGCCCCGGACGCGGCACCCGCAGCCGTACGCCCGCCGCGTCACACCGCTCCTGAGCCAGGGCGCGCAGCCGGGAGTTGGCCGCGACACCCCCGCCGATCAACAGGTCGCGCACCTCGTACTTCCGGCAGGCCTGGAGCGCCTTGCGGGTCAGCACGTCGACCACGGCCTCCTGGAATGAAGCCGCCACGTCGGGCACGTGGATGGACTCGCCGGCCGTCTCGCGGGCCTCCACCCAGCGCGCCACGGCGGTCTTCAGCCCGGAGAAGGAGAAGTCGAGCGTGCCGTCGTCGATCTTGCCTCGCGGGAAGGTGATGGCCGTGCCCGAGCCGGCGGTGGCCGCCTTGTCGATGTGCGGGCCGCCGGGGAACGGCAGGCCGAGCACCCGCGCCACCTTGTCGAACGCCTCCCCGGCCGCGTCGTCGACGGTGGAGCCGAGCGAGATCACGTCATCGGCGACGTCGGGCACGAGCAGCAGCGACGAGTGGCCGCCCGACACCAGCAGGGCGATGCACGGTTTGGGCAGCGGGCCGTGTTCGAGCTGGTCGACGGCGACGTGGGCGGCCAGGTGGTTGACGCCGTAGAGGGGCACGCCGAGGCCGAGTGCGTAGGACTTGGCCGCGGCGACGCCGACGAGCAGCGCCCCGGCCAGTCCCGGACCCGCGGTGACGGCTATCGCGTCGATGTCTGCGAACTTCAGCCCGGCCTGCGCCAGCGCGGCCTCCACCGTCGGCGTCATCGCCTCCAGGTGGGCACGCGAGGCGACCTCGGGCACCACGCCGCCGAACCTGGCGTGCTCTTCCATGCTGGAGGCGATCGTGTTGGCCAGCAGCGTGTGGCCTCTGACGATGCCGATGCCGGTCTCGTCGCAGGACGTCTCGATGCCCAGGACCAGGGGTGCGTCAGCCATCCAGCTTCCTTCTCATCATGATCGCGTCCATGCCGTCGTCGTAGTAGCGGCGGCGCCGGCCGATCACCTCGAACTCGAAGTGCTCGTAGACCCCCCGCGCCTGCGGGTTGTCGGCGCGTACCTCGAGGAAGATCTCCCGCGCCGCGCGCCGGGCGGCCTCGGCCAGCAGTTCCGTCAGCAGCGCGCCGCCGATGCCGGTGCCTTGATGCGGGTGATCGACCGCGATGGTCTGAACGTCGGCCTGGTCGGCCGCGGCGGCCAGGCCGGCGTAGCCGACGATCTCCTCGCCGACGACGGCCACCACGTAGTGCCTGGTCCGCGGCTGGTCGGCCAGCTCGCCGCGGAGCATGCCCTCGCTCCACGCGTCCATCGGAAACGTGTCGCGTTCGATCCCCATGACCGCCGGCAGGTCGGCCTCGGTCATCTGCCGGAGCTTCACGTCCATCTGCCGGGGCTTCATGCCGTCACCCGCTTGGGCGCGCCGGGCACCACCGCGTCGGGCCGCCGCAGGTAGATCGGGCGCGGCGGGCCGAGCGCCACCCCCGCCGCGATGCGCTCGGCCGCCAGGGCGGCCAGGAACCCGGCATAGGGGTACGGCGGCGCATCGGATCGCCCCAGGAGGTCGGGGTAGAGGCCGGCTCCGGCGCCTGCCACGGGCAGGCCGTCCACCGGCACGTCGGCGGGCCGGTCGACGAACGGCCCGTCGAGTCTGGTGCGCGCGTCGGAATAGCGGGCCCAGAACACCTCCTTGCGCCGCGCGTCGGTGGCGACCAGGAACGGTTCGGTGAACCCGCTGCCGTAGGCGACGGCGTCGAGGGTGCAGATGCCGTACGCGGGGATGCCCAGCGTGGTGGCGAGCCCCTGCGCGGTCATCAGCCCGACGCGCAGCCCCGTGTAGGGGCCGGGGCCGCTGCCCGCGACGACGGCGGTGACCTCGGACAGGGCGGTGCCCGCCTCGCGCAGCACGGTTTCGATGGTGGGGACGAGCAGCTCTCCGTGTCGCCGGGCGTCGATCGTCGTCGACTCGGCGAGCACTCGCTGCCCGTCATGGAGGGCGGCCGTGACGGCGGGCGTCGCGGTATCAAAGGCCAGGACCAGCACGACTGTTTAGCCTACCTGCCTGTCGGGTCACACCCAGCCGGTGCGCTGTTTCAGCCAGTCGAGCGCCACGACGCCCTGCGCCCGCTGGAACGCCCTGACCGTGGGCAGACCGGGTGGCGGCGGCCGGCGGCCCTGCCGTACCAGGTAACCCGTGAACGCGGCGATCACCGCGGTGGCGGCGGGATCGGGGTCGGGGAACAGTTCCTGCGGCGGCGGGCCGCCCTGCATGGCGACCGAGGGCAGCATGCCCAGGAAGTCGAACCAGCTCGCACCGACGCAGGCCCACGGCCAGTCGACCACGTAGACACGGTCTTCGGTGAGCAGCAGGTTGTCGGCTCGCAGGTCGGCGTGGAGCAGCGTGTCGCCGGCGGCGGCGGCGGCCCAGCCGGACTCCAGCTCGGCCAGCGCGCCGAGGTGGCGCAGCGCCCACGGGTCGAGGCCGGTGGTGTCCTCGTCGAGCAGGTCGCGCCAGCCGCGGAAGGCCTGCCCGAACAGCTCCGCGATCGGCGGCGCCTCGATCGGCGAGGGCGTGAGCGCGGCCGACATGCGCCGTACGGCCTCCATCACCCGGTCGAGCTCGTCGCGGCGCCAGGGCAGCTCGGGGTGGCGGCCCTCGACGTCCTCGAAGACCAGCACCACCCAGCCCTCGATCTCGAAGTCGGTCAGCAGCCGCGGCGCGGGCACGGACTCGGGCAGGGCGGCGGCGATCTTGGCCTCGGCCTGGTAGAGGCGGACGCTGTCGGGGTTCGGCTCGGGGCCGACAGCCTTGACGAAGGCGCGCCGGCCGTTCGCGGCGCGGAGCCGGGCCGCCGCCGCGGGCGAGAACCCGCCCTGCTGCGTCACGGCCTCGATCACGGGAGCGCCGATGAACTCCTCGACGGCCGCGCGGGCGGCCGGGTGCACTTCCTGCCAGGGCACCCGCGCCCCTGAGGCGGGCGGGTTGGTCTCTTCGCTCACGCTCGGGAAGCGTAGACGATGATGTTGTCGAGGTATTCGCCCTTGGCGTAGTCGAACTTGCCGCCACAGGTCACCAGCTTGAGGCCTTCTCCGCCGTAGACGCGATCGGCCGGGAAGTGGTCCTTCGACACCTGCTCGATCGAGTCGACCTTGTACTTGACGACTTTGCCGTCACTCCGCTCGACCTTGACGATCTCGCCCTTGCGTACCTGCTTGAGCTTGTAGAACACCGCCGGGGCCGTCTTGGTGTCGACGTGGCCGATGATGACCGAGGCGCCCTTGTCGCCGGGCACCGCGCTGCCGGTGTACCAGCCGGCCATCTTGGGCTTCTCGTACGGCGGCAGCTCGACCTCGCCGTCCTTGCTCAGGCCGAGCTTCATCAGCGGCGCCTCGACCTCGATCGACGGGATGTCGATGCTCTGGGGCACGACGGAGCCGGTGGTCTTGGTGGAGGTCTGGTACGACTTGCCGAACGCGACCAGCAACAGACCGGTGACGGCTCCCGCGAGGACCACGCGTCCAGGGCGGGCCACCGGCTAACCCCGGATGCGGCGCTTGATCAGCAGCCCGGCAGCCGCCAGCACGGCCACGCCGGCCAGCACGCCGCCGACCGGCATCCCCGAGCCCTCGTCGAGGTCCTTGCCGAAGGTGCCGCCACCGCCCGCTCGGGGTGCCTTGGTGGGCTTGGTGTCGTCGTCCGCGGCGTCCGCGGTCGCTCTGACGACCTGCAGGGTGGCCTTGCCGGTGTCGTTGGTGCCGTCGCACTTGACGTCGACCACGTAGGAGCCGCGCTTGACGGTGCTCGACACCTGGGCCTCGCCGCGTACCCACGGGTTGGCGGCCGTGACGCGGCCGGTCGGGGTGGGCGTGGCCGTGGCGCCGGTCGGCGCGGTGGTCAGCGGCACGCCGCTGAGGAACGCCTTGGACGTGGCGGTGCCCGTGTGCGCGGGGCCGCCGCTGGGGACCGGGCAGTTGGCTAAAATCCACACCTTGGAGTTCTCACCCGCGGTGACCTTCGTTGGGCTCAGCCGGACGAGGATGGGCTTCCTGCTGGCGGTCGGGGTGGCGACCGCCGGGCTGGTGCTGACCGAGGCTGATGGTGTGGTGGTCGGTGTGGTTTGGGCGGAGGCTGAGCAGCCGACCGCGCCGATCATGACGATGGCTCCCGCATACGCGACTCGCCTGACCCTGAGCACCGCCGCACCCCACTCCGCGCCGTCCTGCACCAAGCATCCACCAAAAAAGTAGACGCCGCCCCTCCTGATACCCAGATTTTCTGGGCGAACCCCTTACCAATGATCATGATTTCTGTCGATGGTGAGGTAGGTCAAGGGTGACAGCTTTGCCGGAAGTCAGGGCGGATTTTACTTTTCCGCAGGTTCGGACGGCGTGTCGGCCCACCGGGCGCCGACACCGCGCAGCGTCACGACGCGGATGTCGTCGCCGCCCTCGCGGTCGATGTGGATTTCCAGCCGGTCGTCGGACAGCCCTTCGACCAGTCCCTCGCCCCACTCCACGACCGTCACCGACTCCTCGAGCGAGGCGTCGAGGTCGAGGTCGTCGACCTCCAGGTCACCGCCCAGCCGGTAGGCGTCGGCGTGGACGAGCGGCGGGCCCTGCCGGAGCGACGGATGCACCCTGGCGATCACGAACGTGGGCGAGGTGATCGGGCCGCGTACCTTGAGCCCTTCGGCGATGCCCTGCACGAGCGTGGTCTTGCCCGCGCCGAGCGGGCCGGACAGGATGAGCAGGTCGCCGGGGCGCAGCGTGCCGGCCAGGCGGGCGCCGTAGGCGCGCATGTCCTCGGCCGTCGGGAGCCTTTCCGCCACTACAGCTCCACCCTCTTGATCAGGTCGCGCAGCGCGTCGTTGACCACGCCCGGGCGCTCCAACTGGATCAGGTGCGACGTGTCCGGCACCTCGGTGAGCTGGGCCTTGGGCAGCGCGGCGGCGATCGCCTTGCTGTGCTCCGGCGGCGTCAGCCAGTCCTTGTCGCCGACCAGGATCGCGGTCGGCACCGGGTCGAGGACGTGCAGGGCGGCCAGCTTGTCGTGGTTCATCAGTGCCGGGTAGAAGTCGGCGAACACCTCGGTCGGCGTCGCCCTGATCATCGTCTCGGCGAAGTCGACCAGGGTCGGGCTGACGTTCTTGGAGTCGCCGAAGCCCATGAGACGGGTCATCAGGAACGCGATGTCGCTGCCCGCGTGACGGGTCTTGTCGACGAACGAACCCCGCTTGCCCAGCATCGAGATCGTCGGTGGGGCGATCTTGTGCACGACCTTGGACAGCAGCGCGGGCAGGCCCAGCGTGAGCTCGGCCAGCTTGCCCGCCGAGGTGGCGATGAGCGACACCGCGCGGATCTTGTCACCGAACAGCTCGGGGTGGCGGTCGGCGAGCGCCATGATCGTCATGCCGCCCATGGAGTGGCCGACCAGCACGCACGGGCCGGGTACGAAACGGTCGATCACCTCGGCCAGATCGTCGCCCAGCCGGTCGATCGTGCTGTCCTCGGCGGTCGCGCGCTGGGAGCGGCCGTGGGAGCGCTGGTCCCACAGCACCATGCGGTAGCTGTCACGCAGGTCGCGGCGCTGGTAGTGCCACGACTCCAGGCTGAGGCAGTAGCCGTGGCAGAACACGATGGTCAGCGGCGCGTCCTCGGGCCCGTCGACCTCGATGTGCAGGGCCGTGCTGTCAGAGGTGATGAGCGTGCGGTCCCGGCCGCGCAGCTCGCCGAACGGCTCGCTCGCCTCGGCGTCGGGGCGCAGCCTCATGCGGCCCACCGCGTAGCGTTTGGCCAGCGCCGCGGCGGCCACACCGGCCGAAGCGGCACCGACGATCGCGCCGGCGATCCCGACCTTCCGCCGTGTTGTCGTCGTCATGTCCCTGATCCCCTATACACCCGCGGCACCCGCGAACCGATCCTGGTCACGATCTCATGCGTAATCGTGCCGAGGTTATCCGCCCACTCCTGAGCGGTCGGCTCACCTCTCCCACCTGGCCCGAACAGGATGACCTCGTCCCCCGCGGCCAGCGGGTCGTCGCCCATGTCGATCATGAACTGGTCCATGCACACCCGGCCGGCTATCGCCCTGCGGCGACCCCCTGCCAGGACCTCCGCCTGCCCCGTCGCGTGCCTGAGGATCCCGTCGGCGTACCCGAGCGGTACCAGCCCAAGCGTGGTCTCAGAACTCGTGACATAAAGGTGTCCGTAGGACACTCCTGAGCTCTCCGGCACCCGCTTGGCCAGCGCGATCCGCGCCACCAGCGTCATCGCCGGCCGCAGCCCGAAGTCGCCCAGCTCGGGGACCGGGCTGAGCCCGTACATCGCGATGCCGGGCCGGACCATGTCGTAGTGGGTGCGCGGCAGCGTCAGGATCGCGGCGGAGTTGGCCAGGTGCCGGATGACGTGGGACCCGGCGGCGCCGGCCTGCTCGGCCTGCTTGAGCGCCGCCTCGAACGCCTCGATCTGCCGGTCGATCGAGCCATGCCCCGGCACGTCGGCGCAGGCGAAGTGCGACCACAGGCCGACGATCTCGATGACGCCCTCGGCCTGGAGCGCGAGCGCCCTGGCCAGCAGCCCCGGCCAGGCGGCGAGCGGTGCGCCGCCCCTGCTCATGCCGGTGTCGGCCTCAAGGTGCGTACGGGCGGTCCGTCCGGTGCGCCGCGCAGCGGCGGCGATCTCGTCGAGCAGCCCCTCGTCGGCCGCCGACAGCTCGATCTCGGCTTCGAGCGCCTCGTCGAGCGGTTCCCCCGGTGTGATGATCCAGGCCAGCAGCGGCGCGGTGATGCCACCGGCCCGCAGCGCGAGCGCCTCACGGATGTAGGCGGTGCCGAGCCTGCTGGCGCCGCCCTGCAGCACGGCCTCGGACGTCGGGACGAGCCCGTGCCCGTAGGCGTCGGCCTTGACGGCCCCCAGCACTTCGGCGCCGCCCGCGCGCTCCTTGATCAGCGACACGTTGTGCCTGATCGCGGCCAGATCGACCTGCGCCTCGGCGGGCGTCGCCATCGGGGATGTCATCCCTCCAGTCTGGCAGCTCACTCGCGTGGTCGAGCGCGATTCGCCCTCTTGAGGCCAGCCGACCGAACGGGATTCGCCTTCCGGCTCACCTGGGAGAACGAGCCGCGCCCCGCAGCGTACGGATCGCCGCCGGAACCGCCTCGGCCACGTCGGCGGCGGTCAGCGGGGCGTCGTCGGCCGCGATCCGCCCCGCCAGCCCGTGCAGGTAGGCACCGCACGAGCCCGCGTCGTAACAGTCGAGCCCCTGCGCCAGCAGCGCGCCGGCCACGCCGGAGAGCACGTCGCCGGTGCCGCCGGTGGCCAGCCACGCGGTGCCGGTCCCGTTGACCCGTACCGGCAGGTCCCGCGCGGCCACGACCGTGGTCGAGCCCTTGAGCAACACGGTCACGCCCAGCTCCGCGGCCGCCCGGCGGGCGTGTTCGAGCCGCCCCGCCTCGATCGCCGCGCGGTCGGCCCCCAGCAGCCGTGACAGCTCCCCCGCGTGCGGCGTGATCAGCACCGGCGCGGTACGGCGGAGCAGCGCCCTGTCCTCGGCGACCAGGGTCAGGGCGTCGGCGTCGATCAGGACGGGCACGTCACTGGCCAGCACCCTGGCGGCCAGCTCGTGCGCCCAGTCGCCGGTGCCCAGACCCGGCCCCAGCACCCATGCCTGCACGCGGCCGACCTCGTCGATCGACGGCTCGCTCAGCTCGGCGACGACCGCCTCGGGCCAGCGGGCGCGTACCTGGGCCACCGGCTCTTCCGGCCCCACGTAACGCACCATCCCCGCGCCCGCGCGCAGCGCCCCGCCCACGGCGAGCACGGCGGCGCCCGTGTAGCGGTCACTGCCCGCCGCCACGCCCAGGACGCCCCTGCGGTATTTGTCGGACTCGCCCATCGGGTGCTTCAGCAGGCCGTCGACGTCACGATAGGAGAGCGCCACCACGTCGGGGTCGGGCAGGTAGGGGTCGAGCCCGATGTCGACCAGCTCGAGCTCGCCCACGTAGCTCGCGCCCGGATCGACGAGCAGCCCGGTCTTGCGAGCCCCCATGGTCACCGTCACCTGAGCCGCGACGGCCGACCCGGCCACCTGCCCGGTGCTCGCGTCGACGCCGCTGGGCAGGTCCACCGCGACGACCAGGCCGGGCGCGGCGTTGGCCGCCTCGGCCAGCCGTGCGTACGGCTCCCGCAACGCGCCGGTCGCCCCGATGCCCACCAGCCCGTCGACGATCAGCTCGGCCCGGTCGAGGGCGTCCGGCCCGGCTATCGTGCCGCCCGCCCGGCGGAACGCCTCCAGACCGGCCTCGTGGGTCTTGGCACCCGCCAGGACGGCCTCGACCCGGGCGCCGCGTCCGGCCAGCCGGGCCCCGGCGTAGAGGGCGTCGCCGCCGTTGTCGCCGCTGCCGACGAGCAGCAGGACGCGTGTGCCGTACACCTTGCCGAGCAGGCCGGCGCAGACGGCGGCGAGCCCGGCGGCGGCGCGGTCCATGAGCGTGCCGTCGGGCAGCCGCGCCATCAGCGCGCGCTCGGCGGTCCTGATCTGGTCGGCGGTGTAGGCGGTAGGCATGATCCGAAGCTATCCTTCCGCGATCACGTAGGCCATCGCCACACCCGCGTCATGGCTGAGGGAGACGTGCCAGCGCTTGACGCCCAGGCCGTAGGCGACTTCGGCGGCCTTGCCGGTGACGTGGAGCTCGGGCTTGCCGGTCTCGTCGCAGCGCACCTCGGCCTCCAGGTGCCCGAGCCCTTTCGGCGCGCCCAGCGCCTTGGCGACGGCCTCTTTGGCGGCGAACCTGGCCGCCAGCGAGTGCACCGCGAGCGGCCGTTCGACCTCGGTGAACAGCCGCTCACGCAGCCCCGGCGTGCGCTCCAGCGCCGACTCGAACCGCGCGATGTCGACGACGTCCACGCCGATGCCCAGGATCATCCCCCCAGGTTAACGGCCGCGCCTACAACCAACTGGCCCGGACGCTGTCGGCCGGCCCGTCGTCGGGCAGCGTGCCGAGCTCGCCCTTGGCCACTCTGGCGAGCAGGCGGCTGACGCTGTCGATGATCTCGGGAACGCACGCGCGCAGCTCGGTCACGTCCGCCGCGATCGACTCGTCGCGCTCCACCGCCGCCTTCTCCAGCACGGCGTCCAGATCCGCCAGCTTGCCCGCCAGCCACGTCAGGGGATCACTCGACAGTTCCTTGTCGAACACGCGGGGGCCCGGGTTCCATTCGGTGAAGACCGGATGGTGATGGGTCCGGTCGAAGCTGCCGGGGCGGCCGTCGACCGATTCCAGCAGATCGACGCGCCAGATGGGCCGGTCGAGGTTGATGGGCCGCGCCGAATAGATGGAGCCTTTCAGCCGCCCTTGTTCGAGCATCCGTACTTCGAGACGTACGCCGTGCTCGGCTCCCTCCTGACCCTTGCCCGGGTTCGGGTCGACGAAGTACAGATCGCTCACTGCCACGCCGATCCGCTCGAAGCCGAAGATGTACAGCACGAGGCGCCCTCCTATCGCGGGTGTCCCTCGGAGTATGAACAACCCCTTGGTCGCCTTCAACAGACGTGCGCCAGCCTCCGTACGCCCTCGACCAGCTCGGCGGCGTCGGCCGTGGCGGCGAACCCGAGGCGCAGCCACGCGGCGGGCACCTCGGTGGCGAAGTAGCGGCTGCCCGCGCTGACCGCGACCCCGAGCTGCCGGGCGGCGCCGGCGACCGCCGTGTCATCCAGCCCCTCGGGCAGGCGGACCCACAGGTGCAGCCCACCGGCGGGCACCCGCGTGATGGTCCAGCCGGGCAGTTCGCGCGAGACGGCGGCGGCCAGCTCCCCGCGCCGGTCCCGCAGGGCCGTGGCCAGCGTGCGGAGGTGCCGTTCCCAGGCCGGCGAGCTGACCAGCTCCAGCGCGGCCTCCTGGAGCGGCCGGGTGACGAAGAAGTCGTCGACCAGGCGGACCGCCCGCAGCCGTGCCATCACGGGCCCGCGCGCGATCAGCGCTCCGATGCGCAGGCTCGGCGCGGCCGGTTTGGTGAGCGAGGTCAGATAGACGACGGTGCCGTCACGGTCGCCGGCCACCAGCGGAGGCGGCACGGGCCCGCCGTGGCCGAGGTGCCTGGCGAAGTCGTCCTCGATCACGAACGCGCCCGCCGCCCTGGCCACCTCGACCACCTGGCGGCGCCGCTCGGGCGCCAGCACCGCGCCGGTCGGGTTGTGGTGGACCGGCTGGCAGTACAGCGCCCGCGCGCGGGTCAGCTCGAACGCCTCGGCCAGCAGGTCGGGCCGCAGGCCGTCGGCGTCCATGGGCACCGGCACCGGGCTGAGCCCGGCCGCGCGGGCGGCGGCCATGGCTCCGGGGTAGGTGGGCGATTCCACCAGCACCGGGTTGCCGGGGCCGGCGATGGCGCGGAACGCCATCGACAGCGCGCTCTGCCCGCCCGCCGTGATCAGCACATCGTCCGGGGTGATACCGCCACCCGCCATGGTGGCGAACACGGCGCGCAACGGCGACAGGCCGCTCGCGGGCGCGCGGTCCCACGCGTCGGGGCGGCGGGCCGCGCGGCCCAGTGCCGCGGTCAGTTCGCGCGTCGGCTGCAGCGATCGATGCAGGTAGCCGCCGTCCAGCATGATCGTCCCGGCGGGCGGCGGGCCGAGCGCGTCGGTCAGCGAGCGGGTGTCCACGGCCCGGTCGGTGAGCGCGACCGTCTGCCAGGCGGTGTCGGCGACCACGGCGCCCGCCCTGGCGCGCGGCGCCACGAACGTGCCGCTGCCCGGCCGGGTGATCACCGCGCCCTCGGCGGCCAGCGCGGCGATGGCCTGCGACACGGTCACCGGGCCCACCCGGTAGCGCTGGACCAGGTCACGGCTGCTGGGAAGGCGGTCACCCGGCGCCATCCCGGACAGCAGGGCACGCAGCCGCACCGCGAGTTCCGCCGAACTGCTACTATCCGACATGAAACTTGATAATAGCGCTTTCAACACAAGCCCTGAACCGCTACTCGACGTCGAGAGCCTGCGGGCCGACACTCCAGGGTGTGCGCAGGTCGTGCACTTCAACAACGCCGGGTGCGGGCTGCTGGCCGCTCCGGTGCTGGCCACGATGCTCGATCACCTGCGGCTGGAAGCCCAGATCGGCGGCTACGAGGCGGCGGCGGCCCGCGCCGGCCAGGTCCGCGAGTTCTACGCGGAGCTCGCCGGCCTGATCAACTGCGGACCGGAGAACATCGCGTTCTCCGGTAGCGCCACCCACGCCTTCGCCACAGCCTTGTCCGCGATCCCGTTCGAGGCCGGCGACGTCATCCTGACCACGCGCAACGACTTCATCTCCAACCAGATCGCGTTCCTGTCGCTGCGCAAGCGCTTCGGCGTACGCGTCATGCACGCGCCGGACGCGCCGGAGGGCGGTGTGGACGTGGCGGCGATGGCCGCGCTCATGCGGGCGCACCGCCCCCGGCTGGTGAGCGCCACCCACATCCCCACCAACTCCGGGCTGGTCCAGCCGGTCGCCGAGATCGGCCGCCACTGCCGCGAACTGGACCTGCTGTACCTGGTCGACGCGTGCCAGTCGATCGGCCAGCGCCCCATCGACGTGGCCGAGATCGGCTGCGACCTGCTCACCGCCACCTGCCGGAAGTTCCTGCGCGGACCGCGCGGCTCCGGCTTCCTCTACGTGTCGGACCGGGTCCTGAAGGCGGGGTACGAGCCGCTGTTCATCGACATGCACGGCGCCCGCTGGACCGGACCGGACCGCTACCAGCCCGCCGAGTCCGCCTCGCGGTTCGAGGAGTGGGAGTTCCCGTACGCGACCGTGCTGGGCTGCGCGGCGGCCGCCCGCTATGCCCGCGGGGTCGGCGTCGAGGCCATCGCGCGCCGCTCACCCGCGCTCGCCGCCCGCCTGCGCGTCCTGCTCGACGCCGTTTCGGGGGTACGGGTGCTCGAACACGGCCCCGAGCTGGGCGCCATCGTCACCTTCACCATCGAGGGGTGGCGGCCGGAGCCCTTCAAGGCGGCGATGGACGCGCGGAAGATCAATTCGGCGCTCAGCTTCCGGGAGTTCGCGCAGTTCGACTTCGGCGACAAGGACGTCGACTGGTGCCTGCGCCTGTCACCGCACTACTACAACACCGACGAGGAGGTGGACCAGGTGGCCGCCGCGGTCGCGGAGCTGGCCGTCTAGAACGAGCCCTGCTGCCAGGGTCCCCAGATGGCGAAGGACATGCCCTCTTTGGACTGGATGTTGACGTACAGGGTGTGACCGCCGGGGCCGAAGGTGGAGCCCGCGAACTCCGCGCCCGGGTCTCCGTCCACCGGCTCCAGGCGGGCGAAGTCGAAGATCTCGCCCTTCTTGGTGAGGCCACGCAGGAAGTTGTCGCCGTCGCCGTCCTCGCAGAGCACCAGCGTGCCGCGGGGACTGGCCGTCACGTTGTCGGGCAGGTCCAGCACGGACGAGCGCGGCGACTCGTACACGAGCCTGAGCCGCCCGGTCCACGTCTCGTACGCCCACACCTGCCCGCGCCCCTTGCCGAACCCGGACGGCGGCGTGTCACCGTCGGCGGTGGCGCCGCCCTGGGTGGAGCAGAAGTACACGGTGCCCTGGTGGTAGATGGCCCCTTCGAGCCGGGCGAAGATCGCCGCGCCCTCGGCCCGGCCCTGCTTGCCGACAGCCTGGACGGCCTCGTCGTTCGACGGCTTGCCGGTGAAGGTGGGGTCGGGGTCGTCGATGGTCACCCATACCGTGTTGTACGTGGCGCCGGCCCGCTGCCCCTTGGACAGGTCCTTGCGCGGGGAGCCCTTGATCGCGAGCATCTGCAGCCGGCCGCCGTCGAGCAGCCGCCCGGCCTTGAGCGGGTGCTTCGGCGGCGTGTAGCGGTAGAAGCCGGAGGCGAACGCGAAGCAGTCCTCGGTCAGGTAGAGGGCCCCGGCCTGCGGGTCGAAGGCGGCCGACTCGTGCGCGAACCGGCCCGCCGCCTTGATCGGCTTGGCGTTGGAGGTGCCCGACACCGGCACCTCGAAGATGTAGCCGTGTTTGCGGGTCAGCTTGCTGTTGTCGTTGCCGGAGAAGTCGTTGGCGATGTCGGGGCCGTTGACGGTCTCCTCGCAGCTCACCCAGGCGTTCCAGGGCATCGGGCCGCCCGAGCAGTTCATCATGGTGCCGTTCAGCGACGGGGCGCTCTTGAGCACCTCGCCGTAACGGGTGACCTGGAGGGTCGAGGTGCCGCCGCCGGCCGCCGGGTCGTAGGCCTTGTCCTTGTTCCCGAACGCGCCGACCGGCCCGGCGACCTCGTGGTTGCGCACCAGGATCGCGGTGTCGCGCGGCCCGCGGAAGGCGGCCATCCCGTCGTGCTTGCCCGGCACGATGGAGCCGTCGGAGTATTTGCTGCCCGCCGGGCTGAAGGAGCGGTACTTGAACCCGTCCGGCAGGTTCAGCCTGACCTTCCCGTCACGCGCGTCGCGCACCGCTTTCAGCGGCCCGTACCCGGTCGCCCGGGCGACGCCGCCTCTGGCGCCCGCGCAGGCGACTCCGGCGAACGGCCCGGCGATGCCGGCCGCGGCGGCCAGACCTGCTCTGGTCAGAAAGCGACGACGATCCACAAGACCTCCCAGGGCTCGGTATCCGAACAGTAGCCTCTGACAAATCGCCGCATGCCCCGTTTCACCGAGATCCCAGGCGGGAGCCGCCGCTCATACCCAGAACTGCGACAAAGTAATCCCATGTCTTTATCCACAGGCTGTGGATAAAGACGGGTACCCGGTCGAGAGCGCGTTTGGACGTCGTCGCTACGCTGCCAAGGTGAACAACGGCTACGTTGAATTGAGCAGGGAGCAGTGGAGCGAACTCCGCAAGAACACGCCCTTGACTCTCACCGCGGCAGAGCTGGAAGAGCTGCGTGGCGTCGACGATCCCATCGACCTCACCGAGGTCACCGACATCTACCTCCCTTTGACCCGGCTGCTCAATCTCCACTTCACCGGGTCCAGACAACGCAGTAGCGTGCTGACCGCGTTTCTCGGGCATCCGGAGCAGCGCGTGCCGTACATCCTGGGCATCGCGGGCAGCGTCGCGGTCGGGAAGTCGACGACGGCGCGACTGCTGCACACGCTGCTGGCCCGCTGGCCCGAGCACCCGCACGTGGAGCTGCTCACCACCGACAGCTTCCTCTACCCCAACGCGGTGCTGGAGTCCAAGGGGATCATGCATCGCAAGGGGTTCCCGGAGAGCTACGACCGCAGGGCGCTGGTCAGGTTCGTGGCCGAGGTCAAGGCCGGGCAGTCCGAGGTGTACGCCCCGATCTACAGCCACCTCGAATACGACATAGTCCCCGGCGCAAAACAAGTGGTGAAAAATCCGGATATCTTGATCATCGAGGGGTTGAACGTGCTTCAGCCTGCCCCGCCCACGTCCCTCGCGGTCAACGACTACTTCGACTTCTCGATCTACGTCGACGCCAAGGTGGAGGACATCCGGGCCTGGTACGTCGACCGCTTCCACAAGCTCCGCCGCACCGCCTTCGAAGACCCGCAGTCGTACTTCAAGTACATCGCCGACCTGTCCGACGAGGAGGCGACCGAGTTCGCGGTCAACGTCTGGCGCGACATCAACGAGCGCAACCTGGTCGAGAACATCGCCCCCACGCGCGGCCGCGCCAGCCTGGTCATGCAGAAAGGCGCCGACCACTCCGTCAGGCGGGTACGGCTTCGCCGTACCTGAACATCTCCTCGAACAGGTAGGCAGCGAACCTGCCCGCGCACCCCTGATCGTCGATGTCGGCGAACCAGCAGTCCTCGCCGTCGTCGTGACACCTGAACGTCTGCCTCATGCGAGAAACCCTCGCGTACCACTGTCAACACATCATCAACATCCGATCGACAAAAACGACCTAGTGCTACATCTGTGATTGATCCGCCCATACCGGCGAGGTGACGACCGTGCTCGACGAGTGCACGGGCGTCACCGACGTCGCCGTGCCGCCCGGCGCGATCACGGCCATCTGCTGCGGAAATTCCGGCCTCAAGTAGGACATCGTTCATCCGTGTGAACGAGGCCACGCCCCATCCCCGGCCGGTAGGGTCCGGACCATGCACATCCTCGCTACCGAGGGGCTGACCAAACGCTTCCCGACCGTCACGGCAATCGACCAGCTGACGGTCACCGTCGGGTCCGGCGTCACCGGCCTGGTCGGGGCGAACGGCGCGGGCAAGTCGACGCTGATCAAGATCCTGCTGGGCTTACTGCCACCGACCGGGGGCGGCGCGCGCGTGCTCGATCTCGACGTGACCACGCAGGGCGCCGAGATCCGCAGGTTCGTGGGCTACATGCCCGAGCACGACTGCCTCCCCCCTGACGTGTCCGCCACCGAGCTGGTCGTCCACCTCGCCCAGATGTCCGGGCTGCCGCGCACGGCCGCCCGAGAGCGCGCCGCCGACGTGCTGCGCCACGTGGGGCTGGCCGAGGAGCGCTACCGCGCCATCGGCGGCTACTCCACCGGCATGAAGCAGCGCGTCAAGCTGGCGCAGGCGCTCGTGCACGACCCCAAACTGATCTTCCTCGACGAGCCGACCAACGGGCTCGATCCGCGTGGCCGCGACGAGATGCTGGCGCTGATCCGGCGCATCGGCACCGACTTCGGCATCAGCGTGCTCGTCACCTCGCACCTGCTCGGCGAGCTGGAGCGGATCTGCGACCACGTGATCGTCATCGACGCGGGCCGGCTGCTGCGCTCGTCCGCGATCGCCGAGTTCACCCAGGCCACGCAGACCGTCACGGTCGAGGTCGAGGAGGGCACGCAGCCGCTCGTCGAGCGGCTGTCCGAGCTCGGCCACACCGCCACCCAGCACGGCCGCCTGCTGGTGGTCAAGGTGACGGGTCCGGAGACGTTCGACGCGATCCGCGACGCGGCCGTCGATCTCGACCTCTGCCTGATCCGGCTGGAACAGGGCCGCCACCGCATCGAGGACGTCTTCAGGGAGGAGGCGGCGAATGTCTGAGATCTATGACATCGGTTACCGCCACTACGACGGTCCGCGACTCGGCCGCGGCTATTCGACGCGCGCCCTCACCGTCCACAGCCTGCGCGGCGTCTTCGGCCTCGGCCGTACGGCACGCAGCAAGATCATGCCGTTCGCCCTGGGCTTCATCATGCTGCTGCCGGCGATCGTGTCGATCGCGATGATGGCCCTGATGAAGCAGCGCGGCATGGCCTACAGCGGCCTGGCGGTCTACATGCAGACGGTCGTGGCCATCTTCCTGGCCGCGCAGGCGCCGACGGTCGTCGCGCCCGACCTGCGCTTCCGGGTGTTGCCGCTGTATCTGTCACGTCCGGTCGCGATCGCCGAGTACGTGACCGCCAAGGTCATCGCCATGACCGTGGCGCTGTTCCTGCTGGTCGCCGTACCGCTGACACTGATCTACGTGGGCGAGCTGCTCATCGACCTCGACGGGCCGCCGCAGACCAAGGAATACCTCGGGGCCATGGCCATGGCGCTGCTGGTCTCGCTCCTGCTGTCGTCGTTCGGCCTGGCCATCGCCGCGCTGACGCCCAGGCGCGGCCTCGGCGTCGCCTCCATCATCGCGGTCTACCTGCTGACCTCGGCCTCAGCTCCGGTCATGTACGCCACGCTGGAGTCGACGAACAACTCGTCGGGTGCCGCCTGGGCCTGGCTGATCAACCCGTTCTGGCTGGTCGACGCCGTGCAGGTGTGGCTGTTCAGCACCACGCCCAACATTCCCGACGGCAGCTACCCGCCGGGCCCCCTCCCGGCGATCATCGTGATCGTGCTCATCGCGATCGGACTGGCGGCGCTCGCGGCGCGCTACCGGAAGGCGGCCGCCCGATGAACATCGAGCTCGCACAGGTCTCGCGCTGGTACGGCAACGTGGTGGCGGTCAACGACGTCACGATGACGATCGGCCCCGGCGTCACCGGCCTGCTCGGCCCCAACGGCGCGGGCAAGTCGACACTGCTGCACATGATGGCCGGGTTCCTGGCCCCCTCGGGTGGCACGGTGACGATGGACGGCACGCGGATCTGGAAAAATCATCACATCTACCGGAACATCGGTCTGGTTCCTGAACGGGAGGGTGTCTACGGGTTCCTCACCGGCTGGCAGTTCGTTCTGTCCGCCGCCAGGCTGCACGGCCTGCCCGATCCGGTCGAGGCCGCGCGCAAGGCGCTGGCCACGGTCGAGATGGAGGAGCCCAAGGACCGTCGCGTCGAGACCTACTCCAAGGGCATGCGCCAGCGGGTGAAGGTCGCCGCCGCGCTCGTCCACGACCCGCCGGTGCTGCTGCTCGACGAGCCGTTCAACGGCATGGACCCGCGCCAGCGGATGCACCTGATGGACCTGATCCGCTCGATGGGCACGGCGGGCAAGACGATCCTGTTCAGCTCGCACATCCTGGAGGAGGTCGAGCGGGTCGCCCAGCAGATCGAGGTACTGGTCGCGGGCAGGCACGCCGCCTCGGGCAACTTCCGCGAGATCCGCCGGCTGATGACCGACCGGCCGCACCTGTTCAGGATCCGGTCGAGCGACGACAGGAAACTCGCCGCCGCCCTGATGCTCGACAGCTCGGCGGGCGGCGTCGCGCTCGGCCCCGACGGGCTGGAGGTCCAGGCGGCCGAGTTCCGGCGCTTCGCGCGACTGCTGCCACGCGTCGCCCGCACCGAGGGCATCCGCCTGCACCAGGTCTCCCCCGCCGACGAGGACCTGGAGAGCGTGTTCGCCTACCTGATCAACCGGAGTACCTGATGAACCCACGAGAGCGCCAATGAATACCGTCGTTGCGGGTATTACCTACCGGGCGCTGCTGGGCAGGCGCAGGATCATTCTGCTGCTCCTGCTGCCGCTTGCGCTGATCGCGCTGGCCGTCCTGCTGCGCGTGTTCGGGGCCGCCGACCCGCGCTCGGCCAAGATGCTGATGGACAATTTCGCCATCGCTATAATGCTCCCGTTGCTCGGCCTCATCGTGGGGACCGGGGTGATCGCCCCGGAGATCGACGACGGCACGATCATCCACCTGATGTCCAAGCCGATCTCGCGGCCGGTCATCGCGCAGACGAAGTTCCTGGTGGCCGCCTCGCTGATGGCGGTGTTCGCGGCGGTCCCGACGTACTTCTCGGCGTGGCTGCTGGTGGGCAACGAGGACGGCCTCGCGGCGGGCTTCGCGCTCGGCGCGCTGGTCGCGGGCTTCGCCTACGTCGCGGTGTTCCTGCTGCTCGGCACCATCACCCGCCACGCGGTCACGATCGGGATCATCTACGCGCTGCTGTGGGAGACGCTGGTCGGCACGGTCGTACCGGGAGCGCAGAAGTTCTCCATCCAGCAGTGGGCCAAGACGATCGCCGTCCAGATCTCCGACAACCCGTTCCTGACGGCCAACGTGACACTTGGCTTCGCCATACCGGCGCTGATCATCGTGACGCTGGGCGCGGTGTTCTGGGCGGGACAGCGGCTGCGGGTCTTCGCCCTCACGGGCGACGAATAGCCGTACGCAGCGCCGCCCGGTCGAGCTTGCGCCTGCTGGATCGCGGGAAGTCCGCGAGCACCGCGATCCGGTCGGGCAGCGCGCCCGCGTCGACCAGCGCGGGCAGCCGGGCGCGTACGGCCGCCTCCTGGAAGCCGTCGCCGGGCACCAGCGCCAGCACGACCTCCTCGTCGCCGGTGACCGGATCGGCCAGGCCGACGATGGCGGCGTCGGCCACGCCGGGCAGCGCCGCGATGGCCGGTTCGTACAGGCTCGGGTAGATGTTGAACCCGTCGCGAAGGATCATGTCCTTCTTCCGGCCGAGTAGCACGAGGCGGCCCTGTCCGTCCAGACGTACCAGGTCGCCGGTGGCCACCTCGTCGTGCGGCGGCTCGCCCAGGTAGCCGCGCGCCAGGTGCGAGCCGCTGACGATCAGCTCCTGATCCTCGGTGAACCGCACGCCGACGCCCGGCAGCGGCGCGCCGAGCAGGTCTCCCTCGGTGCAGGCCAGCTTCTCCGCCGCGCTCGCCAGCGCGATCGGCAGCACCTCCGTCATCGCGTAGATGCTCAGCACCTCCGCGCCGGGCGCGGCGGCGATCGCCTTCCGCAGTACGGCCGGCGGCGCGGGAGCCGAGCCGAGCAGCAGGTGGCGCAGGCTCTCCGGCAGCCGTTCCACCCGCTCGACGAGGGCGGCCAGCTCGACGGGCACGCAGTACAGGTGGGTCACCCGGCGCTCGAAGATCAGCTTGTCCGGGCCGGGCATCGACCAGGTGGCGCCCCCGATGAGCGCGGGCAGGCCCAGCATCAGGCCGTCGGTGTGGACGACGTCGCCGGGTTCGACGGGGAAGCGGTCCCTGAAGATCTCCAGCCCGGCGGCGAGGGACGCCCGGGTGTGCACGACAGCCCTGGGGTGCGCGGTGGTGCCGGAGGTGAAGATCACCGCCGCCGGATCGTCCGCATCGCCCCGGCTCGCACCGGTCGGTGGGCCGTTCAGGTCGCGTAACCGTACGGCGTCCCTGGGCACACCGGGCAGCCAGCGGCCGGTGTAGGCGTGGCGCAGATCCAGCTCGGGCAGCGGATCGCGGAGGCCGGGCAGGAGCACGCCCCGGCGCCTGGCCAGGGCGCGCAGCGGCGCGAACGACGTGACGGCGTACAGCAGCGACCCCGCCACCACCCAGCGCGGCCGGGCCAGCCGGAGCCGGGCCTGCAGGATCTCCGGCGCGAGGCCGGGATCGGCGAGCACCAGCACCCCGCCCGCGGCGACCACGCCCAGCGCCACGGCGATCGCGTCCGGCGAGGGCTCGACGGCGTAGAGCACACCGTCCCCGCGCGCGAGCCCGTCAGCCACCAGCCGGTCGCGGATGCGCAGCGCCCGCTCGCGCAGCCCGCCGAACGTCAGCTCCCGCCCCCGCGCCCCCACGATCGCCGTCGCCCCCGGCGTACGCTCACAGGCGGCGAACACCTGAGCCAGCAGATCGCTCCCCATCCCACTCCCTCAAAGCTCATATCCCTCAAAGCTCCTGTCCCTCAAAGCTCGTAACGCCGCATGACCGGCACCGCCACCCGCTTGAGCAGCCAGGCCAGCACCACCCAGCCCGTACGACGCCGCCACGGCAGATGCCCGACGTGCACGGCCCGGTACTCGATCTCCGGCACCCCGCCGCGCAGCCGCTTGAACTCCCCCGCACCAGCACTGTCGTTGACCGCGAGCCCCTCGTCCACCGCGATCTGATAGACCAGCGCGCTCAGCATCCGGTACAGCCCGATCTGCTGCGGCAGCGCGGTGTCGTACCCGAAGATCGGCGTGGTCAGCGTCCCGTCACGGTGGAAGTAGCCGAGCACCCCGGAGATCCGCCCGTCCCTGGCCAGCGCCCAGTAGGTGATCGTCCCCGCCCGCATGGTCTCGCGGACGAACCGCTCGGTGAACTGCGGATTGTTCCGCGAGTATTTATCCAGATAAAGCAGGTTATAGAGCTCGACCACCCGAGCCGCGTCATCCTCGCCCGGCCGCACCACCTCGTACCCCCGGCGCTCGATCAGCCGCAGATCACGCCGCCACTTCTTGCGCTGCCGGGCCCCCTGCTCCCCCGGCCGGACCAGGTAGACCCGCCGCCCCGGCACCATCACACAGCCGTCGATCCGCCGGTTCACCGAGCAGAACCCGACGGCGTGCCCGGGGAACCGCTCGCGCAGGAACCGGATGGCGGCCTGCTCATGGGCGGGCTCGATCGCCGGATAGAGGTTCGTGGACAGCAGCCAGTTGTTGACCAGCACCACCCGGTCCAGCTCCGTCCACCGGCACAGCGCCCCCAGCGCGGACAGCGCCGCCGCCAGCACCACGCGCAGCACCCCGCTTCGGAGCACGCGCAGCTCCTCACCGGCATAGGTCACATAGTGCGTGTACGGCGAGCACACCCACGCGTTCCCCTGTTCGCCGTCGTTGACCGACACCGGCAGCACCACGCGCCCGTCCACCAGCAGAACCCCGTAGGTCGTGGCCACATTGCCGACGAACGCCTCGGTCCCGCCCTCGACCAGCGGCACCAGGTAGTCCCGCGCGTAGGCGCCGTCCTCGGTCTCGGGCCAGGGCAGCTCGCCGAGGTCGTCCCGCGTGTACAGCTCGGCCTTCACCGGCCGTTCCACTCGATGTCGTACGTCGAGCACTCGATCAGCGACCGCCGCGTCCACAGCGAGCGGATCCAGTTCTCCCACAGCACCCCGAACTGCGCCACGAACGGCCCCCGATCGCCCTTCACCGCGATCACGTCGTCAGCGGACGACACCACGCTCACCCACCGGCGCAACTCCGGCCAGGACCGCACACCGGCCAGCCCGAAGCCGAGCATCGCCAGCCCGATCATCGCCCGCGCGCCGGGCGCGGGCCGCAGTGGCTCGTCCGGCAGGTCACCGAGCAACACCCCGGCCAGCTCTTCGCCCAGCAGATGGACCCCGCTGGTGGCCCGCGGATTGCACTCCATCGGCAGCACCCGGTCGCCGGCCATGAAGTCGAAGGCGATCTGCCCGCTGAAGTTGGCCCGCTCCACGAACCGCGTCACCCAGGCATCCACCTCGGCATGCTCCACCGGCTCAAAACTGACACAAGCCCCGGAAGCCGTGAACTCCACCGCGTAGGCGGCATGAGCCACCACCCTGCCCTTGACGGCCACGGAGTACGTGCAGATCTGCTCCCCACCGAGCAACTCCTGAGCCACCCAGGGCCCCTCATCCACCCTTAACCCGATATTTCCCCGCACCACCTGCACCTTCGTACCAAAGCGCGAAAAAACCGGCTTTAGCACGAAGGGGCGTCGGATCCCCACCAGGTCGTCCTGCGACGTCACCAGCACCGTCTCCGGCACCGGCAGCCCGAACCCCTTCGCCAGCTGGACGAACTCCCACTTGCTGTGCAACGCCCGCAGCGTCCCGAGCGGCTCGGCCAGCACCTCGCAGGGCAGCCGCTTCCGCCCCCGGGCGACCCAGAAGATCTCCTCGCAGGTGGGCACGACCAGCCGCACGCCCTCCAGCTTGACGATGTCGGCCAGGGCGTCGATGAACGCCTCGGGGGCCCGGTTGGGCGGCGGCACCCGATGGCTCACCGCCACGGCCGCGGACCGCGCGCAGAGCTGCGCCCGCGAGCTCTCGGCCACCACGACCCGCGCGCCCGACCTGGCGAACTTCCTGGCCAGGTCCAACGCCACAGGGGCCCGCCCACCGGTGATCAGCACAGTCACGCTCACCAGCCGCAGAATACGCGTGAGGGGCACGGCGGTGCCGTGCCCCTCACCGGAAAAGACTCAGACGCAGGCGGCCCGCACCACGTCGGCCAGCCGGCCCGCGACCTCGGAGGCGTGCTCCTCGGACGAGGCCTCGACCATCACGCGGATCATCGGCTCGGTGCCGCTGGGCCTGATCAGCACCCTGCCGGTCTCACCCAGCTCCTTCTCCGCCAGCGCCACGGCCTCGGTGAGCTCGGGCACCGACGCCTTGCCCCGGTCCACGTCCTTGACGTTGATCAGGATCTGCGGCAGCGCCGTCATCACCGTGGCCAGCTCGTGCAGCGACTTGCCCGACCTGGCCACGACCGAGAGCAGGTGCAGCGAGGTGAGCAGACCGTCTCCGGTGGTGGCGTGGTCGAGCATGATGACGTGACCCGACTGCTCGCCACCGAGGTTGTAGCCGCCGGACTTCATGCGTTCGAGCACGTAGCGGTCGCCCACCGCGGTCTCCACCACCTGGATGCCGGCGTCGCGCATGGCCAGTTTGAAGCCCAGGTTGGACATGACGGTCGTGACCACGGTGTCCTTGGACAGCGTGCCCTCGGCGTGCATGTCGGCCGCGAGGATCGCCATGATCTGGTCACCGTCGAGGATCGCACCGGTGTGGTCGACCGCCAGGCAGCGGTCGGCGTCGCCGTCGTAGGCGATGCCGAGGTCGGCGCCGCGCGAGACGACGACCTGCTGCAGCTTGGGCAGGTAGGTGGAGCCGTAGCCGTTGTTGATGTTGAGGCCGTCGGGCCGCGCGCCGATCGCCTCCACCCTGGCTCCGGAGCGCACCAGCGCCTCGGGGGCGACCATGTGGGCCGCGCCGTGAGCGCAGTCGACGACGATGTCCAGCCCGTCGAGCCGGCCGCTGACGGTGGTCAGCACATGGGAGATGTAACGGTCGGCTTCACCGTACGCGTCGCGGACCCGGCCCACGGCGGAGCCGACGGGAAAGGTCCAGTCCTCGCCGAGCCGTCGCTGGATCTCGTCCTCGACCGCGTCGGACAGCTTGAAGCCGCCGCGGGCCAGGAACTTGATGCCGTTGTCCGGCGCGGGGTTGTGCGAGGCCGACAGCATGACGCCGATGTCGGCGCCGAGTGCGGCGGTGAGGTAGGCGACGGCCGGGGTGGGCAGCACGCCGAGGCGCAGCACATCCACTCCGGACGACGCGAGGCCGGCGACCACGGCGGCCTCGAGGAACTCCCCCGAGGCACGCGGGTCCCGGCCTACGACGGCCACAGGACGACGTCCTGTGGCCGAGAACGCGCCCGCATCGCCGAGGACGTGAGCCGCCGCGACCGAAAGGTCCATGGCGAGCTCCGCCGTGAGATCGCGGCCAGCGACCCCACGAACCCCGTCGGTGCCGAAAAGGCGCGCCAATTTAGCGCTTGCTGTACTGCGGAGCCTTGCGGGCCTTCTTGAGGCCGTACTTCTTCCGCTCCGTGGCGCGGGCGTCACGGGTGAGGAAGCCGGCCTTCTTCAGAGGCGCCCGGTTGACCTCGACATCAAGGGCCGTCAGCGCACGGGACAGGCCCATGCGGAGCGCGCCGGCCTGGCCGGTCACGCCGCCACCGTCGATGCGCGCGATGACGTCGAACGCCTCTTCGGCGCCGAGCACCACGAAGGGCTCGTTGACGATCTGCTGGTGGACCTTGTTGGGGAAGTAGACGTCCAGCGAACGACCGTTGATCGTCCACTTGCCGGTGCCAGGGACGATGCGCACGCGGGCGATCGCCTCCTTCCGGCGGCCGGTTCCGTACGAGTTGCCCGTGGTGACGGGCTTACGCACGGGAGCGTCAGCGCTGGCGGTGGACTCGGTGGTGTACTCGGAAGGGAACTCCTCGCCGGAGAAGCCTTCCACCTCGGCCTCGACGGCCGTCTCGACACCGGTGGGCTCAGCCACGGTTCTCCTCTAAATCTTTCGGAAACTACTGGGCGATCTGGGTGATCTCGAACGGCACCGGCTGCTGGGCCTGGTGCGGGTGCTCGGACCCCGCGTAGACCTTCAGCTTCTTGGCCATCTTCCGGCCGAGGGAGTTCTTCGGCAGCATGCCCTTGACGGCCTTCTCGACGGCCTTGTCCGGCCGCTTGTCCATGAGCTCGCCATAACTGACGGAACGCAGACCGCCCGGGTAACCCGAGTGACGGTAGGCCTTCTTCTGCTCACGCTTGTTGCCGGTGAGCGCGATCTTCTCCGCGTTGATGATGACAACGAAGTCACCGGTGTCGACATGGTTGGCGAAGATCGGCTTGTGCTTGCCGCGGAGCAGGATCGCGACGTGGCTGGCCAGCCGGCCCAGCACGACATCGGTCGCGTCGATGACGTACCACTGACGCTGGACGTCGGCGGGCTTCGGTGAGTACGTGCGCACGGTCGTAGCCTTCTTATGCTCGCGTCTTCGGCGCTGTCGGAAGTGACAGCTCTAGGGTCGGTTGGTGCGGGCACACGACGGCCCGGACCTTCCGTCTCCCCGCCCGATGGGCTGATGATGGGAGATGACGCCGGACGCGCCGCGCATTGGTCACGCTGGACCTATGCACACAACGATTGATTAGGCTACCCGCACTTAAGGGTGCTGGTCAAAAGACCGGTAACCCGAGGTCGAGTCTACCTGACACAGAACGGTTCGATTTCGGTTCCCTGGGATCCCTTCTTTCCCAGGACCAGACATCTCTATCGTTGGCCATGGCATGGGGCACAACTCTCACACCCGGCACACCCAGCGGAGCGCACGGCGCCGGAACCATCTGGGGGTGCTCGCCTGCCTCATGGCGGTTCTCTTCACGGGCGTGTTGATCGGGCGGATGACCGACGAGGCGGAGCCCGCCGGCCACATCTACCTCAACGAGACGGCCCCGCCCGCCGCCGCGGCCAAGGTCACGACCACACCCAAGCCCAAGAAGGCGCAACCGTACGCCGGGCGCATCGCCAGGGAGACCACCACCGGGATCCCGCGCGGCAGGGCCAGCATGCGGCCCACCAAGAGCCCGGACAAGAACACGGTGCCCGGCTACACCGCGGAGGACCCCACCCGGGTGCTCGGCGAGCAGACCGTCGAGGTGTCGCCGGCGATGGCGGCCAAGGTCGTCAGCCTCACCAACGCCGCCAGGGTCAAGCGCGGCTGCGGCCCGCTCCGGACGGACGCGAGGCTGACCCGCTCGGCCCGCGCGCACTCCATCGAGATGGCGGAGAGCGGCCGCTTCACCCATGACTCTCCCAACGGCTCGTCACCGTGGGACCGGATGGAGCGCGCCGGATACCGGATGGGCGCCGCCGAGAACATCGGCCGCGGCTACACCTCGCCGGAAGAAGCGGTCCGCGGCTGGCTCGACAGCGCCGACCACCGCCAGAACATCCTCAACTGCCGCATCGAGTCCATCGGCGTCGGCGTGGTGGCCGGTCCCGGCGGACCTTGGTGGACCCAGGACTTCGGTTATTCATGACCGCCTTCACGGTAATGTCGCCGCATGGGTTTTCCCGACGAACGTGACACCAGCACGGAGAGCACCCCCCGCCGTTCTCGCAGGGCCCGTGACGCGGCCGAACCCGGCGGCACCCGCAACCCGTTCGAGCCGGTCGCGGCGGCCGGCTCTCCCCGCAAGGCCAAGGCCAAGGAGCCGGTGGCGGCCGAGCCGGCTGTCGAGCCGGTGCGGCGCAGCACGACCTGGAGCCCCTATGACGAGGGCAAACGCTCGCGTGGACCGCTCTGGTTCACGCTCGGCGGCCTCGCGGTGCTCGGCGTGCTCGTCGCGGGCCTCGTGGTGATGTTCAAGTCGGGCGACTCCCAGCAGGCACAGACCGAGGCGGCCCGCCGCACCTCCGCGCCGCTGCCGTCGGCGCCTCCCGGCAAGTACAGCTACGCGGAGGCGCGCAAGACCGACCCCGACCCGCTCACGGTCAAGGAGCTCTTCCCGGCCAAGAAGGTCACCGTCGCCGGCCGCTCGTACACGATGACGACCACCAGCAAGATCAAGAAGTGCGCCGACGGAGCCACCGGCGGCAAGATCCAGAAGGCCCTCAAATCCGGCAAGTGCACGCAGATCATCCGCGCCACCTTCCGCGACAAGGCCGGCAAGGTGATGGGCACGGTCGGCGTGGCCAACCTCACCTCCACCAAGGCCGCGACCAAGGTGCGGTCGGTCGGCAGCAAGACCGACTACGTCAAGCCGCTGACCGGCAAGGACTCGCTCACCAAGAGCCTCGGCACGGGCAGCGGCGGCACCCAGATCTGGATGTACGGCCACTACGCCGTCATGATCTGGTTCCAGAACAAGGACGGCAGCAAGCCCGACAAGAAGGGGCAGAAGAAGCTCTTCCAGGCGGTCGACGACATCACCAAGGCCACCGTCTTCAAGGCTCTCGACGCCCGCACGCTGACCGGCCACTCGGGTGCATAAACGCGCCTAAACCCGTTCATAAGTACTCAAATAGCATCGCTGATCCAGTCGGGAACGCCCATACCGGCATAACGATCTCGCGACTCTCGCTAGGCTCCCCCTTATGCGTGGCCAGGAACCTGGGTCTGAGAACGATCGTAGGGAATCCGACGGCTCGGCCGCACCGGCGACGCCACCGCCGAGCTTCGGCCAGCCCATTCAATATCCCGAGTCACGGGCGTCCCAAGAGGCGCCCGGGTCCAATCAAGCATCGCCGGCGCCGTCCGAACCGGGCACGGGTGCTGATTCCGGCTCTGACAGCGCCGGTTATAGCGATGCCAGTTATGACCGTGCCGATGACGACGGCTCCGAAACCCGTCCGGGCGGCCATTCGCCGTACGGCCCTGCTCCCGTGGCGGAGAGGCTGCCTGCCTTCCCGGGTACGCCGGATGCCGAGCAGACGGTGATCGGGGCATCGGCCTTCGACGCGTCGGCCGACTGGCAACCGTTCGAACCACACCCGGCGGACCCGGCATCGGCCGAGGCCGAGGACCAGTCCGACCTGCCCGGCCTGCCGGCCTTCCCCGGCGCGCAGCCGTGGGAGGTGGCCGGCGACGACGCCGCCCCGTACGACTGGTTCGCCGACCCTCAGGGGCCGCCCCGCCCCATGCGTGGCCGCCTGCCCCGCAACCTCGGCGCCCAGCCCGGCACCCCGTCCCCCGCACCGCGACCTCCCGGCGGCCCCCAGGCCACCGGCTCCGGACAGCCACGGCAGCCCGCCGCACCGGAGCCGGGCGCCGAGCCGCCGTCGCAGCCCGGCGTGTCGCAGCCCGGCGCCCAGGCTTCATGGCAGTCCACCGCACCCGAACCGGGCGCACCGGCCTCCGGCGCCCAGTCTTCGTGGTCGGCCGCGGAGCCGGAACCCGACCCCCCGGCACCCGGCCAGTCCGGCGCCCGGCGGTCGCCGTCGAGCGGCCCGTGGCCCGCGCCCGTCCCGGAGGAGCCCGCCACCTGGGCGGTCGATCCCGTGGTGCCCGGCGCGCCGACGTGGGAGCCGCCACCGGCCTTCACCGCCGCGGCCGCGGGCATGCAGGTATGGCCCGCGCCCGTCTCCGACCCGCCCGCCATGCCGCCCTGGCCCGCCGCCACGGGCGAGCTCGCCGTGGAGCCGGACCTCGACGACGCGGCGGACCGGACGTCCCCCTGGAACGTCCTGTCGGAGGGTTCGGCCGAGCCACCGGACGACGCCCCCACCTTTCCGGGCGGCATCATCCCGCCTGTCGCCCCCGCGTCCGGCGCCAAGAGCTCCGTCTACGGCGGCCCCACCACCAGGGGCCCCGCATTCGGAGAGCCCGCACCCGACTTCGAAGAGGACGACCTCTCGGAGGACGCCGAGGACTTCCAGACCGACCCGAACCTGACCGCCCCCCACCATTTCGACGCGAGGGACGCGTCCGCCCGCCCCTTCGGCGCCAAGGACACGGCCCAACCCGGCTTCGACGCGAACACCACCGCGCCTGACTTCGACACGCCCGCGCCCGGGTTCGACGCGACCACTCCGGCCGCCTCCGCCCTCACCAGCCCAGCGCGCGCGTTCGACCCCAACGCCCGAGCGCATGCCTTCGACGCGAGCCCGGGGCCGTCCGCGTTCGACCCGAACTCCCTCTCCGCCGGACACCCGGTAGAGCCCAGCGATGTCCCGGTCTGGCCCCCGCTCCCCCACGGCGGACCCGAGCAGGAGAGCCGGGTCCCCGACCTCCCCTTCGAGGTATGGGGCCAGAAACCCACTCCCGCCCTGTCCGTCCCGATGGCACTGCCTCAGGGGTCGCAGGACCGCCCCACACCGCCGCAGGGCCTGCCCGTCACCTACGGGCAAGGACCGTTCAAACAGTCGCCGTTCCAGGCGCCACCGCCCGCCAGCGGCCCGCCCGGTAAGCCGGCGGGCCGGAAGGCGCTCTTCATCACCCTGGGCGTACTGGCTCTGGCAGGCGTCGCCACAGGCGGCTTCTTCGCCTACAAGTCGGTGAGCGCGCCGGCCCCGCCCGCCGCCACGGCGGTCGCCAAGGAGCCGTCGGCGACGGCTCCCCCGACCATCGTCAGCACCGACTCGACCACGACCCCGGTCGTCCCGGCCACCTCGGTCCTCAACTCCGAAGAGACCGACCCGCGCAAGATGTCACTCTCCGAGGCGTTCCCGCAGAAGAAGATCGAAGCGGGTGGCGCCGTGTTCTCCAAGGTCAAGACCGACATGACGTCGAGCTGCGAGAAGGCCGCCTCCGGTCCCTTCGCCGACGCGCTGCGCGACCAGAAGTGCAGCCGGATCGTACGAGCGACCTATGTCGACGCCAAGCGCCGCTACGCCGTGACGACGGGCATCGCCGTGCTGCCGACCAAAGAGGCCGCCATGAGCGCCGACAAGGCCAAGAACCTCGGCCGCAACATCTGGTTCCGCGGCCTCCCCTCGGCGGCGGGCACGGGCGGCGAACGAGTGGAGATCGCCGGCGGCTACGCGGCGGGCCTGGTCTGGGGCCGGTACATCGTCTTCAGCTACGCCACGTACGCCGACGGCCACACGCCCGGCGTCAAGGAGAAGACACTCGGCAAGGTCAGCGGCGCCTTCCGCGACCAGACCTCACAGGTCCTGGAACGCCGCCTCACCAACGACTGACCGGCTACGGCCAGTCGGTCAGTCGTTGGCGGGCGGAACGTCGCCCAACGTGCGGACCCGCCGGGTCGCGAGAGCGCGCCCGGCGAGTTCCGCGTCCGGCGGGTAGCTCACCTCTTCCAGGCACAGGCCGTGCGCGGGCGCCACGTGCACCCCGGAGTCCCGCACGGCCCGCGCCAGCACCTGGCCCGGCCACTCCATGGGCCGGCGCCCGTCGGCCGCCGACAGGAGGGACCCGACCAGCGATCGCACCATCGAATGGCAGAACGCGTCGGCGACCACGGTGGCGACCAGCACCCCGTCGCCCTCCCGCACCCAGTCGAGCCGTTGCAGCCGCCGGATCGTGGTCGCCCCCTCGCGCTTCTTGCAGAAGGCGGCGAAGTCGTGCTCACCGAGCAGGTGTCCGGCCGCCGCGTTCAGCGCGTCGAGATCCAGCGGGCGGTTGTGCCAGACCACCTCCCGGCGCCGCAGCGGATCCACCCCACCGGGTGCGTCACTCACCCGGTACGCGTACCGGCGGGACAGCGCGGAGAAACGCGCGTCAAAGCCCTCAGGAGCCACGCAGAGCCGATGAACCCGCACATCCGACCCCAGCACCCCGGCCAGCCGCCGCAGAAGCGTAGCGAGCCGCTCATCCACGTCCAGCACCCCTACGGCGCTCCCCGACACCGGGCCAGCCGACGCCGAGCCAGCCGACGCCAGGCCGGTCGGCGCGGGGCCGGTCGGCGCGGGGCCGGTCGGCGCGGGGTCGGCTGACGCCGGGCCGGTCGGCGGGGGGCCGTCAGACGGGAAGGTCGCCGAGGGTTCGCGGACGGCGGATCTCCGGTGGTTGCGGTCGAGTGCGGACAGCGCCTCCACCGGGAGATCCACGTGCGCCACCTGCCCGCGCGCGTGCACCCCGGCATCCGTACGCCCGGCGACGGTCAGCACCGGCGGCTCGATCAGCCGCAGGATCCGGCCGAGCGCCTGCTCGATCTCCCCCTGGACCGTACGCAGCCCCGGCTGCCTGGCCCACCCGGAGAAATCCGTCCCGTCGTAGCCGAGATCAAGGCGGAGCCGTACCACGATCACCCTCCCGCAACTCTCCCCGGACCACCTGAAACGCGAATGGGCCCGAACCCCCACAAGAGGGGTCCGAGCCCGATTCAACCGACCTGACGGATCAGGCCTCGTCCTTCTTCGCCTCGCCGGCCTCGCCGGCCTCAGCGACCTCCGCGGCGGGGGCCTCGGGGGCCTCGTCCGACGCGACGGTCTCGGCAGCGGGCTCCTCAACGGCAGCCGGCGCCTCGGCCTCAACGGCGGGAGCGGCAGCGGCGGCCGGGGCCTCCGAGCGCGAGACGCGCACCGGGTTCAGGGGCTCGGTCACCAGCTCGATCACCGCCATAGGAGCGTTGTCACCCTTACGGGCGCCGATCTTGGTGATCCGGGTGTAGCCGCCCGGACGCTCCGCGAACGTCACCGCGAGCTCCGTGAAGAGGTGGTGGACGACGCCCTTGTCCTTGACGACCGTCAGCACCTGGCGACGGTTGTGGATGTCGCCCTTCTTCGCCTTGGTGATCAGGCGCTCCGCCAGCGGACGGACGCGCTTGGCCTTGGCGACCGTGGTGCGGATCTTGCCGTGGCGGAACAGGTCCGTGGCGAGGTTGGCCAGGATCAGCCGCTCGTGCGCCGGGCTGCCGCCAAGACGTGCACCCTTGGGAGGCTTGGGCATTGCGTTCTCCTTGTGAGTTAACCCGCCCCGGCCGTACCAGGTACCGAAGTCGGGCCGGGTCGCAGTCGTTCTCTGTGCGACCCGTTACCGTCGCCCGCGCCGGGCGGCTGAGCCGTCCGGCGCGGGGGTTCGCGAGGAAGAGCCCTCGCGATGGCTTAGTACTGCTCGGTCTCGACGTACGCGCTGTCGTCGTCGTCGTAACCGGCGCCCGCCACCGCGCTCGGGTCGAACCCGGGCGGGGAGTCCTTGAGCGCCAGCGTCATCTCGTGCAGCTTCTGCTTGACTTCTTCGATCGACTTGGCGCCGAAATTCCTTATATCGAGAAGGTCCTGCTCACTGCGGGCGACGAGCTCACCCACGGTGTGGATGCCCTCGCGCTTGAGGCAGTTGTAGGAACGAACCGTCAGGTTCAGCTCCTCGATCGGCAGCGCCAGATCGGCGGCCAGGGCGGCGTCGGTCGGCGACGGGCCGATGTCGATGCCCTCGGCCTCGACGTTGAGCTCGCGGGCCAGGCCGAAGAGCTCGACGAGGGTCTTACCGGCGGAGGCCACCGCGTCGCGGGGCTTCATGGCCGGCTTGGTCTCGACGTCCAGGATCAGGCGGTCGAAGTCGGTACGCTGCTCGACTCGGGTCGCCTCGACCTTGTAGGTGACCTTGAGCACCGGGGAGTAGATCGAGTCGATCGGAATGCGACCGATCTCCTGACCCGGCTGCTTGTTCTGCGCGGCGGAGACGTAGCCGCGACCGCGCTCGACGGTCAGCTCCATCTCCAGCTTCGCCTTGCCGTTGAGCGTGGCGATGCGCAGCTCGGGGTTGTGCACCTCGACACCGGCCGGAGGCGCGATGTCGGCGGCGGTGACCTCACCCGGGCCCTGCTTGCGCAGGTACATCACGACCGGCTCGTCGTGCTCGGACGAGACGACCAGTTCCTTGAGGTTGAGGATGATGTCGGTGACGTCTTCCTTGACCCCGGGAACGGTCGAGAACTCGTGCAGCACGCCCTCGACCCGGATGCTCGTCACGGCCGCGCCCGGAATGGACGACAGCAGCGTGCGGCGGACCGAGTTGCCGATGGTGTAGCCGAAACCCGGCTCCAGCGGCTCGATGACGAATCGGGATCGGGTGTCGTCGATCGACTCTTCGAGAAGAGTCGGGCGCTGAGCGATCAGCATGCGGGTTCTCCCCTTTTCGTGTGGCGCCCGCTATATGACGCCACTCCGATAAAAGCTTAGTTGAGGCGCGGCGAACCGCACCTCAACCACTACTGCTTACTTCGAGTAGTACTCGACGATCAGCTGTTCCTGAACCTGGGTGTCGATCTGCTGGCGAACCGGCAGCTGGTGGATCAGGACGCGGATCTTGTCCGGCACGACGCCGAGCCACGGCGGGACCGAACGGTCGCCGGCGGTGGCGCGAGCAACCTCATACGGCAGCAGGTTGCGCTTGGTCTCGCGGACCTCGATGATGTCGTGCTCGCGCACACGGTACGACGGGATGTCGACCTTCTTGCCGTTGACCAGGAAGTGCCCGTGACGGACCTGCTGGCGAGCGGCGTCGCGCGACTGGGCGAACCCGGCGCGGTAGACCACGTTGTCGAGACGGCTCTCCAGGATCTGGAGCAGCGCCTCACCGGTCTTGCCGCTCTTGCGAGAGGCTTCCTCGTAGTAGTTGTGGAACTGCTTCTCGAGGACGCCGTAAATGCGGCGGGTCTTCTGCTTCTCACGAAGCTGAAGCTGGTACTCGGACTCCTTGGGACGTCCGCGGCCGTGCTCACCCGGAGGGTAAGGACGGATCTCGATGGGGCACTTCGCGGACTCGCACTTGCTGCCCTTGAGGAAGAGCTTGGTCTTCTCCCGGCGGCAGAGCTTGCAGTCCGCACCCGTATAACGAGCCATTTCTCAGATTCTCCTGGGTGTCAGACGCGGCGGCGCTTCGGCGGACGGCAGCCGTTGTGCGGAACCGGGGTGACGTCCTGGATCGAGCCCACTTCGAGCCCGGTGGCCTGAAGGGAACGGATCGCGGTCTCACGACCGGAGCCGGGACCCTTGACGAAGACGTCGACCTTACGCATGCCGTGCTCCATGGCGCGGCGGGCGGCGTTCTCGGCAGCCATCTGAGCGGCGAACGGGGTGGACTTCCGGGAGCCCTTGAAACCCACGTGGCCGGCGCTGGCCCAGGAGATCACGTTCCCGCTGGGGTCGGTGATCGAAACGATCGTGTTGTTGAACGTGCTCTTGATGTGGGCGTGCCCATGAGCGACGTTCTTCTTTTCCTTGCGGCGCACCTTCTTGGGCGCACCCTGACGGCTCTTAGGAGGCATCCTTTGCCTTCACTCCTGAGGTGTTCGGTCCCGCGGCTGCGAGGACTACTTCTTACCGGGCTTCTTCTTGCCGGCCACGGTCTTCTTCTTGCCCTTGCGGGTGCGCGCGTTGGTCTGGGTGCGCTGACCGTGGACAGGCAGGCCCTTGCGGTGCCGGATGCCCTGGTAGCAACCAATTTCGATCTTGCGACGAATGTCGGCCTGAACCTCGCGGCGCAGGTCACCTTCGATCTTGAAGTTCGCCTCGATGTAGTCACGCATCGGGACGAGCTCGGCGTCGGTGAGCTGGTGGACGCGGGTGTCGCCGTTGACGCCGGTGGCCTCGAGGACCTCCAGCGCGCGGGTACGGCCGATTCCGTAGATGTAGGTGAGAGCGATCTCCAGCCGCTTTTCGCGGGGGAGGTCGACGCCAACCAGGCGAGCCATGGTCGGGCATTCTCCTTCGTTGTGGCGGAGGTCTTGCGCCTCACGTCCCCTCCCCATGCCCGGGGTGAGGGCCCCGGCCTCCGACCGGGGGTCTCCTGGGTGGTACAGCCTGGAAACAGGCCGCCTGCTCAGGTGTGACGCGCGATTACTGTCTCAGGCTTCTCATGCGTCGAGCCCGCTCCCGTGCTGGGGCGGACTCGGAGAAGCCTTGCGGCGACTAACCCTGACGCTGCTTGTGGCGCAGGTTGTCGCAGATCACCATGACGCGACCGTGCCGGCGGATCACCTTGCACTTGTCGCAGATCTTCTTGACGCTTGGCTTTACCTTCATTGTCCTTCGTGTTCCTCAGACGTCTTACTTGTATCGGTAGACGATCCGCCCACGACTGAGGTCGTAGGGGCTCAGTTCCACGACTACCCGGTCGTCGGGCAGGATCCGGATGTAGTGCATCCGCATCCGTCCGCTGATGTGGGCCAGGACCTTATGGCCGTTGTCAAGCTGCACCCTGAACATGGCGTTCGGGAGCGACTCGACCACAGTGCCCTCGATCTCGATGGCGCCGTCTTTTTTGGCCAAAATTCCTCGCGTTTCACTGATCGATCGTCTGAGGCTCCGGTTCACTAAGCAGCCGCGACCTCACGCTTCGAAGAGAGCGGCGACCGGCAACGGGCGCCGACGCGTGATAGTCATAGTGAGCCGAGTAAGGAGTGTACGACACCTGAGACTAAAACGCGAAACGCGTGCCAGGTGTCCTGACACAACCACGAGTGAGTTTACCCCATCCTTGTACTCCTGGCGCCCGCGACAGCACGAAGGCCCGCCGGACACCCGGCGGGCCTTGTGCTGGTCAGCACACCTCCTGGGGATGAAGCTCCCTGATGCGCTTAGAAGACGTCGTGGTAGCTGCCGCAGCCGCTGTCCCGCGTGTCACCCTCGCACACGCGGATCTGGAAGTCGCGCTTGAAGCGGATGCCCTCGAAGTGACGACGGTCGTCGGAGCGGTACCAGTTGCGGTGGAAGTTGCCGTGCTGGTCGTAGTACTTGAACCACACGTAGCTGTAGTCGCCGTCGTTGTGGTGACGGTCGTACAGGTCGCCGTAGAAGTAGTAGTTGCCGCTGCGCTTCTGCCAGTAGCCCCTGAAGTACGACTCGTGGCCGCCGTTCTCAGAGCCGTTGGAGAAGTAGGGGCCGAAGAAGTGCTTCGGGCTGGCCTGGGCGCTCTGCGCCTGGGTGGCGGTAGCGGCGTCGGCCTGGGCGGCGGGAGCGATGGCCAGCGCTCCGGCGACCATCGATCCTGCGAGAGCGGTGCCGGCGAGCAGGTTACGGATACGCACTGTGTCCTCCTGTAAGACGGATTCCCCGCCGGACTGGGACTGCTCGGGTCAGTCCCTTTTTGTCCGGGCACCGCTTACGTTATGGAGGTCATGTCAGGCCTTCTGCGGACGAATGCACACAGTGCACTACTACACACTCAACGGTGCTTTTGCCCGCTCCCGAAGATGGTGCTCATCAGCAGAATCGCACCCCAGGGGCCCATCACCCACAGTGGCCAGGCATAGATCACGTGCCCGGAGGTGATGCTCACGATCAGCCAGATCACCCAGTTGATCGAGCTCGCCGCGGCCCACGCCCCCCAGGCCGCGCGCATCCCCGAGTGCATGCCGCTCTTGGGCGCCGGGGCGGTGCCGGGCAGCTTGGCGGGCGGGTTGCGCAGGTCCACGTCCGGCAGGTCGGAGGTCAGCCGGGCCAGCTCACCGTACGTCTTGCTCTGGTAGAGCTGTTCGAGACGCTCGTTGAACTCGTCCATCGTGATGCGGCCCTGCGCGGTGTGCTCCCGGAGCACAGCGGCCACCCGATCGCGGTCGACGTCTGAGGCACGCATCTCGGGGCTCTGCGCCATACCCACCACTCCCGGCTCGTTCTACGGCTGCGCCAAGCGCTCTTTGCCCCCATCGAGGGCGGTAAGCACCCAAGGACCATTATGTGTCACCGCGACGCTGTGTTCGAAGTGTGCGGACTGCTTGCCATCGATCGTTACGACGGTCCAGTCGTCGGCCAGTACGCGCGTGCGCTCCGTACCCAGGTTGACCATGGGCTCGATGGCCAGGCACATCCCGGCCTCCAGCACCGGCCCCTTGCCGGGGCGGCCGTGGTTGGCGATCCACGGCTCCATGTGCATCTCGGTGCCGATGCCGTGCCCGCCGTACTCCGGAGGGATGCCGAAGCGGCCCTGCGCCTTGACGTAGCGCTCCACCTCGTACCCGATGTCCGACAGATGGCGGCCGACGGTCAGCGCGCCGATGCCGCGCCACATCGCCTCCTCGGTGATCCGCATCAGCTCGGTGAGCTTCGCGTCCACCTCCCCCACCGGCACCGTGACCGCGGAGTCGCCGTGCCAGCCGTCGAGGATGGCGCCGCAGTCGATGGAGATGACGTCGCCCTCGCGCAGCGCGCGGGCGTCCGTCGGGATGCCGTGCACCACTTCCTCGTTGACCGAGGCGCAGATCGTGGCGGGGAACCCCTGGTAGCCCTTGAACGACGGGATCGCACCCTCGTCCCTGATCGCCTTCTCGGCGATGGCGTCGAGGTCCAGAGGCGTCATCCCCGGCTCGACCGAACGCTTCAGCAGGTCGAGCGTGCGTCCGACCACCAGGCCGGCCGCTCGCATCTTGTCGAGCTGCTCGGCCGTCTTGATCTGAATTCCATGCTTGTTCTTCTTGAACACGTGTGGCACCCCCCGGGGTCTCAACGGGCAGTCGTGGGAGACCAATTCCCCCACAATAGCCGCGAGGTGGCACGGAAATCCGTGCCACCTCCGCACTCGGCCATCGGGCCTACCCCATGAAAGGGCTGATTGCCTCCATGGCCCGCTGGGTGACCTCCTCGACCGGACCGGTCGCGTCGACACCCACGAGGATGCCCTCGTCCGCGTAATAGGACACGAGCGGCGCCGTCTGCTCCTGGTAGACCTCCAGGCGGTGCCTGACGGTCTCTTCCTTGTCGTCGTCACGCTGGAACAGCGTGCCGCCGCAGGCGTCGCACCTGTCGTCCTTCTTGTCGTCGAACTCGACGTGCCAGATGCGACCGCACTGGCTGCAGGTGCGGCGGCCGGCCAGCCGCCTGACCACCTCGTCGTCGTCCACCACGAGCTCCAGGACCAGGTCGAGCGCCTGGCCCCACTCCTTCAGCATGTCGCGCAGGATCTCGGCCTGAGCGACGTTCCTGGGGAAGCCGTCGAGCAGGAAACCGTCCTGCGCGTCGTCCTCGCCGAGGCGATCACGGACCATGGCGATGGTGACCTTGTCGGGCACCAGGTCGCCACGGTCCATGTAAGCCTTGGCGAGCTTGCCGAGCTCCGTGCCCCCGGAGACGTTGGCACGGAAGATGTCACCTGTCGAGATCTTCGGGATTGACAGGTTCGACGCGATGTACTGGGCCTGTGTCCCCTTACCCGCTCCGGGGGGCCCGACTAGAACGAGACGCACTACCGCAGGAAGCCTTCGTAATTACGCTGCTGCAACTGGCTCTCGATCTGCTTCACGGTGTCCAGGCCGACGCCAACCATGATCAGAATGCTCGTCCCTCCGAACGGGAAGTTCTGGCTCGCCCCGGCCACCGCGAGCGCGACGATCGGGATCATGGCGATCAGACCCAGATAGAGAGCGCCAGGGGCGGTCAGACGGGTGAGCACAAAACTCAGGTAGCCAGCCGTCGGCCGGCCCGGACGGATGCCCGGAATGAACCCACCGTACTTCTTCATGTTGTCGGCTACTTCAGTGGGGTTGAAGGTGATGGACACGTAGAAGTAGGTGAAGAACACGATCAGGACGAAGAACGTGATCATGTAGACGGGCGTGTCACCCTTGGTGAGGTTCTGAGAGATCCACTCCACGACCGGGTTCGGAGTCTCCGCGTTGGCGAAGAGCGAGGTCAGGAGCTGCGGCAGATAGAGCAGCGAGGACGCGAAGATGACCGGGATGATGCCGGCCTGGTTGACCTTCAGCGGGATGTAGGTGGACGTGCCGCCGTACATCCTGCGCCCGACCATCCGCTTGGCGTACTGGACCGGAATGCGGCGCTGCGCCTGTTCGACGAAGACCACGGCGGCGATCATGAAGACGCCGACCACCATGACGACCGTGAAGGTGAACTTGTTGGCCTGGAAGATGCTGGCCAGCTCGGACGGGAAGACCGCGACGACCTGCGTGAAGATCAGGATCGACATGCCGTTGCCCACACCACGGTCGGTGATGAGCTCGCCCAGCCACATGATCACCGAGGTGCCGGCCGTCATGATGACGACCATGGTGACGATCATGAAGATGTTGTCGGGGTCAAGCAGGACGTCCTTGTCGCAACCCTGGAAGAGCTGACCGGAGCGCGCCAGCGCGATGAACGCCGTCGACTGCAGAATGCCCAGACCGATCGTCAGATAACGCGTATATTGGGTGATCTTCGTCTGACCGGCCTGTCCCTCCTTCTTGAGGGCTTCGAGGCGTGGGATCACGACGACGAGAAGTTGAAGGATGATGCTCGCGGTGATGTACGGCATGATGCCCAGCGCGAACACCGACAGCTTCAGGAGCGCGCCGCCGCTGAACAGCTGCACCATCCCGTAGATATTTCCGTTTTCACCATTGCGGACCTGATCAAAACAGGCCGCAAGGTTCTGGACGTGAACGCCCGGAGTCGGAAGAACCGAGCCGAGTCGGAACAGCGCGATGATGCCCAGAGTGAAGAGCAACTTCTTGCGCAGGTCCGGCGTCCGGAACGCCCGGGTAAACGCGGTCAGCACGGTCCCTCCTGCGCGCCTATAAGGCGGTGTGAGTATGCGATGGTGCGGGGATCTGCCATCAGAAGTCTCTGGTAAAACGAGCCGGACAGAAGCCTGCCGTCTCGCGAACTCTAACGCACTACGGGCGTGGGGGCCCATGGACAGAGCCCCCACGCCTCGTAATAGCTCTTACAGCTCGGTAACGGAACCCCCAGCAGCGGCGATCTTCTCCTTCGCGGCGGACGAGAAGGCGTGAGCCGACACGTTCACCGCGACCGAGATATCGCCGGTGCCGAGCACCTTCACCAGCTGGTTCTTGCGGACAGCACCCTTGGCGACCAGCGTCTCGACGGTGACATCGCCACCGTCGGGGAACAACTCGCCGAGCCTGTCCAGATTGACGACCTGGTAGGTCGTCTTGAACAGCGCGTTGGAGAAGCCCTTGAGCTTCGGCAGACGCCTCTGCAGCGGCACCTGGCCACCCTCGAAACCGAGGGGGACCGACGTGCGGGCGCGGCTGCCCTTCGTACCGCGACCAGAAGTCTTGCCCTTGGACGCCTCGCCACGGCCCTTGCGGACCTTGGACTTGTTGGATCCGGGAGCCGGACGCAGGTCGTGAATCTTGAGCGGAGCCTTGTCAGTCATGACTAGTCGACCTCTTCCACCTCGACGAGGTGCGTCACCACGGTGACCATGCCGCGAATTTCGGGCCGGTCCTCCTTGACGACGACATCGCCGATTCGCTTCAGGCCAAGAGAACGCAGCGAGTCACGCTGGTTCTGCTTGCCACCGATCTTCGAGCGAACCTGAGTGATCTTCAGGCGTGCCATGACTAGCTCACCGCCTTGGCTGCCGCGGCTTCGGCGAGGCCTTCGCGCTGAGCCTTCAGCATCCTGGCCGGAGCGACGTCCTCGATCGGCAGGCCGCGGCGGGCAGCGATCTCCTCGGGCCGGGAAAGACCCTTCAGAGCCGCCACCGTGGCGTGCACGATGTTGATGGGGTTGTCCGAGCCGAGCGACTTGGACAGGACGTCGTGGATACCGGCGCACTCCAGAACGGCGCGCACCGGGCCACCGGCGATGACGCCGGTACCGGCCGAGGCCGGACGCAGGAAGACGACACCGGCCGCCTCTTCACCCTGCACGGTGTGCGGGATGGTGCCCTGGATGCGAGGCACCTTGAAGAAGTGCTTCTTCGCCTCCTCGACACCCTTGGCGATGGCCGCGGGGACTTCCTTGGCCTTGCCATAGCCGACGCCGACCGTGCCGTTGCCGTCACCGACGACGACGAGGGCGGTGAAGCTGAAGCGACGACCACCCTTCACGACCTTGGCCACTCGGTTGATCTTCACTACGCGCTCGATGTACGAGACGCCCTTGTCGGCGGCGCCGCCGCGGCGATCGTCACGACGGTCACGCCGCTCGCCACCGGTGCCGCCACCGCGACGCGGAGCTGCAGCCATCAGTGGTTCCTCATCTCAGTTGCCATTAGTTGCGATACCCGGGCCCGCATCAGAACTCGAGCCCGCCTTCGCGGGCGCTGTCCGCCAGAGCGGCGATGCGCCCTGCGTAGCGGTTGCCACCACGGTCGAACACAACCGCGGTGATCCCGGCTTCCTTGGCCCGCTGAGCGAGGAGCTCGCCGACCTTCTTGGCCTTCTCGGTCTTGTCAACCTCGAGCGTGCGCAGCGCGGAGTCCATGGTGGACGCGCTCACCAGCGTGTGGCCGACGGAGTCGTCCACGATCTGCACGAACAGGTGACGAGTCGAGCGGTTGACGACCAAGCGCGGACGCGCGGCCGTACCGACGACGTTCTTGCGGACGCGGCGGTGACGGCGGGCCCGCGAGACGCTGCGGGCAGCCGTGTGCTTGCCGAACGCAGTCTTCGGAGCCATGCCTACTTACCAGCCTTTCCGACCTTGCGGCGGATCTGTTCGCCCTGGTAACGCACGCCCTTACCCTTGTACGGGTCAGGCTTGCGCAACTTGCGGATGTTGGCCGCGACCTCGCCGACCTTCTGCTTGTCGATGCCGTCCACGTGGAACAGGGTCGGCCTCTCGACACGGAAGGTGACGCCCTCGGGGGCGTCGACGATGACCGGGTGACTGAAGCCCAATGCGAACTCCAGCTGCGTCGGGCCCTTGGCCTGAACGCGGTAACCGACGCCGACGATCTCCAAGGTCTTGGAGTAGCCCTGCGTGACGCCCTGCACCATGTTGGCGATCAGCGTCCGCGACAGGCCGTGCAGCGCACGAACCTTGTTCTCGTCGTTCGGCCGGGTGACGGCGATAGCGCCGTCGTCGTCGCGACCCACCACGATGGGTTCCGCGACCGTATGAGAAAGCGTGCCCTTCGGGCCCTTGACCTGAACATCCTGGCCGCTGATCGCGATGTCTACGCCATTCGGCACAGGGATGGGCAGCCGTCCGATTCTCGACATGCTGTGTTCCTCCCCTCTACCAGACGTAGGCGAGGACTTCCCCGCCTACACCACGCTTGCCGGCCTGCTTGTCGGTCATGAGACCGGCGGACGTCGAGATGATCGCGACGCCCAGCCCGCCCAGGACTCGAGGCAGATTGTCCTTCTTCGCATACACCCGCAGACCGGGCTTCGACACCCGGCGCAGTCCCGCGAGCGACCGCTCACGGGTAGGCCCGAACTTGAGCTCCACCACGAGGTTCTTGCCAACCTTGGCGTCTTCGACGGTCCAAGCCTGGATGTAACCCTCCTGCTGGAGGATCTCGGCGATGTGCGCCTTGATCTTCGAATACGGCATCGTCACGCTGTCGTGGTACGCCGAGTTCGCATTACGCAGACGCGTCAGCATGTCTGCGATCGGGTCGGTCATCGTCATGGCCAGTGGCCTTCCTCGCCGCGGTTTCCAGTCGGTGAAGCGGAGCTCTACCGGTGGACCTTCGGCGCGGTCATGGGCGCCCTCTGCGAGAGCACCCTGGTTTGAGAGTTCTACATATGTACGGCCGGCAGCCCCGCGGGGGCGACACGTGGTCGCCCCCAAGGGTAACTACCAGCTGGACTTGGTGATGCCGGGCAGCTCGCCCCGGTGTGCCATCTCACGGAAGCACACGCGGCAGAGCCCGAACTTGCGGTAGACGGCGCGGGGCCGGCCACAACGCGTGCAACGGGTGTACGCCCGGACTTCGAACTTCTGCTTACGCCCTGCCTTGGCGATCAGCGACTTCTTCGCCATGATCAGGCCTCCTTGAAGGGGAACCCGAGGAGCTTCAGCAGCGCCCGGCCCTGGTCGTCGTTCTTCGCGGTGGTCACGACCGTGATGTCCATGCCCCGCGGCCGGTCGACCTTGTCCTGGTCGACCTCGTGGAACATGACCTGCTCGGTCAGACCGAACGTGTAGTTGCCGTTGCCGTCGAACTGCTTGGGCGACAGGCCACGGAAGTCCCTGATGCGGGGCAGCGCCAGCGACAGAAGCCTGTCGAGGAACTCCCACATCCGGTCGCCGCGGAGCGTGACGTGCGCGCCGATCGGCATGCCCTCGCGCAGCTTGAACTGGGCGATGGACTTGCGCGCCCGGACGACGGCCGGCTTCTGACCGGTGATCGTGGTGAGGTCGCGAACGGCCCCCTCGATGAGCTTCGAGTCGCGAGCCGCCTCGCCGACACCCATGTTGACCTTGATCTTCACCAGGCCGGGGATCTGCATGACGTTCTCGATGCCGAAGTCCTCGCGAAGCTTGGCCGCGATCTCCTCGCGGTACTTCGTCTTGAGGCGCGGCGTCGGACGCTCGGTCTCAGTAGTCGTGGCAGTCATCAGCTGTCCTCACCCGTCTCGTCGGCCGTGTCGTCGGCCTTCTTGTCGGCGGGCTTGTCGTCGCGCTTCTCGTCCTTGAGCTTCTTCACGTTGCTCACGTGGATGGGAGCCTCCATGGTCTGCACGCCGCCGGTCTTGGCGCCGCGCGGACCCTGGTGGGTCTCCTTCGTGTGCTTCTTGATCATGTTGATGCCCTCGACCACCACGCGGTCTTCCCGCGGGAGGGTGGCGATGACATGACCCTTGGCACCCTTGTCCTTACCGGCGATGACCTGGACGAGGTCACCCTTCTTCACATGCAGCTTCGGCATTACAGCACCTCCGGCGCGAGCGAGATGATGCGCATGAACTTCTTGTCGCGCAGCTCACGGCCGACCGGGCCGAAGATACGGGTGCCACGAGGGTCGCCACTGTCCTTGATGATGACGGCGGCGTTCTCGTCGAAGCGGATGTAGGAGCCGTCGGGCCGGCGGCGCTCCTTGACCGTGCGGACGATTACGGCCTTGACCACGTCGCCCTTCTTGACGCCCGTGCTACCGGGCAGGGCATCCTTGACAGTGGCGACGATCACGTCGCCGATACCGGCGTAGCGTCGGCCCGAGCCACCGAGAACGCGGATGCAAAGAATCTCCTTCGCACCCGTGTTGTCGGCGACCTTAAGCCGCGACTCCTGCTGGATCACTTTTCTTCTCCTGATTAGTCGCGCTGGTTCTCGTCGTTGCCGAGCCTGGCGGAACTTGTATGGTCTTTTTCCTCCGGCCACAGCTCTTGGAGCCGCACCGCAGGCGACGCGAGGCCGGGGCCTCGCGTCCTTGGACACCGTCATGGGGGCCTTGCGGGCCCCCACGAGGCGCGGTATATCCGAGAAGCGTTACTTGGCCTTCTCGAGGATCTCCACGACCCTCCACCGCTTGGTGGCGGAGAGGGGGCGGGTCTCCATCAGCAGCACACGGTCGCCGACGCCACAGGCGTTGGCCTCGTCGTGTGCCTTGTACTTGGTCGTACGGCGAATGACCTTGCCGTACAGACGGTGCTTGACACGGTCCTCGACGGCGACGACGACGGTCTTGTCCATCTTGTCGCTGACGACCAGGCCCTCACGGACCTTGCGGAAGTGCCGCGCGTCGTCGTTCGTCTCGGTGGTCTCTGTGGTCTCGGTCTCAGCCATCGCTCGTCTCCTTCTCAACCGTGATGATGCCAAGCTCGCGCTCGCGCATCACGGTGTAGATACGGGCGATCTCGCGGCGGACGGCGCGCAGCCGCCCGTGGCTCTCCAACTGTCCGGTCGCTGCCTGGAAGCGGAGGTTGAACAGCTCCTCCTTGGCTTCCTTGAGCTTCTGGACCAGGGTGTCCTCGTCCTCGACTCGCAGCTCGCCGGCGGTCAGGCCCTTAGCCATCACGCCTCACCAACTTCACGCTTAACGATCTTGCACTTCATGGGCAGCTTGTGGATCGCGCGAGTGAGCGCCTCGCGGGCAACCGACTCGGCGACACCGGAAAGCTCGAACATGACGCGCCCCGGCTTGACGTTGGCGATCCACCACTCGGGCGAACCCTTACCGGAACCCATGCGGGTCTCAGCCGGCTTCTTGGTCAGCGGGCGGTCGGGGTAGATGTTGATCCACACCTTTCCACCACGCTTGATGTGACGGGTCATCGCAATACGAGCCGACTCGATCTGGCGGTTGGTCACGTAAGAGTGCTCAATCGCCTGGATGCCGAACTCGCCGAACACGACCCTGGTGCCGCCCTTGGCGGCACCGCTGCGGTCGGGCCGGTGCTGCTTGCGGTGCTTGACCCTGCGCGGGATCAGCATGGTCAGCTCCCTTCAGCACCCGGCTGCGCAGCCGGGCCGGTCTCGGGGGCAGCCTGTGCGGCCGCCTCAGTCCTGGGGGCGCGGTCCCCACGGCCGCCACCGCGACGGGCGCCACCGGCGCCACCACGGCGCGGACGGTCGCCGCCGCCGCCGCCGCCACCTGCGCCGCCGCCACCGCGGCGGTCGTCACGGTCGCGACGCTGGCCGGCACGGGCACCGGCAGCGGCCGCCTCGCGCTCGGCGCGGCTGGTGGGCGCCTCGCCCTTGTAGATCCATACCTTCACGCCGATACGGCCGAAGGTGGTGCGGGCCTCGTAGAAGCCGTAGTCGATGTCCGCGCGGAGCGTGTGCAGCGGCACACGGCCCTCGCGGTAGAACTCCGATCTCGACATCTCAGCGCCGCCAAGACGGCCCGAGCACTGCACCCGGATGCCCTTGGCGCCGCTCTTCATGGCCGACTGCATGGCCTTGCGCATGGCACGACGGAACGAGACACGGCTGGAGAGCTGCTCGGCGACACCCTGCGCGACGAGCTGGGCGTCGATCTCGGGGTTCTTCACCTCGAGGATGTTGAGCTGGACCTGCTTCTTGGTCAGCTTCTCCAGGTCACCGCGGATGCGGTCGGCCTCCGCGCCGCGACGGCCGATGACGATGCCCGGCCGGGCGGTGTGGATGTCGACCTGGACGCGGTCGGTCGTGCGCTCGATCTCCACCTTGGAGATGCCGGCCCGCTCCATGCCCTTTTGCAGCATGCGACGGATCGCCACGTCCTCGGCGACGTACGCCTTGTACAGCTTGTCGGCGTACCACCGGCTCTTGAAGTCGGTCGTGATGCCGAGGCGGAACCCGTGCGGGTTAACCTTCTGGCCCACTATCGGGTCCTTCCCTTCGGCTCGCGGGACTCCACGATCACAGTGATGTGGCTCGTCCGCTTGTTGATCCGATAGGCACGACCCTGGGCACGCGGACGGAACCGCTTCAGCGTCGGGCCCTCATCGACCCACGCGCGGCTCACGAAGAGCGACTGGGGGTCGAGATCGAAGTTGTGCTCTGCATTTGCCATGGCGCTCGAGAGCACCTTGTAGATCGGTTCGCTCGCCGACTGGGGAGCGAACTGCAGCACGGCCTGCGCCTCCGAAGCGGGCAGCCCGCGAATAAGGTCCACCACGCGGCGGGCCTTGAGGGGCGTGACGCGGACGAACCGCGCCTGAGCCCTGGCTTCCATCGCTTACTCCTCTTAACTGCTTCTGAAGGCGTCTATCGCCGGCTGCGGCGATCTTCCTTGACGTGGCTGCGGAAGGTGCGCGTCGGGGCGAACTCTCCCAGCTTGTGGCCGATCATCGACTCGGTGACGAACACCGGGACGTGCTTGCGGCCGTCGTGCACGGCGATCGTGTGCCCGAGCATGTCCGGCACGATCATGGAGCGCCGCGACCACGTCTTGATAACGGTCTTGGTGCCCTTCTCGTTCTGAACGTCCACCTTCTTGGCGAGGTGGTCGTCCACGAAGGGACCCTTCTTAAGGCTACGTGGCATATCGGCTGCTCCTACCGCTTCTTCCTCTTGCTCCGGCGGCGGATGATCAGCCGGTCGCTGGACTTGTTGGCCTGGCGGGTGCGGCCCTCGGGCTTGCCCTTCGGGTTCACCGGGTGGCGACCGCCGGAGGTCTTACCCTCACCACCACCATGCGGGTGGTCAACGGGGTTCATGGCGACACCGCGGACGGTCGGGCGCTTGCCCTTCCACCTCATACGGCCGGCCTTGCCCCAGTTGATGTTGGCCTGCTCGGCGTTGCCGACCTGACCCACCGAAGCCCGGCAGCGCACGTCGACCATGCGCATTTCGCCGGACGGCATACGCAGCGTGGCGTACTGGCCTTCCTTGGCGAGCAGCTGGATCTGAGCGCCCGCGGAGCGGCCGAGCTTGGCGCCGCCGCCCGGACGGAGCTCCACCGCGTGGATGAAGGTACCCGTCGGGATGTTGCGCAGCGGCAGGCAGTTGCCCGGCTTGATGTCGGCCCCGGCGCCGTTCTCGATGCGGTCGCCCTGCTTGAGGCCGGTCGGCGCGATGATGTAGCGCTTCTCGCCGTCGGCGTAGTGCAGCAGAGCGATGTTGGCGGTGCGGTTGGGGTCGTACTCGATGTGAGCGACCTTCGCCGGGATGCCGTCCTTGTCATGCCTCCGGAAGTCGATGATCCGGTAGGCGCGCTTGTGACCGCCGCCTTGGTGGCGAGCGGTGACCCGGCCGTGTACGTTGCGGCCGCCCTTGCTGTGAAGGGGCGCAAGCAACGACTTCTCGGGCGTGCTGCGGGTGATCTCGGAGAAGTCCGAGACACTCGAGCCGCGGCGACCCGGAGTCGTCGGCTTGTACTTACGGATGCCCATCTTTTTCGTTCATCCTTCGTCGGTTACATGGGTGAGCCCGCCGCACGAACGTGCGACGGTCTCTACCCTTGGCAAGCCCTACGGCCCGCCTACTTCTATGGCTGCTAGCCGATCTGACCGAAGATGTCGATCCGATCGCCCTCGACCAGGCTCACAATCGCGCGCTTGGTGTCGGGACGCTTGCCGAAACCGGTGCGGGTGCGCTTGCGCTTGCCCTGCCGGTTGATCGTGTTCACGCTGGTGACCTTGACCCCGAAGATCTGCTCAACAGCGATCTTGACCTGGGTCTTGTTCGCGGTATTGCGCACCAGGAACGTGTACTTGTTGTTCTCATCGATCAGGCCGTAGCTCTTCTCAGAGACGACCGGCTTGATGATGATGTCGCGCGGGTCGGCGATCTTCTCCATCAGGCGTCTGCCCCTTCACTCGCATTGGCCGACCCTGCCGACAGCCGCGCCACGACCTGGTCGTACGCCTCCTGGGTGAAGACCACGTCGTCGTGCACGAGCACGTCGTAGGTGTTGAGCTGCCCGGAGTCCAGCAGGTGGACCTCAGGAGCGTTGCGCAGGCTCAGCCAGGTCAACTCGTCGGCCTCGTCAACGACGAGGAGAACGGTCCTGGACTGGGTGATCTTACGCAGGGCCTCGAGAGCCGCCTTGGTCTTCGGCGTCTCGCCGGTGACCAGACCGCTCACGACGTGCACGCGACCGCCGCTGGCCCTGTCGGACAGGGCACCGCGCAGGGCGGCGACCTTCATCTTCTTGGGCGTCCGCTGCGAGTAGTCGCGCGGCACCGGGCCGTGGACGACGCCACCACCGGTGAACTGCGGCGCGCGGGTCGAGCCCTGACGGGCGCGACCGGTGCCCTTCTGGCGGTACGGCTTCTTGCCGCCGCCCCTGACCTCACCACGGGTCTTGGCCTTGTGGGTGCCCTGCCGGCGAGCGGCGAGCTGGGCCACGACCACCTGGTGGATCAGCGGAATGTTGACCTTGGCGCCGAAGATGTCTTCGGGCAGGTCGACGGTGCCGGCCTTGGAACCGCTGGCGTCGAGGACGTCAATGGTGCTCACTTGGCAGCCCCCTTCTTGGCAGCGGTACGGACGAGGACCAGGCTGCCGTTGGCGCCGGGGATCGCACCCTTGATCAGGATGAGACCGTTCTCGACGTCGACGGCGTGAACCTTGAGGCTCTGCACGGTGGTGCGGACGTTACCCATCCGACCAGCCATGCGAAGACCCTTGAATACGCGGCCCGGGGTGGCGCAGCCACCGATGGAACCCGGCGAGCGGTGCTTGCGCTGCGTACCGTGCGACGCGCTCAGGCCCTTGAAGCCGTGTCGCTTCATGACACCGGCGAAGCCCTTGCCCTTGCTCTTGCCCGTCACATCGACGAACTGGCCGGCCTCGAAGGTGTCGGCCAGGAGTTCCTGGCCCAGGGTGTAGTCGCTGGCGTCGTCGGTGCGGATCTCCGCGAAGTAACGGCGCGGGGTGATGTCGTGCTTACGCAGGTAGTCGCCGAGCGGCTTGTTGACCTTCCGTGGGTCGACCTGCCCGAAGCCGAGCTGGACGGCGGAATAGCCATCCTTGTCGGCGGTACGGACCCTGGTAACCACGCACGGACCGGCCTCGACCACGGTCACCGGAACCATCCGGTTGTCCGTGTCGAAGACCTGGGTCATGCCGAGCTTCTTGCCCAGGACGCCCTTGATCGTCTTAGCCATGTCAGTGCGTTCCCTCAGAGCTTGATCGAAATGTCGACGCCCGCGGGGAGGTCGAGCCGCATGAGCGAGTCGACGGTCTTGGGCGTCGGGTCGATGATGTCAATCAGCCGCTTGTGCGTGCGCATCTCAAAGTGCTCGCGGCTGTCCTTGTACTTGTGCGGCGAACGGATGACGCAGTACACGTTCTTCTCGGTCGGCAGCGGCACCGGGCCCGCGACCTTCGCGCCAGTCCGCGTCACCGTCTCGACGATCTTCTTGGCCGAGCTATCGATGACCTCGTGGTCATAGGCCTTAAGCCGGATGCGGATCTTTTGTCCCGCCATAGTGGCCTCGGTGTCCTTCGCTGTCGTCTGAAAAAGTATCGTGCGGCCTGTTGCCGCTATTTGTGCGGGACGAGCCCGCACAGCCCCACGTGACAGACGTTGATGATCTGCCGTTTTCTTCCGTGATCCGGCAGTTACTTCGGTCACTCCGAAGCCACTGCGAGATCACGGCTTTCCCGTGGAGCCTGAGGGCGGAAGCCGTAGGGACTTCTGCCCTCTCGTGGTGCGGCGGTCGGCCTCGATATCCGAGGGACGACCGCCGCCCCGCGATCGCGCTACTTGATGATCTTGACGACCCGGCCGGCGCCGACGGTGCGGCCACCCTCACGGATCGCGAACTTCAGACCGTCCTCCATGGCGATGGGCTGGATCAGCTCAACGCGCATCTCGGTGTTGTCGCCCGGCATGACCATCTCGGTGCCCTCGGGGAGGTGCACGACACCGGTCACGTCAGTCGTACGGAAGTAGAACTGCGGGCGGTAGTTGTTGAAGAACGGCGTGTGGCGGCCGCCCTCGTCCTTCGACAGGATGTAGACCTGGCCGTTGAACTCGGTGTGCGGGGTGGTCGTGCCCGGCTTGATGATGCACTGGCCGCGCTCGACATCGTCGCGCTTGATGCCGCGGAGCAGCAGCGCGGCGTTGTCACCCGCGACACCCTCGTCGAGGATCTTGTTGAACATCTCGATGCTGGTGACGGTGGTGGTCGTCTTCTCCGGCTTGATGCCGATGATGTCGACCTGCTCGTTGGTCTTGACGATACCGCGCTCGATACGGCCGGTGACGACCGTGCCACGACCGGTGATCGAGAAGACGTCCTCGACCGGCATGAGGAACGGCTTGTCCGTCTCACGGGGCGGCTCGGGCACGTTCTCGTCGACCGCGTCCATCAGTTCGATGATGCTGTCGGCCCACTTCGCGTCGCCCTCAAGAGCCTTGAGCGCGGAGACGCGAACGACCGGAAGGTCGTCGCCGGGGAACTCCTGAGCCGAGAGCAGCTCACGGACCTCGAGCTCGACGAGCTCCAGGATCTCCTCGTCGTCGACCATGTCGGCCTTGTTGAGGGCCACGACGATGTAGGGAACGCCGACCTGGCGGGCCAGGAGGACGTGCTCCTTCGTCTGCGGCATCGGGCCGTCAGTGGCGGCGACCACGAGGATCGCACCGTCCATCTGCGCGGCACCGGTGATCATGTTCTTCACGTAGTCGGCGTGACCGGGGCAGTCCACGTGGGCGTAGTGGCGCTTCTCGGTCTGGTACTCGACGTGCGCGATGGAGATCGTGATCCCGCGGGCCTTCTCCTCGGGCGCCTTGTCGATCTTGTCGAACGGCGTCGCCTTGTTCAGCTCGGGGAAACGGTCGTGAAGCACCTTGGTGATCGCCGCGGTGAGCGTGGTCTTACCGTGGTCGATGTGACCAATGGTGCCGATGTTCATGTGCGGCTTGTTCCGCTCGAACTTGGCCTTGCCCACTGGTTCTCTCCTTGAGAATCTGTCTGACTTTCGTCTGCACACTCGGGCCCGGGTGATCCCGAACCCCTAGGCGGTGAGGCGGCTCGCACCGCCCCACCAGAGGCCGAAGCCCCTTGACGGCCGGGCGAGGCCCGGCCGGGGGTCCCGGGACTATTCGCCCCGGACCTTCGCGACGATCTCCTTGGCGATGCCCGGGGGCACCTCCGAGTAGGAGTCGAACTGCATGCTGTAGCTCGCGCGCCCCTGCGTCTTGCTACGCAGGTCGCCCACGTAGCCAAACATCTCAGAAAGCGGTACGAGCGCCGAGACGATACGGGCGCCGCCCCGCTCGTCCATCGCCTGGATCTGCCCGCGGCGACCGTTGAGGTCACCGATGACGTCACCCATGTAGTCCTCGGGCGTGGTGACCTCGACGGCCATCATCGGTTCGAGGAGCACGGCGTCGGCCTTGCGAGCGGCCTCCTTGAAGGCCATCGAGCCGGCGATCTTGAAGGCCATTTCCGAGGAGTCGACATCGTGCGCGGCACCGTCGATCAGCGTCACCTTCACGCCCACCATCGGATAGCCGGCCAGCACGCCGAACTCGGCGGCCTCCTGAGCACCCGAATCGACCGAGGGGATGTACTCCCTCGGGATCCGGCCACCCGTGACCTTGTTCTCGAACTCGTAGCCGTCGTTGCCTTCGCCCAGCGGTTCGAGCTTGATGATGACCCGCGCGAACTGGCCGGACCCACCCGTCTGCTTCTTGTGGGTGTAGTCGACCTTGTCCACCGTGCGGCGGATGGTCTCGCGGTAGGCCACCTGAGGACGACCGACGTTGGCCTCGACCTTGAACTCGCGACGCATACGGTCGACGAGGATCTCCAGGTGAAGCTCGCCCATGCCCCAGATGACCGTCTGGCCGGTCTCCTCGTCACGACGGACCTGGAAGGACGGGTCCTCCTCGGCCAGCCGCTGGATCGCGGTCGACAGCTTCTCCTGGTCGCCCTTGGTCTTGGGCTCGATCGCGACGTTGATGACCGGAGCCGGGAACGTCATGGACTCGAGCACGACCTGGTTGGCCGGGTCGGACAGGGTGTCGCCGGTGGTGGTGTCCTTCAGACCCATCACGGCGACGATCTGCCCAGCGATCGCCGACGGGCGCTCTTCGCGCTTGTTGGCGTGCATCTGGTAGATCTTGCCGATCCGCTCCTTCTTACCCTTCACAGAGTTGACGACCTGTGAACCGGTCTCGAGCGTGCCCGAGTAGATGCGGATGTAGGTGATCTTGCCCAGGTGCGGGTCGCTGGCGATCTTGAATGCCAGTGCGGAGAACGGCTCGCTCGGGTCCGCGTGACGCTCGACGACCTTCTCCTCGTTGCCGACCGCGTGGCCCGCGATGGCGGGGATGTCGATCGGTGCGGGGAGGTAGGCCACGACCGCGTCGAGCAGGGGCTGTACGCCCTTGTTCTTGAACGCGGTGCCGGTGAGGACCGGGTTGACGGCGCCGGACAGCGTGGCGCGGCGGATCCCCGCGACCAGCTGCTCCTCGGTGGGCTCGATGGCCTCGAGGAAGAGCTCCATCAACTCGTCGTCGTTCTCGGAGACCGTCTCGACGAGCTTGTCACGCCACTCGCGAGCGGCCTCGGCGTGGTCGGCCGGGATGTCGACGACGTCGTACATCTCGCCCTTGGCCGCGTCCTCGCTCCAGAGCAGGCCCTTCATCTTCACCAGGTCGATGACGCCCTTGAAACCGGCCTCGACGCCCCAGGGGAGCTGAACGACCGCCGGGGTGGCGGCCAAGCGGGTGACCATCATGTCGACGCAGCGGTGGAACTCCGCGCCGACGCGGTCCATCTTGTTCACGAAGCAGATGCGCGGGACGTTGTAGCGGTCAGCCTGACGCCACACCATCTCCGACTGCGGCTCGACGCCGGCCACACCGTCGAAGACGGTTACGGCGCCGTCGAGGACGCGCAGGTTGCGCTCGACTTCGATGGTGAAGTCGACGTGACCCGGGGTGTCGATGAGATTGATCGTGTGACCGTCCCACTCGCAGGTCGTCGCAGCGGACGTGATCGTGATGCCACGCTCCTGCTCCTGCTCCATCCAGTCCATGGTGGCTGCGCCATCGTGGACTTCACCGATCTTGTAGTTGATGCCGGTGTAGAACAGGATGCGCTCAGTCGTGGTGGTCTTACCCGCGTCGATATGGGCGATGATCCCGATGTTACGGACCTTTGCCAGGTCTAGAGCGGTCGTTGCGGCCACTTCTCTCGCGTCCTCGTCGTCTCGTCGAAACCCGCCGGGTTACCAGCGGTAGTGGGCGAAGGCCTTGTTGGACTCGGCCATCTTGTGGGTGTCCTCGCGCTTCTTGACACTCGCTCCGAGGCCATTGCTGGCGTCGAGGAGCTCGTTCATGAGGCGCTCGGTCATGGTCTTCTCGCGGCGGGCGCGGGAGTACTGCACCAGCCAGCGCAGGGCCAGGGTCGTGCTGCGCGCGGCGCGCACCTCGACCGGCACCTGGTAGGTCGCGCCACCGACACGACGGCTGCGAACCTCGAGGGTCGGCTTGACGTTGTCAAGCGCGCGCTTCAGGGTGACGACCGGGTCGTTGCCCGTCTTGTCCCTGCAGCCCTCAAGGGCGCCGTACACGATCGACTGCGCGATGGAACGCTTGCCGTCCAGGAGCACCTTGTTGATCAGAGCGGTGACCAGCGGCGAGCTGTAGACCGGGTCAGACATGAGCTGACGGCGGCCGGGAGAACCCTTGCGAGGCATAGTTAGCTCTTCTCCCTCTTGGCGCCGTACTTGCTGCGAGCCTGCTTGCGGTTGCGGACACCCTGGGTGTCCAGCGAGCCGCGAATGATCTTGTAGCGGACACCCGGCAGGTCCTTCACACGACCGCCGCGCACGAGCACGATGGAGTGCTCCTGCAGGTTGTGGCCCACACCCGGGATGTAAGCCGTGACCTCGATGCCGTTGGTGAGCCGAACACGGGCCACCTTGCGCAGTGCCGAGTTGGGCTTCTTAGGAGTCGTGGTGTAGACGCGCTGGCACACACCTCGACGCTGCGGATTCGCCCTTAGGGCAGGAGTCTTGGTCTTGGCGACCTTGTCCTGCCGGCCCTTGCGGACCAACTGCTGAATAGTGGGCACTGCCACTCCGTTTCGTGCTGGCCGGTGATACGTCTTGTGCATTTCGCAGGTTCTGCCGGTGTCATGACCTGCTGGTTTTCCCCGTCTCGGCGCCCCCGCGCTCGGGCGTGTCGCGCACTTCGCACAGACACATCCGCAGGGACAACAAGCCAGGAAGCCGCCTGGCGCTCCCGTATATGAGCGCACAGCCGAGAGCCCGCTAACGACGGGCACGAAGCTCTAGAGTACCCAGGCCCGCGCGACACGTCAAAGCAGCGCGACAAAGCGGACACGCTTTTGCCACTACTGCTGGTCGCTGGGCCCTCTTCGATACATGCCCGGCTACTGCTCCGCGCTCATGATATCCGGCCCGCAGAGTATTTGGTCGCGGTTCACCAGGATATCGCGCGGTCGCCACGCACGGCCATGCGCGCGCTGGATGGACGCACCGGGCATCGGGACCTGTGGGGTGGCCTTCGGGTACCCTCCGACCACCCAGGCGGCCCAGAGCGCGCACGTAGCGGCGCCCAGCCCCGTAAACCGGAGGAGCGTGCCCCTGGAGGGAGCCCAGCCCCGTATGGCGGGTGGGGCCCACCGGGCCGGCCGTAACGACAAGAGGCACCGCCGCCCCCGTGAGGACAAAACAAAGCACCGCGCCCGGATCACCAAGATCCGGACGCGGTGCTTCGAAGAGCTGACTAGCGGTTGTACTGACCGAAGTCGTACTCCTCCAGCGGAACGGCCTCGCCGCTGCCGGTGCCGAAGGTGTAGTCGGCCGCGGAACCGTCGTATCCACCAACGGTGTACATGGCCGCCTTGGCCTCTTCGGTGGGCTCGACCCGGATGTTGCGGTACTGGGGCATGCCCGTACCGGCCGGGATGAGCTTACCGATGATGACGTTCTCCTTCAGGCCCAGGAGCGAGTCGGACTTGGCGTGGATCGCCGCGTCCGTCAGGACCCTGGTGGTCTCCTGGAAGGAGGCCGCCGACAGCCACGACTCGGTGGCGAGCGACGCCTTCGTGATGCCCATGAGCACCGGACGACCGGCGGCCGGGGAGCCACCTTCCGCCACCGTCTGACGGTTCATCTGCTCGAAGCGCGGGCGCTCGACGAGCTCGCCGGGCAGCAGGTCGGTCTCGCCGGACTCCAGCACGTTCACGCGCTTGAGCATCTGCCGCACGATGATCTCGATGTGCTTGTCGTGGATCGACACACCCTGCGAGCGGTACACCTGCTGGACCTCGGCCACCAGGTGCAGCTGCACGGCCCGCGGGCCGAGGATGCGCAGCACCTCGTTGGGGTTGACCGCACCGGCGACCAGCTGCTGGCCGACCGTCACGCGCTGGCCGTCGGAGACCTGCAGGCGCGAACGCATCGAGACCGGGTACGCGATCTCCTCCGAGCCGTCGTCCGGCGTGATGACGATCTTGCGGGACTTGTCGGTCTCGTCGATGCGGACCCTGCCCTCGGTCTCGGAGATCGGGGCGACACCCTTGGGGATGCGCGCCTCGAAGAGCTCCTGGACACGGGGCAGACCGTGGGTGATGTCGGCGCCCGCCACACCACCGGTGTGGAAGGTACGCATCGTCAGCTGCGTGCCCGGCTCGCCGATCGACTGGGCGGCGATGATGCCGACCGCCTCGCCGACGTCGACGAGCTTGCCGGTCGCCAGCGAGCGGCCGTAGCAGGTCGCGCAGACGCCGATCTTGGCCTCGCAGACGAGCGCGCTCCGCGTGCGGACGGTCTCGATGCCGGCCTCGACCAGCGCGGTGACGTGGATGTCGTTGATGTCGGCACCCGCCGCCACGATGACCTTGCCGTCGACCTCGACGTCCTCGGCCAGGATGCGGCCGTGCACGTTGGACTCGGCGTTCTCCGCCTTGACCAGGTTGCCCGACGAGTCCCGATCGGCGACGTGCAGCGGGACCCCGCGGTCGGTGCCGCAGTCGATCTCACGCACGATGACGTCCTGCGCCACGTCCACCAGACGACGGGTCAGGTAACCCGAGTCGGCGGTACGCAGGGCGGTGTCGGCCAGACCCTTCCGCTGTCCGTGGGTGGAGATGAAGTACTCCAGCACCGACAGGCCCTCGCGGAACGAGGCCTTGATCGGACGCGGGATCGTCTCACCCTTGGTGTTGGACACCAGGCCACGGATGCCGGCGATCTGACGCACCTGCATCTTGTTGCCTCGGGCACCGGAGTTGACCATCATCCAGACCGGGTTGGTCGCCGGGAAGGCGTTGACCATGTCGGTCTCGACGTCGGCCGTGGCGTGCGTCCAGATCTCGATGAGCTCCTGACGGCGCTCCTCGTCGGTGATCAGACCGCGCTCGTACTCACGCTGGACCTTGTCGGCCCGGCGCTCGTAGTTCTCCATGATGGTGGCCTTGTTGGGCGGCGCGACGACGTCGTCGATCGAGATCGTGACACCGGAGCGGGTCGCCCAGCGGAAGCCGGCGTCCTTCAGCGCGTCGAGCGAGTTGGCCACGTCGACCTTGGGATAGGTCTCGGCCAGCTCGTTGACGATGACGGACAGCTGCTTCTTGCCGACCTGGAAGTTGACGAACGGGTAGCTCGCCGGCAGCGTCTGGTTGAACAGGCACCGGCCGAACGTCGTCTCCAGACGGATCGGGTCACCCTGCTCCCAGCCCTCCGGCGCGACCCACTCGCGGGGCGGCAGGACGTCCTTGAGCCGGATCTGGATCTTCGCCTGGATGTCCAGCTCGCGACGGTCGAAGGCCATCTGAGCCTCGGCGATCGAGCCGAAGACCCGGCTCTCGCCCGCCGCGCCGTCCTTCTGGGTGGTCAGCCAGTAGAGGCCGATGACCATGTCCTGGGTGGGCATCGTCACGGGCTTGCCGTCGGCCGGCTTGAGGATGTTGTTGGTCGAGAGCATCAGGATGCGTGCCTCGGCCTGGGCCTCAGCCGACAGCGGCAGGTGCACGGCCATCTGGTCGCCGTCGAAGTCCGCGTTGAACGCGGTGCAGACGAGCGGGTGAATCTGGATGGCCTTGCCCTCGACCAGCTGCGGCTCGAACGCCTGGATGCCCAGACGGTGGAGCGTCGGAGCGCGGTTGAGCAGCACGGGGTGCTCGGTGATGACCTCTTCGAGCACGTCCCACACGACCGGACGAGCCCGCTCGACCATCCGCTTGGCCGACTTGATGTTCTGGGCGTGGTTGAGATCGACCAGCCTCTTCATCACGAACGGCTTGAACAGCTCCAGCGCCATCTGCTTGGGCAGGCCGCACTGGTGCAGCTTGAGCTGCGGGCCGACGACGATGACCGAACGGCCGGAGTAGTCGACTCGCTTGCCCAGCAGGTTCTGGCGGAACCGGCCCTGCTTGCCCTTCAGCATGTCGCTGAGGGACTTGAGCGGACGGTTGCCGGGACCGGTGACCGGGCGACCACGACGACCGTTGTCGAACAGCGCGTCGACGGCCTCCTGGAGCATCCGCTTCTCGTTGTTCACGATGATCTCGGGCGCGCCGAGGTCGAGCAGACGCTTGAGGCGGTTGTTCCGGTTGATGACCCGGCGGTACAGGTCGTTCAGGTCGGAGGTCGCGAACCGGCCACCGTCGAGCTGCACCATCGGGCGCAGGTCCGGCGGGATGACCGGGATGCAGTCGAGCACCATGCCACGCGGCGAGTTGGTGGTGTTGAGGAACGCCGACACGACCTTGAGCCGCTTGAGCGCGCGGGCCTTCTTCTGGCCCTTGCCGCTGCGGATCGTCTCGCGCAGGTTCTCGGACTCGACGTCGAGGTCGAAGCTGATCAGGCGGTCCTGGATCGCCTGAGCACCCATGCCGCCCTTGAAGTAGCGGCCGAAGCGGTCGCGCATCTCGCGGTAGAGCAGCTCGTCGCCCTCAAGGTCCTGGACCTTGAGGTTCTTGAAGCGGCTCCACACCTCGTCGAGCCGGTCCAGCTCGCGCTGGGCCCGGTCGCGAAGCTGACGCATCTCGCGCTCGGCGCCCTCACGGACCTTGCGGCGCTGGTCGCCCTTGGCGCCCGCGGCCTCAAGCTCGCCCAGGTCGCCTTCGAGCTTCTTCTGCCTGGCCTCGACGTCGGCGTCACGGCGCTGCTCGATGTGCTGCCGCTCGACGGAGATCTTCGCCTCCAGCGACGGCAGGTCACGCTCACGCATCTCGGTGTCGACCTGCGTGATCATGTAGGCCGCGAAGTAGATGACCTTCTCCAGGTCCTTCGGGGCCAGGTCGAGCAGGTAACCGAGGCGCGACGGGACGCCCTTGAAGTACCAGATGTGCGTGACGGGCGCGGCCAGCTCGATGTGGCCCATCCGCTCACGACGCACCTTGGCGCGAGTCACCTCGACGCCACAGCGCTCACAGATGATGCCCTTGAACCGGACGCGCTTGTACTTGCCGCAGTAGCACTCCCAGTCGCGGGTCGGGCCGAAGATCTTCTCGCAGAAGAGCCCGTCCTTTTCCGGCTTGAGGGTGCGGTAGTTGATGGTCTCCGGCTTCTTGACCTCGCCGTGCGACCACTGACGAATGTCGTCGGCCGTCGCGAGGCCGATCCTGAGCTCGTCGAAGAAGTTGACGTCTAGCATTTTCTGCGATCTCCCCCTCAGACTTCTTCCACGCTGCTCGGCTCACGCCGGGACAGATCGATACCGAGCTCCTCCGCCGCGCGGAAGACGTCCTCGTCGGTGTCACGCATCTCGATGGACATGCCGTCGCTGGAGAGAACCTCGACGTTGAGGCACAGCGACTGCATTTCCTTGATGAGGACCTTGAAGGACTCCGGGATGCCCGGCTCGGGGATGTTCTCACCCTTGACGATCGCCTCGTAGACCTTCACGCGGCCCAGGACGTCGTCGGACTTGATCGTCAGCAGCTCCTGGAGGGCGTAGGCGGCGCCGTACGCCTCCAGAGCCCACACCTCCATCTCACCGAAGCGCTGGCCACCGAACTGGGCCTTACCGCCGAGCGGCTGCTGGGTGATCATGGAGTACGGGCCGGTCGACCGGGCGTGGATCTTGTCGTCGACCAGGTGGAGCAGCTTCAGGATGTAGATGTAGCCGACCGCGATCGGGTACGGGAACGGCTCGCCGGAGCGGCCGTCGAACAGCTTGGCCTTACCGCTCTGCTGCACCATTCGGTCGCCGTCGCGGTTGGCGATGGTGTTGTCGAGCAGACCGACGATCTCCTCCTCGTGGGCGCCGTCGAAGACCGGCGTGGCCATGTTGGTGCGCGGGGCGACCTTCTCGAAGCCCTTGTCACGCAGCCGCTCGGCCCAGGCCTCCTGGACGCCGGAGATGTCCCAGCCTCGGGCGGCGATCCACCCCAGGTGAGTCTCCAGCACCTGGCCGACGTTCATTCGGCCGGGCACGCCCAGGGGGTTGAGGATGATGTCGACCGGGGTGCCGTCCTCCAGGAACGGCATGTCCTCGACCGGCAGGATCTTGGAGATGACGCCCTTGTTGCCGTGCCGGCCGGCCAGCTTGTCGCCGTCGGTGATCTTACGCTTCTGGGCCACGTAGACGCGGACCAGCTCGTTGACACCCGGCGGCAGCTCGTCGCCCTCATCACGGGAGAACACGCGAACGCCGATGACCTTGCCCTGCTCGCCGTGCGGCACCTTCAGCGAGGTGTCACGGACTTCGCGGGCCTTCTCGCCGAAGATCGCGCGCAGCAGCCGCTCCTCCGGAGTCAGCTCGGTCTCGCCCTTCGGGGTGACCTTGCCGACCAGGATGTCGCCGGGTACGACCTCGGCGCCGATGCGGATGATGCCACGCTCGTCGAGGTCGGCCAGGACCTCCTCGGAGACGTTGGGGATGTCCCGGGTGATCTCCTCCGGGCCCAGCTTGGTGTCACGGGCGTCGACCTCGTGCTCCTCGATGTGAATCGAGGACAGGACATCGTCCTGGACCAGTCGCTGGGACAGGATGATCGCGTCTTCGTAGTTGTGGCCCTCCCATGGCATGAACGCCACGAGCAGGTTCTTGCCCAGCGCCATCTCACCGCTGTCGGTGCAGGGACCGTCGGCGATGACCTGGTTGACCTCGACCCGGTCGCCCTCGGCGACGATGGGCTTCTGGTTGAAGGAGGTGCCCTGGTTGGACCGCTTGAACTTGGCGACACGGTAGGTGGTGCGGGTGCCGTCGTCGTTCATCACGGTGACGTAGTCGGCGGAGACCTCCTCGACCACACCGGCCTTCTCGGCGCTGATGACGTCACCGGCGTCGGTCGCGGCACGGTATTCCATGCCGGTGCCGACCAGCGGCGCCTCGCTCTTGAGCAGCGGCACCGACTGGCGCTGCATGTTGGAGCCCATGAGCGCGCGGTTGGCGTCGTCGTGCTCGAGGAAGGGGATCATCGCGGTGGCGACCGACACCATCTGACGCGGCGACACGTCGATGTAGTCGACCTCGTCGGCCCGCATGAGTTCGGTCTCGCCGCCCTTGGTACGGACCAGGACCCGCGGGTCGGCGAACGTGCCGTCGCTGTTGAGGATCGAGTTGGCCTGCGCCTTGACGAAGCGGTCTTCCTCGTCGGCGGTGAGGTAGTCGATCTGTTCGGTCACCTTGCCGTCGACGACCTTGCGGTAAGGCGTCTCGACGAAGCCGAAGGCGTTGATCCGGCCGTAGGAGGCCAGCGAACCGATCAGGCCGATGTTCGGGCCTTCCGGGGTCTCGATCGGGCACATCCGGCCGTAGTGGGACGGGTGCACGTCACGGACCTCGAAGCCGGCCCGCTCACGGGACAGACCACCGGGACCCAGCGCGGACAGACGCCTCTTGTGCGTCAGGCCGGCCAGCGGGTTGGTCTGGTCCATGAACTGCGACAGCTGCGAGGTGCCGAAGAACTCCTTGATCGACGCCACGACCGGGCGGATGTTGATCAGGGTCTGCGGCGTGATCGCCTCGACGTCCTGCGTGGTCATCCGCTCGCGCACGACGCGCTCCATGCGGGCCAGACCCAGGCGGACCTGGTTCTGGATGAGCTCGCCGACGCTGCGCAGGCGGCGGTTGCCGAAGTGGTCGATGTCGTCGACCTCGACGATCACGGTGTCGACCGGCGCCTCCTGGGCGGCCGGCATCGAGTCCTCGCCGGCGTGCAGCCGGACGATGTACTCGATCGTGGCGACGACGTCCTCTTCGGTCAGCGTCCCCTGCTGGATCTCACTACCGACCCCGAGCTTCTTGTTGATCTTGTAACGACCCACCTTGGCGAGGTCGTAACGCTTGGGGTTGAAGTACAGGTTCTCCAGCAGGGTCTGCGCCGACTCCTTGGTCGGCGGCTCGCCCGGACGCAGCTTGCGGTAGATGTCGAGCAGCGCGTCGTCCTGGCCGGCCGTGTGGTCCTTCTCCAGGGTGGCGCGCATCGACTCGTACTGGCCGAAACGCTCGAGGATCGCCTCGTTGGTCCATCCCAGTGCCTTGAGAAGCACGGTGACGGCCTGCTTGCGCTTGCGGTCGATGCGGACACCGACGCTGTCGCGCTTGTCGATCTCGAACTCGAGCCAGGCACCCCGAGACGGGATGACCTTGCAGCCGTAGAGGTCCTTGTCCGACGTCTTGTCGACATTACGTTCGAAGTAGACGCCCGGCGACCGGACGAGCTGCGAGACCACGACACGTTCGGTGCCGTTGATAATGAAGGTGCCCTTCGGCGTCATGAGCGGGAAATCACCCATGAACACCGTCTGGCTCTTGATCTCGCCGGTGGTGTTATTGATGAACTCCGCCGTGACGAACATCGGGGCGGAGAAGGTCATGTCCTTGTCTTTGCACTCGTCTACTGAGTACTTGGGCGGCTCGAACCGGTGGTCGCGGAACGACAAGGACATGGTCCCCGAGAAGTCCTCGATGGGACTGATCTCTTCGAAGATCTCTTCGAGGCCCGACTGGGTCGGGACGTCCTTGCGCCCGGCCTGACGAGCCGCCTCTACCCGGGCCTTCCATTTCTCGTTCCCGAGCAGCCAGTCGAACGACTCGGTCTGCAGGGCGAGAAGGTCAGGAACTTCGAGGGGCTCCTGGATACGCGAAAAAGAGACGCGACGGGGACCAGCGGGTACGGCGGAGGCGTTGCGCGAGGCTGCCAACAGATGTCCTTCCGAGGGCTCGCGGCGGACTGACTACACGCACGCCAGACAACCTCGCAACGTGAGCAAGCGGAGCGGGTCGTCAAAGGGCAGCGCAAAGGGGCAGTGTAGCCGAACGGCACACGCCTGTCCACTTCACTCTCGCTGCATGCTCCACGTTGGTCGCAGCATCGCCCGTTCGAGCGGAAACGTCAAGCCCGTAAGCGCGACTTTCCGCCGACCTAGGGGCCGGACGCTGGGTTTTCTCCCCTGCGTGATCGGGCGCCTACCGTCAGGCCCAAGACGATACCCGCGAACGGGGACGGTTAACGCTCCGTCACACCGAGGGTCGAACCCATGCCGACAACCGGTGCTGCTATGACTCAGGTACCCGTTACTTGGGCTTCACTAAACCTTATTTTTGGTAACAATTGAACATTGGGACGCGCCCGGTGACTCAAGCCGTACCGATCAAGGTCGACAACTCGGCCACCAGCCAGCGCGAATCTTGCCGGATCATGACGAGCCTGGCCCGGTTCTGGCTGACCTGTTGCTGTGATTCGGCCTTGCCGGGGATCTCCTTGACCGTACCCGTGTTCACGAAGAGCAGAACCTCAACTCGATCACCTTCTGCCCGCTCCACGCCCGCGTCGACGACGGCCGCCGTCTGCACCGTCTTCTCGGCCTTGGCCTTGGCGACCAGGGTGGCCGACAGTTCCTTGTAGTGCTTGGCCAGCTCGCCGGTCGTGTGCTCGGTCGCCCGGGCCAGGTCCCGCTCGACCGTCCGGTAGTCGTACGACAGCAGGTCCGGCGCCACCTTACGGGCCGCGGCCATGGCCTCTCTCCCGGCCTCCTCGTCCACGCGCAAGGCGTGCGCGTCGTACCAGAACACTCCTGACACCGCGCCGAGCCCGAGCACCAGGACCAGCAGCGCGATCACGACCGCCCTCACACCACCTGCACCGCCCTCGACACCAACCAGACTCCCTTCTCCTTGGCCACGTCCATCGACCACCGGTAGAACCGCTCCCGCTTGAGGGTCTTGGAACCGTCCCAGCGGATCTCCACGTCGGCCACGACCAGCACCCGCGCGGTCGCCTCCGTCATCGACACGAGCCCTGTGGCGCGGAGCACGCCGTGCTGCACGACCTTGTTCTTCAGCGTGGTGGACTTGAGCTTGCCCGCGTTGGCCGTGTACTCCTCCTTGGCCACGCCGGTGGAGGTGGCGAGGATGCGCCCCACGTCGGCGTCGACGGTCTTGTAGTCGAGCGAGATCAGGTTGATCGCGTGCGCGCCCGCCGCGTCGAGCGCGGCCTGTCGATCGTCCGCCCTGGCCTGCTCGGCCAGATCCTGCCCGCGAAGGAACACCACGGCGGCGCCGAGCAGCACCACCAGCAGGACGAGTACGCCGGTCAGGACGCGGAATGGCCGGGCGGCGGGTTCGTCCACGTCTGCTCACCTCCCGGCTTGGTTGCGCGGATGATAACCCGCCGATCCGTCCCGCAGCCCGGGAAACGACAGAGGCGACATAGGACCCTCTCAGGGCGGGGCGCGTTGCTCTGGCCGATCTCGACGAGGCAAGCACCTGACAAACACCGTCAGACGGCCCCCTGAGGCCCGTTGCGCGGACAACGCGGCATTCCGGCCTTTCCATCACCGAGGTCGTGGAAAGCGCCTTCTCGGCCCGTCTGGCGCCAGGGGATATCCCTCGCCCCCGCCGCGAGCCCTGCGGGGGTCACGAACCGGTCCAGACCGCCTGCGACAGCCGCCCCGATACCTGCCGGGGCGTCATCGGGAAATGTCGCGATCTCTACCTGACGCCGTTGAGGTGGGCGTTGATCAGGCGTGGATACTCTTCCAGCCAGTTGCGCCCGCGATCGTCCACGAAGGAGCCTTGGGGCGGGATGACCCCGTTGGCCGCCAACCAGGTGCCGGGCGGCCGCTGCGTACGGCGGAGCCCGTTGCCGCTCGGCATCAGCTGCGGCGGGATCGGCGGCAGCGAGCCGGGGTCGTGGCCCAGCTGGGCCTCGGCCTCCAGCTCGGAGACGTCCTTCTCCTCCGACATGCCGATCGGGCCGTGCTTCCTGGCGTTGAGGAACTGCCGGACCACCGGTTCGTCGCTCGACAGCAGCATCTCGCGCGGCCCGAACATGATCAGCTCTCGCCTGAACAGCAGCCCGATGTCGTCGGGCACCGTACGGGCGGTGTTGATGTCATGCGTGACGATCAGGAACGTCGCCTCGATCTCGGCGTTCAGATCGACGATGAGCTGGTTGAGATAGGCGGTCCGTACCGGGTCGAGACCCGAGTCGGGCTCGTCGAACAGGATGATCTCGGGGTCGAGCACCAGTGCCCTGGCCAGCCCGGCCCGCTTGCGCATGCCGCCGGAGATCTCGCCGGGCAGCTTGGTCTCGGCGCCGAGCAGGCCGACGAGCTCCATCTTCTCCAGTACGATCTGGCGGATCTGCGACTCGCTCTTCTTGGTGTGCTCGCGCAGCGGGAAGGCGATGTTGTCGTACAGGCTGAGCGACCCGAACAGGGCGCCGTCCTGGAACAGCACGCCGAACAGGCGGCGCAGTTCGTAGAGCTTGTTCTCGTTGCAGTTGGCGAGGTCGTAGCCGTCGATCCAGATGTGCCCGCGGTCCGGCCTGAGCAGCCCGACCAGGGTCTTCAGGAAGACCGACTTGCCGGTGCCGGACGGGCCGAGCAGCACCGAGATCTCGCCCGCGGGCAGAGTGAGTGAGACGTCCTCCCAGATGACCTGCCGGCCGAACGACTTGGTCAGCCCGTCGACCACGACTTCGACGCCCACGGGTCACCTTCCATGCACAAGGAGTAACGTGCCGCACACATTAACCACACATTTGCCATCACGGTAGCGGCGTGCGAGCGAATTGGAACCAGTTCCAATAACTTGTTACTGGCCGGTTATGAGACATCGAGTCCAGCAACGGCGCCTGGAGCCTCTATTCGGCCTGAGGGCCGGCGATCGCTTTCAGGGCCGGGCGGAGGACCCGTGCGATGTCCGCTTGAGGCACTCCGCGTAGCTCGTCGAGTTCGAGCAGTTGATGGCCCACGGTCACGCCCAGCATGATCGTCGTCATCAGCGCCGCCCGCATCCGCGCGTCGTCGCCGGGGATCGACTCGCCGATCTGGTGAATCTGGCGACTCAGTACGGCCCGCGCCGACGCGGCCGCCTCCGGGTGGGTGAGCATCGACCGCATCATGGCCAGGGACCCCTGCGGCAGCTCCCCCATCTTCATGCCGAGACTGCCGAGGAGCTGTTCGACCAGCTCGTCGGTGTCGCCCGGGGCCACGGGCGCCGGAGCCACGCGTACGGCCTCGCTGAACAGGTCCTGCTTGCTGCCGAAGTACTGCATGACGAGCGCGGGGTCGACCTCGGCCGCCTTGGCGACCGCTCGGATCGTGGTCCGTTCGAATCCCAGGTCGGCGAAGAGCTTCCTGGCCGCCTCCAGGATCCGTTGCTCGGTCCTGCGACGGCGTTCCGCCCGTTCGGTCACGCCACCCACTCCGTCATGCCGTTCACTCTACAGGCGTTGACCGTTCGTCCCATTTCGCTCTACGCTCGTTGAGTCAACGTCCGTTGAGCGAAATGGGGTTCCCATGTCCGTTACTGGTGTCGTCGCCGCCTATCACACGGCGATGCTGCACAAATCGGCCGACGAGCTGGCCGATCTCTATGCCGAGGACGGTCTGCACGAGTTCCCGTTCGGCGGGCTGCCGCCGTTCAAGGGCCGGGAGGGGGTCCGGGCGGGGTACACGATGATGTGGGGCGCCATGGAGGCTCTGGTGAAGGAGATCCGCGACGTGGCCATCCGCCGGACCACGGACCCGGAGGTGGTCGTGGCGGAGCACGAGACGGTGGTCACGGTGGCCGGCCAAGAGCTGGCGGTGCCGGGTCTGCTGATCCTGCGGGTCAGGGACGGACTGATCGTCCATACGCGCGACTACATGGACACCAGCGCCATAGCCCGCGTCCGCGCCGCCTAGCGCGGTGTCCGGCTGACATTCACCGGCCTGACAAAGGCAGCCGCCCGCGCGTACCTGGGCCACGCGGACGGGGCGCATCGGCCAGGCCGCGCGGACAGCACGAGCCGGCTGCGGTCGGTTACTTGGTTGCGGTGAGGTCGTAGATCGTGGTGTTGCCGACGGTGCTGGCCGTGAACGTCTCCTGCACCCACGCCGCGATCTCGGTCGCGTCGCTGCTACCGCCTGTGCCACCTGTGCCGGCCCCGCCGCGCATGCCACCACCCATACCACCACCGATGAAGTAGTGGATCTTCCCGTCGGCCACGTACTGCTTGAACTGGGCCAGTGTCGGCGCGGGGTCGGTCCCGTTGAAGCCGCCCACCGCCATCACCGGCTGACCCGCGGCCAGCTGGTATCCGGCGGCGTTGTTCGAGCCGACGGCCGCGGCGACCCAGTTGTAGGCGGAGGCGTTGCTCTTCAGGAGTGCGGTCAGCTCGGCGCTGGGGGTGGCGGACTGGAGCAGACCGCCCATCCCGCCTCCCCGGCCGCCGCGAGCGAACCCGTCGGCGCCCGTACCGTCAGACCGCGCATTGCCGCCGGTGCCACCCGGCTGACCGGCCCCACCGGTAACGCCCTGCTGACCGCCTCTACCGGCAACGCCCGGCTGGCCACCCCCGCCGAACCCACCCGGTCCCATAGCCGAGGGCCCGCCGCCACCACGGAACCCTCCAGGTCCGCCGAAACCTCCCGTCGAGGGACCCGCCGTGGGGATCGCGCCGGTGTGCGCGGATACGGCGGTGTCCAGCGCGTACGCGGCCGGCCCTGCCAGGCACACCACGACCGCCACGGCGGCGACAATCCCCGACAACCGCCGCGACCACCAACCACGTCCCGCAATCGCCACCCCTCCGGGCCCACCAGACCGCACCGCGCCAGGCCCCTCGGATGACGCCCCTACAGAACCCCGAGACAGCACCTCGGCAGGCCTCTCGGACGGCACCCCCACGGGACCCCGAGACAGCACCTCGGCAGGCCCGTCCGATGACACCCCCGAGGCTGCCGCGGACGGCGCGCCCGAGGATTCCGCGGGTCCCGCGGACAACACCCATGCGGTTCCCGCAGACGGCACCCTTTCAGGTCCCACTGCCGGCACCGCCGCGGTTCCCGCCGACGGCACGCTCACCAATCCCTCAGACGAAGCGCCCGCCAATCCCGCAGGCGGCATGCCTGCCGACCCCTCAGAGGCCGGACCCCTCTCGACCTCCTGATAGCGCCCGACGACCAGGAGACCCACTGCCGCCGCCAACCCGGCGACGAGCACGATCGGCCCCAGCCAGGAATTCCACTCCGAACTACGCGACAGCAGGACGTACGCCCACCCAGCCGTCACAGCCGCCGCCAGCGCCAGCACCCGGTTCTCCCGCCGCTCCCAGAGCAGCGCCGCCCCCGAACCCACCAGCACCGCGATCGCCGGAGCCAGCGCCACCGTGTAGTACGCGTGGAAGATGCCCTGCATCAGGCTGAAGATCAGCCCGGTCACCACCAGCCAGCTCCCCCACACACCGACCTGAGCCCGTACGGAATCAGTCCGCGGCGCCGACCGTGTCAGCCAGATCGTGGCCACGAGGAGCACCAGCGCCGCCGGCAGCAGCCAGGAGATCTGTCCGCCCGCCTCGGTGTCGAACATCCGCAACCAGCCGGCCTCCTGGTTGAGGTTGCCGAGCCCTCCGTAGTCGCCGCCGTTCAGCCGCCCGATCCCGTTGTAGCCGAGCGCGAGCTCCAGCACGCTGTTGGTCTGGGAGCCGCCGATGTACGGCCGGTCGGCGGCGGGCACCAGCGCCACAGCCACCAGCCACCACCCGGCCGACACCAGCATGGCCGCACCCGCGAGCACGAGCTGCCAGAGCCGCCGCCCTATCGTGGTCGGAGCCGTGATCAGGTAGACGAGCGCGAACCCCGGCAGTACCACGAAGGCCTGCAGCATCTTGGCCAGGAAGGCGAACCCGATGCACGCCCCCGCCAGCACCAGCCACCGCGTCCCCGCCTTCTCCTGAGCCCGTACGACGCAGTAACCCGCGACGGTCAGCAGCAGCACCAGCAGCGCGTCCGGATTGTTGAAGCGGAACATCAGCACCGCCACCGGCGTAAGCGCCATGACCGCCCCGCCGAGCAACGCGGCCCACGCGGGGAATCGGCGCCGTACGGCGGCATAGACCACGCCCACGGTCGCCACGCCCATGAGCGCCTGGGGCACGAGGATGCTCCAGGAGTTCAGCCCGAAGATCCTGGCGCTGAGCTCCATCGGCCACAGCGAGGCCGGTGTCTTGTCCACGGTGATGGCATTGGCCGCGTCGGACGACCCGAAGAAGAACGCCTTCCAACTCTGGCTGCCCGCTTGTACGGCAGCCGAGTAGAACGAGTTCGCCCATCCGGAGGCGTTGAGCCCCCATACGTAGAGCACCGCGGTGGCGGCGAGCAGCCCGGCCAACGCCCATCGATCTCTGATACGCGCATCCTTGAACACACTCGAACGCTAAACACGGCCTCTCGCCATGCGATGAGACGACCATGAGAATCTCGTGAGCTCTGTACGCCGGGCGCCGGCCAGGCAGAAAACACAAAAGAGGCGGCGCACCCGGCACCTGGGTGCAGCCGCCCCTTCTGGGGTGAAACGCCACAGCGGGCGATTCGGTAATGCTCTTCGAGTGATATGCCTCGAAAGTGTTACTTGACGGTGACGGAAGCGCCGGCGCCCTCGAGGGCAGCCTTGGCCTTCTCCGCCTGCTCCTTGTTGACCTTGCCGTCGAAGACGTTCTTGGGAGCGCCGTCGACCAGGTCCTTGGCCTCCTTGAGGCCCAGGGACGTCAGGGCGCGGATCTCCTTGATGACCTGGATCTTCTTCTCGCCGGCACCCTCGAGGATGACGTCGAACTCGTCCTGCTCCTCGACGACGGCGGCCTCGCCACCAGCGGCGGCGGGGGCGGCAACCGCGACGGGGGCGGCGGCCTTGACGTCGAACACTTCCTCGAACTGCTTCACGAACTCGGAAAGCTCGAGGAGGGTCATCTCCTTGAACGCGCCGAGCAGCTCGTCGGTGCTGAGCTTCGCCATGATGGTTTCCTCCGTATGGATCTTGCGATAACTAGGAACGGGACCGCGGGATTTGCGGCAATCCCCGTATTACTCGCCCGCCTCTTCGCGCTTGGCGCGAAGGGCGTCGGCCAGCTGGGCCATGTTGGTGGGCAGCGCGGCGAACATCGCGGCGGCAGTACTCTGCTTCGCCTTGATGGCACCGGCCAGCTTCGCGAGGAGAACCTCGCGGGACTCGAGGTCGGCGAGCCTGGTGATCTCTGTAGCGTCCAGCCTCTTGCCGTCAAGGACGCCGCCCTTGATCACCAGAAGGGGATTGGCCTTGGCGAAGTCACGCAGACCCTTGGCTGCCTCGACAACGTCACCGTTGACGAAGGCGATCGCGGTCGGACCGGCGAGCAGGTCGTCAAGACCCGCGAAACCGGCCTCATTGGCCGCAATCTTGGTCAGGGTGTTCTTCGCCACGGCGAACTTCGCATTCTCACCAAGAGAAACGCGCAGCTGCTTGAGCTGTGCGACGGTGAGACCGCGGTACTCGGTCAGAACGGCCGCAGCGCTGCCTTCGAACTCGCTCCTGAGCTCGGCAACTGCTGTCGCCTTATCCGCCCTCGCCATGGGCCTCCTTCCAGATGTGCCACCGGTGAAGGCCCAGAAATGAGAATGGCCCCGGGCGCAGGGCGCACACGGGGCTCACACACGGACGAGACCGTGTAGGAAACTCGTATAACACCTGCGCGGGCCGTCCACAGACTGTGGATCCTTCGGTCATCAGGTCTTGAGAACCTGACGACAACCGGCGGTCTTCGGCAACGACCAGAGTACGTCCTGGTCGCCGAGTTTCCAAATCGCTCTCAGCCGACGACGCTTTCGGCGCCGCGCTCAGGCGGCGCCGCTCAGCGATCGTCCTTAGTTGGAGACGTTCTTCGGCAGCTCACCGATCTGGTCGGCGGGCGGCGTCTGGATGTTGACGGCCTCGTTGAACCCCTTGAAAAGCAGGGTGGCGTCCATCGTGGCGCCTTCCTTGGCACCCTTCAGCGCGACCTTGCGCGGCAGGCCATCGCTGCCGACCCAGATGTCGAACTTGATGTCCTTGAGCTCGGCCAGGTTGGAGCGGGCGGCTTCCTGCTTGTCCGCGGGCAGCTGCTGCACCGCCGCGTCCACCGGGAACGTCCCGCTGTAGTGGGTGGTGTCCACGCCGCCGACGGTTTCGTTGCCGGCCGCCTTGACGTCCTGGGAGGCCGTCACCATCTTGGTGACCGCCGCCAGGTCGAACTGCTGGATCTGGTCGAGGTACGTCTTGATCTCGCCGGGGCCGCCGACATCGGTCAGCGGCACCTTGATCCACGGCTTCGTCGCGCCGACGAGCTGCTTGAGCGCCTCGACCTTGACGTAGACGGCGTCGCCCTGGAGCACGGCTCGCGCTCCGCCGGGCAGACCCTTACCGCCCATGTCGATGGTGTCGAGTGTGAGGTCGACGGCCAGCTGCGGCTTGCTCTGGTAGAGCATCCGTCCCTGTACCTTGCCGTTCCCCTCCTGGGGGTGTGTGACGTCGACGACGGCGTCGACGGTGTAGCTGGTGACCTCCGCAGTCTTCTGCGCGGCCTGCGTGAGTACCTCGGACGCGGCCAGATTGACCTGGATGGGCTGCGCGTTCGTTCCACAACCGGCAACCGCTACCGCGACCAGAGCGGCACCGGCCGCGGCGGTAGCGAGAGAAATTCTGCGCTTCAGCATGTTTTGACCCTACGTGTCGGTGACCCGATCTGCCGTCTTCCCCTGACTTTTCAGGGAAAACCCAGGGTCTTCCCCGACCCGCTTTCTCTCCCGGGTAAACATGCTCTCTGCCTCGGCGTCTGTCTTGTGCGGTGCTCTGATCTTTCTTTCCTGTACGGCATCACCTGCGGTGCTCGTCCCCCGGATTCCCCTGCCGACCGCACGAGACCGCGCTCATCAGACGCACACCATCAGGGAGGCCCCGCAAGGCACACGCCGCAACGAAGGCAGCACGCGACGGCGAAAGCCCGCCCACGGGGAACGCTGCGGCGGAGGCCGTCCGCGAGGCCCCTGTGGGGGCGCGCGACGGCACCCGCTGGCCGCAGTCCGCGAGACCCCTGTGGGGGCACGACGGCACCCGCGGGCCGCACGACGCCCACACACAGCGCACGCCACAGCGGAGGGTGCGACGGACAGCGGGCGTGTTCGTGACCGTCGGTCGTGCGAAGCGAGCCCGAGAACGCAACAAGCCCCCGCCGAAGTCGGCGGGGGCCAGGTGGTGCGATGAGCGCCGGAAGCAAGGCTTCTGGCGGTGGTGTTCGCTACGCGTCCAGATCGGCGGTCAGGCCGCGCGTGAGGTTGGGGTCGACCGGGACGCCGGGGCCCATGGTCGTGGAGAAGGTGACCTTCTTCAGGTAACGACCCTTGGCGGCCGACGGCTTGAGACGGAGCACCTCGTCAAGGGCAGCGGCGTAGTTCTCGATGAGCTGGCGCTCGTCGAACGACGTCTTGCCGATGATGAAGTGCAGGTTCGCCTGCCGGTCCGTACGGAACTCGATCTTGCCGCCCTTGATCTCGGTCACAGCCTTGGCCACGTCGGGCGTCACGGTGCCGGTCTTGGGGTTGGGCATGAGGCCACGCGGGCCGAGGACACGGCCCAGGCGGCCGACCTTGCCCATGAGGTCAGGGGTGGCCACAACGGCGTCGAACTCGCCGAGCCGGTTGCCCTTGGCGATCTCGTCGATGAGCTCGTCGGCGCCGATGATGTCGGCGCCCGCCTCGCGGGCCGCCTCGGCACGGTCACCGGTGGCGAAGACCAGGACCCGGGCGGTCTTGCCGGTGCCGTGCGGGAGGTTGACCGTGCCGCGCACGATCTGGTCGGCCTTGCGAGGGTCGACGCCCAGTCGCAGCGCCACTTCGACGGTGGCGTCGAACTTCGTGGTGGACGTCTCCTTGGCCAGCTTCGCGGCCTCGACAGGGGCGTAGAGCTTGTCGTGGTCGACCTTGGCCGACGCGTCCTTGTGCGCCTTGCTGCGCTTCATGTCTGTCTCCTTGTGGTGTGCGGGCCGGTGTGCGGCCCTCCCACTGATCGGGTGCGGGTAGGAGCCGGAAACCGGCTCTCCCACGGATCGCGGTGTGGGCCAAGGTGCTGGCCCTTCCGCGGATCGGGAAGGTCTTAGTCGGCGACGGTGATGCCCATCGACCGGGCGGTGCCGGCGATGATCTTCTCGGCCGCGGCGATGTCGTTGGCGTTGAGGTCCGGCATCTTGGTCTCGGCGATGCTGCGGAGCTGCTCGCGGCTGAGCTTGCCGACCTTCTCCTTGTGCGGGACCGCGCTGCCCTTGTCGAGGCCGAGAGCCTTCTTGATCAGCTCGGGCGCCGGGGGCGTCTTCGTGATGAAGACGAAGCTGCGGTCTTCGAAGATCGTGATCTCAACGGGGATGATGTTGCCCCGCTGGGACTCCGTGGCAGCGTTGTACTGCTTGACGAACTCCATGATGTTGACGCCGTGCGGGCCGAGGGCGGTACCGACCGGCGGCGCGGGCGTGGCCTGGCCAGCGGGCAGCTGCACCTTTACCAGCGCCGCGATTTTCTTCTTTGGAGGCATGATCCTTCTCCGGGTCCTGAGAATGGTGTTGCAGACCCCCACGGGCGTGCGGACCCCAGAACACAGGGGTCACCGTCCACGCGTGTGGGGACGACATATCAGCTTACGTGATCGTCTTAGATCTTCGAGACCTGGTTGAACGACAGCTCGACCGGAGTCTCACGGCCGAAGATCGAGACGAGCACCTTGAGCTTCTGCGACTCGGGGCTGATCTCGCTGACCGAGGCGGGCAGAGTGGCGAACGGGCCGTCCATGACCGTGACGGACTCGCCGATCTCGAACTCGACGGTCGGGCCGGTGCTGGTCTTGGCCGAGGACTTCTTGCTCTCCTCGGTCGGCTCGGGCGCCAGCAGTTTGGCGACCTCGTCGAGGTTGAGCGGGCTCGGCTTGTTGGACAGGCCCACGAAGCCGGTCACACCGGGCGTGTTACGCACGGCGGCCCAGGACTCGTCGGTCAGCTCCATGCGCACCAGCACGTAGCCGGGCAGCACGCGCTCCTTGACCGGCACCTTCTTGCCGCTCTTGAACTCCTGGACGGTGTGCGTCGGCACCTCGACCTGGAAGATGTAGTCCTCCATGTTGAGAGACACGTTGCGGCTCTCGATGTTGGACTTCACCCGGTTTTCGTAGCCGGCGTAGGAGTGGATCACGTACCACTCGCCGAGCTGACCCCGGAGTGAGCGCTTGAACTCCTCGACCGGGTCGACCTCAGGCAGGATGTCACCGTCTTCGTCGACGGCGGGAGCCTCGTCGGCGACCTCGTCCTCGTCGCCTTCGTCGCTGTCCGCGACGTCGGCGTCGAACTCGTCGACGGTCTCCTCAGTGGCCTTGGCGGCCTCTTCCGGCTCGGTGTCCCACTCCTCGCGGGACTCGTCCGCCGGCACTGAAGACTCGGACACGGTGACTTTTCCTCTTTCGTCGAATCGAATGGCGACCCCGTCGGCCGAAGCCGACGGTGTCCGGATCAGGATCCGCCGAAGACGCGGAGAACGGCCCAGCCGAGCGCGGCGTCGAAGCCGTACACGATCCCAACCATGATCAGAACGAATACCAGAACGACCGTGGTGTAAGTGATGAGATCCTTGCGTGTCGGCCAGATGACCTTACGCAGCTCGGTGACTACCTGCCGGTAGAAAAGGGCCGGCGAGGTGCGCGTCTTCTTCTCGCCACTAGGCTTACCTGCGGTCTCGCCGCGCGTGTCGATCGCCACAGTCCTCACCTGAATCTGTCGTATCCAACGCAGTTTGCGGCGCGCTTACACGCCATTGCGCGGACCGCACTCGCAGGGCACGAGGGACTCGAACCCCCAACCGCCGGTTTTGGAGACCGGTGCGCTACCAATTGCGCCAGTGCCCTATGTCGCCAACCACACTACCCTGATCAGCTCACTGCCTGGACCGAACCGCACGTCGACATGCGGCGGCACGACCAGGCGAAAGTGTATCCGGGTAATGCCCGCTACGTCGAACCAAAAGCCGATCGCCCAGGTCACGGGGCGCGTGGCAGCATGGACCCATGTCCACCCGACCTCGTATCTCCACCCGAATTTCCGCGATTTCCGAATCTGCCACGCTCGCCGTGGACGCCAAGGCGAAGGCGATGAAGGCGGCCGGCCGCCCGGTCATCGGCTTCGGCGCCGGCGAGCCCGACTTCCCGACGCCGGACTACATCGTCGAGGCGGCGGTCGCGGCGACGCACGATCCCCGCTTCCACAAGTACACCCCGGCCGGCGGCCTGCCCGAGCTCAAGAAGGCGATCGCCGCCAAGACGCTGCGCGACTCCGGCTACCAGGTCGAGGCGTCGCAGGTCCTGGTCACGAACGGCGGCAAGCAGGCCGTCTACCAGGCGTTCGCCACGCTGCTCGACCCGGACGACGAGGTCCTGGTGATCGCTCCGTACTGGACCACCTACCCCGAGGCGATCAAGCTGGCCGGGGGCGTCCAGGTCGACGTCGTCACGGACGAGACGACCGGCTACCTCGCGAGCGTCGAACAGCTCGAAGCGGCCCGCACCGAGCGCACCAAGGTCCTGCTGTTCGTCTCGCCGTCCAACCCGACGGGCGCCGTCTACTCACGCGAGCAGACGGAGGCGATCGGCCGCTGGGCCGCCGCCAACGACCTCTGGGTCGTCACCGACGAGATCTACGAGCATCTCGTGTACGGCGGCACGGAGTTCACCAGCATCGCCACGGCCGTCCCCGAGCTGGGCGACCGGGTCGTCATCCTCAACGGCGTGGCCAAGACGTACGCCATGACGGGCTGGCGGGTGGGCTGGCTGATCGGCCCGTCCGACGTGGTCAAGGCCGCGACGAACCTGCAGTCGCACGCCACGTCCAACGTCTCGAACGTGTCCCAGATGGCCGCTCTGGCCGCCGTCTCCGGCGACCTGTCGGCCGTGGCGGAGATGCGTGAGGCGTTCGACCGCCGCCGCCAGACGATGGTCCGGATGCTCAACGAGATCCCGGGCGTGCTCTGCCCGGAGCCGAAGGGGGCGTTCTACGTCTACCCCTCGGTCAAGGAGCTGATCGGCAAGGAGCTGCGCGGGCGTCGGCCGCAGTCGTCGGCCGAGCTGGCCGAGCTGATCCTGGAGGAGGCGGAGGTGGCGGTGGTGCCGGGCGAGGCGTTCGGCACGCCCGGATATTTCCGGCTTTCGTACGCCCTGGGGGACGACGATCTGGCGGAGGGCGTCAGCCGCCTGGCCAAGCTCCTCGCCGAAGCCCACTGACCGGCCCGCTCATCGGAGGCCGCGCGGGTCAGCCGACTCCCGCGGCCACCTTCTCGATGTCGCGGGCCAGTCCGGGCGTGGCGCCGATGTAGACCGCGGTGCCCGGCCGTTCCAGCCACATGAAGTTGCTCAGCCCGCCCCGCGTGCGCCAGCGCAGGGCGGGCTTGCCGTGGTAGGAGCCCAGGCTCGACCGGCTGACCAGCGTGGCGAACCGCTCGGCACCATGAACCCCGCACACCACGGCGACGAGCAGTTCCTCGTCGTTCCTGCGCCATCGCACGCCCCGCACCTTGAGCTGCTCGCGCAGCGACTTCACCCGCGCGAACCTGCCCGCGCGTTCCACCCCCGCGGGCAGGTTCCCGATGTCGAGCTCTCCGGAGTCGCAGGTCAGAGACGTGTTCGCCAGCTCGGCCCGGCTCGGTTCCGGTGTGGCCGTGTTCGCCTCCTGTTCCGCCTCCGGCACAGCGGGTCCGCCGCACGCGGTCAGCGCGAACACGAGGAAGACCGCTGCCAGGCGTCGCATAGCCCCCCATGACTTCGAGTGAAATACCGCAGAAAAGGTCCCTAGTCTCCTACAGGAGCCCTGACCGAGGCGGCAACACGAAGGAGTTCGTCACTCAAGGATTCGCTGACCCGGATCCACGCTCCGGTGCCCGCTCGCTCCAGCCAGACGATCATCAGGCCGCCCCCGGGATACCTGCCGACCAGGGCGGGTCTGCCGCGGACGGTGGAGTCCCTGGGGGTTCGGAGCGAGATCCGCCGCTGGTAGGTGAGCCAGTCGGCGGCCACCGGACCGTGCTCGACCCGCACCTCGACGTACCGGCCGTGGGTGGCGCCCGGCCCGGTCCTGGGGGCGAATCTGGCCCAGGCGCCCTGGTCGGGTTCGATCGCTCCCCCGTCGGCGCGATCCAGCCCGGCGGGCAGGTAGGTGAGCCAGAAGTCGTTCGAGACCACCGCGATCCGGGGCACCGCGGTGGAAGCGGTGACGGTCGCACCCCGGACGGGGGCCGGGGCGGGCGCGGGTGCGGGCGCCGGGGCAGTCGCCCCACCCGCGACCGGCGAAGGCCCATCGGTCCGTACCAGTGGGGGCGCCCCCACTGATACGGGATGAACCCGCCCGAATCCGGAGGAGAACAGCCCGTAGATGATCGAGGCAGTGGCCCCGAGCGCGAGGAACGCCAGCATCGCGCGCAGCGCCTGACCGCTGGTCCCGCCCTCCGGCATCATGCACGGTAGATCCCCGGTCTGATCTCACCCGTACCGCCCATTCACTTGATGGGTTCGATCCCTTCGGCGATCTTCTTCAGCTCGGTCCCCGCGTCGATCTTTTTCGCATAGTCCGGGCTGATATACACCTCGACCGCCAGCCCTCGGCGCAGCGTCCAGCCGATGGTGCTCGTCGAGACGTCGTCGTCCTCGGCGGCGACTTCACCGCCTTCGGTGATCTTCGTGAGGTAGGCCCGCTTGCCACCGATGTCGGTGGTTTCGGCGCCCTTGCTGGAGTACGTCGTCAGATGCTGCGCGATCTGCTTGCTCGCCTCACCCGTGAACACGACCACCTGAACGGAGTAGAGGCCCTCTTCCTGTCCGGGCTCCACGAAACTGGTCGTGTAGCTCGTCTTGCCGAAGCCGTTCTTGCCCGACCACTTGCCCCATTCGAGCCCCTCGGGCAGGTAGCCGATATGGATGCCGCCGAACTTCCGGCCGTCGCCCAGGTCGCCGAGGTCCTGCGGCACCGAGGATTCCGGGCCCACGGTGAGCTGCACATTCGTCCCCCTCGTCACCTCCTGACCGGCTGTGGGGCTCTGCATGCGCACCTGGCCCGTGTCGGTGGCCGTCTCCGGGTCATCGACGACCAGTCCGGCCTGCTTCAGCGCCTCGACCGCCTCGGCGACGGGCTTGCCGACGACGTCCGGGACGATCACCGAGTCCACCACGGCCCGGTCCGGGCCGGTGGCGGCGTGCTGGGTCTTGGCGGGTTCCGCCGAGTTCAGCAGCGCCGACCCGGCCACCGCGACCAGGGCGGTGGCGAGGGCGGCGCCGGCCGTACGGAATCTGATCACGTGCGCGCGGTGGCGGCGGCGCACGTCCCTGCCCAGCGACGGCGTGGCCCGCACGTCGGCGACGTGCGCGGCCATGGCCTCGGCCAGGGCGTCTTCAACCTTCATCGGGTCGCTCCTTCTGCGAGGGTCATGCGTTCGCGGATCTTGGCGAGGCCCCGGGCCGCCTGGCTCTTCACCGTGCCGAGCGAGCAGCCGAGCAGCGACGCGGTGGCCGCCTCCGACTGGTCCTCCCAATAGCGAAGGACGATCACCGCCCGCATCTTCGGCGGCAGCCTGCGCAGCTCGTCGATGAGCGTGTCGCGCAGGTCCAGGTCGGGGGAGTTCGCGGCGGTGTCGGGCGGCCGGGCGAACGTGATCTCCTGTATGACGCGCCGTCGCCGTGCCCGGCTGATCGCCGCGTTCACGACGACCTTCCGCGCGTACGCCTCGGGGTTGTCGTGCCGGATCCGAGGCCAGTGCCGGTAGACCTTCTCCAGGGCGTGCTGGACCAGGTCCTCGGCGTCGTGGTGGGTGGCTCCGCAGACCAGGATCGCGGTGCGTGACAACGAGGTGCCGCGGGCGGCGAGGAACTCGTCGAATGCCGTTTCGTCTTCATCCGTCATGAGCGGGGTCCCCTTTCGCCCCTCCCAACGCGCGAACGCCCGGACAGGTTGAGTGGCAAGATATGGAAATGCCACGCCCGCTTGACCTGCTGCCCAAGGCTCATCTGCACTTGCACTTCACCGGCTCGATGCGGCATACGACGCTGATCGAGCTGGCTCGCGAACAGGGCCTGCACCTGCCCGACGCACTGGAGCAGGATTGGCCGCCCCAGCTGCGCGCCACCGACGAGCGGGGCTGGTTCAGGTTCCAGCGACTGTACGACATCGCCAGGTCGGTGCTGTGGCGGCCGGAGCACGTCTACCGGCTGGTGCGCGAGACGGCCGAGGACGAGGCGGCGGCCGGGTCGCGGTGGCTGGAGATCCAGGTGGACCCGTCGGGGTTCGCGCAGCGGTTCGGCGGGTTGACGGCGACACTGGAGCTCATGCTGGACGCCGCCGCCCAGGGCGCCGCCCGGGCGGGCATCGGGATCGCGGTGATCGTGGCGGCCAACCGCACCAGGCACCCGCTCGACGCCAACACGCTGGCCAGGCTCGCGGCTCAATACCTGGACAAGGGGGTCGTCGGGTTCGGGCTGTCGAACGACGAGCGTCGCGGTGCGGCCCGGGAGTTCGAGCGGGCGTTCCGCATCGCCAAGCGCGCCGGGCTCCTGGCCGTACCGCATGGGGGTGAGTTGCTCGGGGCCCGTAGCGTCGCGCAGTGCGTGGACGACCTCGGCGCGGATCGCGTCGGGCACGGGGTGCGGGCGGCGGAGGATCCGTGGCTGATGGAACGGCTGGCCGAGCGGCAGATCTGCTGCGAGGTGTGCCCGACCTCGAACGTGGGCCTGGGGGTCGTCGAGCGGGTGGCGGACGTGCCGTTGCGCAGGCTGTTCGACGCGGGGGTGCCGATCGCGTTGGGGGCCGATGACCCGTTGCTGTTCGGGGCGCGGTTGTTGCGGCAGTACGAGCTGGCGCGGGAGGTCTACGGCTTCGGCGACGCGGAGGTCGCCGAGCTGGCACGGCAGTCGATCAAGGCGTCCACGGCGCCGGAGGGCGTGCGCAAGGAGCTGCTGAAGGAGATCGACGATTGGCTGGCCTCACCGGAGTGAGGCGGCTATTTCGGCGGCGTGCTCCTTGGTGCCGGCTCCTTCCAGGCGGTAGCCGGTGGTGCCGGACTGCCAGATGAGGGTGGGTTCGGCCTGGCGCAGGGGGACCGACGTGCCGTCCTCGCGCTTGATGTAGCCGAGGGGGTGCGAGCCGCCGAGCCACCAGGCGGTGACGCCCGCGACCTGGATGTCCTCGGGCCAGGGTGGGCCCAGGGTTTTGAAGAAGTACGGGCTGGGCGTGCCGTCGAACTGGTCCAGGCGGATGCCGCCCGGCCAGAACATCGACGCCACGCGGCCGTTGTCGCTCACCGTGGCGCGCTCGGGGGTGCCCAGCGCGGTGGGGGTCTTGATGGAGAACCTCACCTGCTTGGCCAGGTCTGCCGGGGCCACCGTGTGCTCGCCCGGCAGCGGGGTGGGGGTGGTGACGGGTTGGGGGGTGGAGTCGCCCAGGCGTAGCTCGATGCCGGCGTAGTGGAGGATCGCGCGAACGGCGGCGCGGCCTTGGGGGGTTGCGGCGGTGATGGCTATGACGGCCAGGACGATGGCCGTCACGATCTGCCATCTGGCCCGCCGCCTGCGTTGCGCCGGAAGCCGCCGCTCATCGTCTCGCCGACCCGGCGCCGGGGGGTGCCGCCTGGCGCCGGGCACACCGGGCACACCGGGCGCCTCGGGGGCGGCCTCGGGCGTCACCTCGGGCGTCACCTCGGGTGTCACCTCGGGCGTCGTCTCGGGAGTTGCTTGGGGGGTCGCAGGCGTGTCCGGGGTGGGCTCCAGGCGGGCGCGGACGGCTGCCGCCACGTCGTCCGGCGGTGGGTTGGGGACGTCGAGGAAGCCGGCGAGGGCCGTGAGTTCGGCGGCCAGGTCGTCGAAGGGGTCATGCGAGCTCACTGCCCACCTCCTCCCTGAGCCTCGCGAGGCCGCGATGCGTGGTGGACTTGACGGTGCCGAGCGGCCAGTCGAGCACCTGGGCGGTTTCCGCTTCCGACAGCTGTAAGAAGTACCGGCAGACGACCGCCTGACGTTCCCGTTCGGGCAGGTGGCGTACCGCCTCCAGCAGGCGGGCGCGCCGGTCCGTGGCGACGGCCGAGCCCGCCGGGTCGTCGGGGGCCGTGACGTCGGTCGTGGCGTTGAGACGTACGGCGAGCTCGGATCTGCGCCCGCGCGACCGGGTCAGGTTGTGCGTCTCGTTGGCCACGATCCGCAGCAGCCATGGCCGGAAAGGGGCGTCCCTGCGGAAGGACGACAGATGCCTGAACGCCTTGACGAACGCCTCCTGCACCACGTCCTCGGCCTCGTCCCCCGCCCCGAGCATCGCGGCGGTGCGGTGCGCGAGCGCGCTGTAGCGGGCGACCAGCGCCTCGTAGGCGGACAGGTCACCGGCGAGCGAGCGGCTTATCGCCTCGTCATCGTCCATGGACGAGTCAGATTTCACCGCATTTAAGGGGGTTCAGGGAAGGGCGGTTGGCACATCAGGTGACCATCGGCGCTGCTGGGGCATTAGACTCGGGCAAATCCATGAGCCCTTCGAAGGAACGGCACTATGTCTTCTGGGTATGACCGTGTAGTACAACCGGCGGCCGGCGACGAGGCCCTGGAGAACCACCTAGGTGGGGACGAGGCCAAGAACTATCGGCAGTACGAGTTCGACATGGTCGCCCCGCATGTCGGTCGTTCGATGCTGGAGATCGGCTCTGGGCTGGGACATTTCGCCGAGCAGTTCCTGCCGCGTCTTGACCGGCTCGTGGTGAGCGACTTCGACCCCTACTGCGTCGAGCAGCTCGGCAAGCGCTTCGAGGGACGCGACGACATCAGCGTGCTGCAGTTCGGGCTGCCGACCGAGATCCCGCTTGAGGACAAGGTCGACACCGTCGTGCTGATGAACGTCCTGGAGCACATCGAGGAGGACGCCGAGGCGCTGCGTTCGCTGGCCAGGGTCACGCAGCCCGGCGGGCGGATCATCATCTGGGTGCCCGGCTACATGCAGCTTTATGGAGACTTCGACCGCAAGGTCGGGCACGTCCAGCGCTACACCCCCAAGACCCTGGGCGCGACGGTCGCCAAGGCGGGGCTGGAGGCCGAGGTGCTGAAGCCGATCAACTTCCTGGGCGGCATCGCCTGGTGGGCGGCCGTCCGCCGGGGCGGCGTGGGCTACCCGGATCCGCGTCTCGTGAAGATCTATGACCGGACGGTGGTCCCGGCCACGCGCCTCATCGAGCGCTTCATCCGGCCTCCGTTCGGGCAGACCGTCTTCTGCGTCGCGCGCGTACCCCAGTAACCACCTCAGCCGCCACCGGCGAGCGGGGCGGCTGAGGGGCCCGGGCCGGTGGAGGAGGGCCCGGGCGGGGATGGCTGGTGCGGCCGGCTATTTGATGGAGCCAGCCGTCAGACCTCCCACCACCTTTCGCTCGATCAGAGCGAAGAGGATGATCACTGGGATGGTGGCGATCACCGAGCCGGCGAAGAGGTTCTGCCAGTCCACCTGGTATTGACCGATGAACGAGTTGAGCGCCACCGTCAGTGGCTGGTTCGCCGGTGTCGTGGTCAGCGTCAACGCCACCACGAACTCGTTCCACGCGGCGATGAAGGTGAAGATCAGCGCGGTGATGACCCCGGGCATGGCCAGCGGCAGCGTGATCCGGAACAGCGCCCCGAAGCGCCCGTTGCCGTCGATGAACGCCGCCTCCTCCAGCTCGCGCGGGATCGAGGAGAAGTACGCGTTCAGGATCCACACCGCGAACGCCAGGTTGAACCCGCCGTTGACCAGGATCAGCGACCAGATCGAGTCCACCAGCCCGAACTGGAAGAACTCCCGGTAGATGCCGACCAGCATGGCCGTCGGCTGGAACATCTGGGTGATCAGCACCAGGATCAGGAACGCCGTGCGTCCCCTGAAGTTGTGCCGGGCCGAGTAGTACGCGGCCGGCAGCGCCACCAGCAGCACCAGAACGGTCGAACCCGCCGCCACCTTGAGCGTGACCATGAGGTTCCCGGCCAGGCCGCTGGTCCAGAAGTTGGCCAGGTTCGACCACTCCCACTGCGACGGGAAGAACGTCGCGTCGCGCAGCGTCTCCTGGGGACGCAGCGAGGTGAGCAGCATCACCACGTACGGGAACAGGAAGATGAGCGCGATCACGTACGCGCTGCCCGCGACGATCACGGTCTTGAGCTTGGGCATCCGGCGCGCGGGGGTGCGGTGGGCCTTGGCGTGGTGGTGCGTGGCCAGCGTCGGCGCGGTCTTGACGGCCATCACGCCACCTCCTTGTTCCAGCGGGACACCTTGAGGAAGATGGCGGTCAGGATGATCACCATGCCGAAGTTGACGACCGACATGGCGGCGGATTCGCCGATGTTGGAGCCCTTGAGGATGAACATCAGGATCGTCGAGGTCGCCGTCGAGTATCCGGGCTGACCGTGCGTCATCGCCCAGATGATCGGGAAGCTGTTGAAGACGTTCATGACGTTGATCAGCGCGGCGACGGTCAGGGCGGGCCGGAGCAGCGGCAGGGTGATCGACCAGTACGTCCGCAACCGGGTGGCGCCGTCCATCTTGGCGGCCTCGTAGACGTCGGCGGGGATCGTCGCCAGACCGGCCAGCAGCGCGTACGTGGTGAACGGCACCGACACGAAAACCGCCACGAAGATCAGCCACGGCATCGCCGTCGATGCGTCGCCGAGCTGGTCGGCCGAGGCCCCGCCCATCGCGTCGATCAGGCCGAGCTTGAACCTGATCTGGTTGATGACGCCGACCTCCGGGTCGAGCATCCACTTGAAGATGATCGCCGTCATCAGCACCGAGGCCGCCCACGGCGCGATCAGCGCCCAGCGGGCCACCTTACGGCCGGGGAAACGCTGGTTGAAGAGCTGGGCCAGGGCCAGCGAGATCAGCACGGTCAGGGCGACGACCGCGACCACCCAGATCACGCTGCGGACCATGATGTCGGCGAAGTCCTTCTCACCGAACAGTTTTTCGTAGTTCGCCACGCCGTTCCCGCCCTGGACCACACCGAACCGGCTGATCTTCAGAAACGACGAGCGGATCATCTCGACCACCGGCCAGAGCACGACCAGGGCGATCAGTACGACAGCAGGCCCGACCCAGGCTAGGGGCTCCAGGGCGCGCAACCTTTTCATGCGAAACCTTCCATAACGGTACGGCCAGCGCTCTGGACGCGGAGCGCCGGCCGTACGGGCCCCCGAAGGGTCAGCTGCCCTCGGCGGTCTTCTGGAGTTCGCCGAGCACCTTGGCCGGATCGTCCTTGACGGCCCCGCCGATGGTCTGCTTGATCGCCGGGTTCACCTCGGCCCACTTGGGGTCCTGGAACGGGTAGAAGCTGGCGTTGGGCAGCGCGTCGAGGAACGGCTTGAGCTTCTCGTCGCTCGACAGCTTCTGGATGCCGCCGTTGGTCACGGGCAGCAGCTTGTAGGTGTCGCTGATCTTCTGCGCGGCGCTGCCGGTGTAGAAGAAGTCGAAGAACTTCTTGATCTCGGCGGCGTGGCCGTTCTTGTTGAACGCCATGATCCAGTCCATGACGCCCAGCGTGGTGTCGAGCGGGCCGGCCTTGCCGGGGATCGGCGCGACGCCGTAGTTCTTCAGCCCGGCCGCGTCGAAGATCGGGATGGACATCGGGCCGCCGTTGACCATGCCGACCTTGCCGGCGCCGAAGTCCTCCCAGACGGTCTTACGGTCCTTGGTGCCCGGGTTCGGGGTGGTCAGGCCGGCGTTGACCAGGCCCTTCACGTAGTTGAACGTCTCGACGTTCTGCGGGGAGTTGATCGCCCACTTGCCGGAGGCGTCCTTGTAGCCGCCGCCGTTGCCGAGCATCCACAGGAACGACTCGGCCTGGGCCTCCTCCTGCCCGAGCGGGAGGCCGAACGGCTGGCTGACGCCGGCCTTCTTCAGCTTCTCGGCGTCGGCCTTGAGCTCGTCCCAGGTCTTGGGCGGCTCGGCGATGCCGGCCTTCGCGAACAGGTCCTTGTTGTAGAACAGGGCGCGGGCCGAGGACACGAACGGGATGCCGTACGCGGCGCCGTCGACCTTGCCGAAGTCGGCGAACTTCTGCAGCATGTCGCCGGAGACGTTGGGCGACAGGACCTCGTCGACCTTGTAGAGGAGCTGGTCCTTGACGAAGCCGGAGTAGTCGCCGGTCTGCAGGATGTCGGGCACCTGGCCGTTCTGGACCATGGTGGCGACCTGCTTGTCGATGTCGTTCCAGTTGATGACCTGGACGTCGACCTTGATGTTCGGGTTCGCCGCCTGGAACTCGTCCACGACGCCCTTCCAGAACGTCTCACCAGAGTTCGGCTTGCCTGGGCCGTCGCCGTAGTCGGCGGCGACCATCTTGAGCGTCACCGCGCCGCCCGCGGAGGCCTTCGGGGTGCTCCCGGAATCGCCTCCCGAGCCGCAGCTGGACAGGACCAGCACGGTCGCCAGGCCGAGAGCGGCGCCGCCCACAAGTTTCATGTTCACCGAAAGTACCGCCTTCTCATCGGACGGGTCTCGCTGGTCCGTACCAGCCGCCGGGCGCGTGAGCCGCAGCTCAACGCGTTTGCGTCAGAGTAAGCCCCGATTTGGCGTCTGGTCTATACCGGTTGGTCTCGGTTTGAAAACACTAGGACGCGAAAAACCTCACAACCGGTCTAGACCGCGCGTCAGAGGATCTTTCTCCGGACGTTCTCCCCGCCCTGCGGTGACCCGATCCACGGCCCGTCGATGGACGGGTCGAGAATGCCCTCCTCGACGAAGGTGTAGCGGCCTTCGAGGACGTAGCGGGCCAGCCGCGCGTCCTGGCTGTCGCTGTTGTCCCAGAGCCTGGCGAACAGTGCCTCGGCCCGCCGCCGCGCCTGCTGGCAGAACGTGTCCGCCAGCTCGTACGGCCGCCGCCCCAGGTCGTGGGCGTCCTCCTCGGCCTTGACGCAGACCGCCGTCATGGCGAAAAGTTCGGCCCCGATGTCGATGATCCGGCCGAGGAACGACTGCTTGTGTTCGAGCCGCCCCTGCCAGCGGGACATCCCGTAGAAGGTGGACCGGGCCAGCTTCCTGCTGGTCCGCTCGACGAAGCGCAGGTGGGCGGCCAGCGGGCCGAACTCGGCGTAGCCGGCGGGCAGGTTGCCGCTGCCCGCGACCAGGGTCGGCAGCCAGCGGGCGTAGAAGCGGCCGGCCTGCCGCAGCGCCTGCGCGCGTTCCTTCCTGGACGCGTCGGGGTTGATGAGCTCCCCGGCCGCCGACAGGTGGGCGTCGACCGCCTCGCGGGTGATCAGCAGCCGCATGATCTCGGAGGAGCCCTCGAAGATCCGGTTGATCCGCGAGTCGCGCAGCATCTGCTCGACCGGCACCCCGCGCTCGCCCCGCGCGACCAGCGACTCGGCGGTCTCGTAGCCGCGCCCGCCCCTGATCTGGACCAGTTCGTCGAGCACCTGGTAGGACAGCTCGGAGGCGTAGAGCTTGGCCAGCGCGGCCTCGATCCTGATGTCGTTGCGCTGGTCGTCGGCCATGCGGCTGGTCAGCTCGCAGACGGCCTCCAGGGCGTAGGCGGTGGCCGCGATGAAAGCGATCTTCGTGGCGACGGCTTCGTGCTCACCGATCTTGCGCCCCCACTGAACGCGGGCGTTGCCCCACTCGCGAGCGATCTTCACCGCCCACTTGGCGTTGCCCGCGCAGGTGGCGGGCAGCGACAGGCGCCCGGTGTTGAGCGTGGTGAGAGCGATCTTCAGCCCCTCGCCCTCACGCCCGATGAGGTTCTTGGCAGGCACTCTGACCTGGGAGAACTCGGTGACACCGTTCTCGATGCCCCTGAGTCCCATGAACGCGTTGCGCCGCTTCACCGTGATGCCGGGCGAGTCGGCCTCGACCACGAACGCGCTGATCTTCTTGCCGGTACGGGCCATGACCACGAGCAGGTCGGCGACCACGCCGTTCGTCGTCCACAGCTTGACGCCGTCGAGCACGTAGTCGTCGCCGTCCCTGACGGCGGTCGTGGCCAGCCGCGCCGGGTCGGAGCCCACGTCCGGCTCCGTCAGCAGGAACGCCGACACCTCGCCGCGCGCGCACCTCGGCAGGTACTCCCGCTTCTGCTCCTCGGTGCCGAACAGCTTGAGCGGCTGCGGCACCCCGATCGACTGGTGCGCCGACAGCAGCGTGGCCAGCGCCGGGCAGTAGGACCCGACGAGTATGAGCGCGCGGCAGTAGTACAGGTACGGCAGGCCCAGCCCGCCGTACTCCTCACTGATCGTGATCCCGAACGCCCCGAGCCCGGCCAGTCCCTTGACCACCTCGTCGGGCACCTGCGCGGTCCGCTCGATCGCGGCGGGATCGACGTGCGTGTCCAGATACCTCCGGACGGCTCTGACGAAGTCCTCCCCGCGCTTGGTCGCCTCGTCGGCCAGCGTGGGTGCGGGATAGACCAGGTCGAGGCGGAAGTCTCCAAGGAACAGCTGCTTCGCGAAGCTCGGGCGGGTCCACTCCTTCTCGCGGGCCTGCTCGCCGAGCTCTCTCGCCTTTGCGTAGTCGGTCATCGCGTCCCTCTTCCGTTCGGTGAGGGGTTTCTTTCCTTTTACGGCAAGCATGGGTTGCCCGCCACCCGCCGCACCCGGTTCCGGGCCTGCGCCCGTCAGCGCTTTGCCGCCAGCAGGGCTATCAGGGAAAGAGCCGCCGGTACTGCTAGGTATGTGCCGCAGCAGGCCAGGGCTATGCATGACAAAGCGGTCGCCGCGACGGCCGTGTTGCGCTGCTTTCCCGGCGGAAGGATTCGGGTGGCCGCGGCCACGCCCGCCGTGGTCACCGCGGCCAGGCAGGCCGAGGTGGCTCTCATGAGGGTGTCGAGGTCCGCCGGCCACAGCATGACCAGGCCGGTCAGGGCGGCCAGGAGTGCCAGGCTGCGGTAGGGAGTCTGTCCAGGGGTGCCGCCTTTGCCGAACCAGGACGGCAGGGATCCGTTCCCGGCCATGGACGCGCCCAGGCGGGCGGCACCGGCTATGTAGGTGTTGATCGCGCCGAAGGTGAGGGCGATGGCCGCTGCCATCGTGATCGGACCGGCCGCGGCGCCGATGCCGGTCGCCAGCAGGGCGGACATGGGGGCCGGGCGGCCCAGGACGGCGATCGAGGTGATCGAGACGCTCAGGTAGAGGACGGCGATCACGAGCAGGGTCACCGTGGTGGCCCTTCTGATGTCGCCGATCTCCGCCGATAGGTGGGTGGCGGCTTCCCAGCCGACGAAGGCGAAGAAGAGCACTCCGGCCGCGGAGACCACGCCTGCCAGGCCGTACGGGGCGAATGGGGTGAAGTTCGCGGCGCTGGCGTGTGGCGCGGCGGTGGCGACGGCCGTCGCCAGGAGCGCGATCAGGAGGAGTACCAAGGTCATCTGGAGACGTCCCGAGGTGCGCAGGCCCGCGGCGTTGGCGAGGAAGGCGGCGGCGAGCAGCGTGCCGGCGGCGATGGTCTGGTCCACGCCCAGGGTGGCGGCGACGTAGACCGCGCCCACCTGCGCGCCGGCCACGATGCCGAGCGGAACCGCGCCGTAGAACCACCAGCCGGCCACCGCGGCGGCCCGGCCGCCGAACGCGAGGCCGGTGAAGGCGGCCACGCCGCCGCCGTTCGGGTAGCGGGCGCCGAGCGTGGCGAACGTGATCGCCACCGGTGCGCTCAGCGCCAGCAGGCCCACCCAGGCCAGGATCGACGCCGGTCCCGCGGCCTTGGCGGCCAGTTGCGGCAGCACCAGCATGCCCGGTCCGAGTACCCCGCCCAGCAGCATCGCCGTGCCCTGCCCGGCACTCAGGCGACCTTGCGTTTGTTCCGACATGTCACCTGAAATTAGTCGGATGCGTGATGCTGCCTGCCTGCTGGCGAACGTTTGATTGGTTCCGAGGGGATAATGCCGCCGTGGATGAACTTGATTCGGGAATCATTCGACTTCTTCAAACGGATGCGCGGCAATCGAACCGGGAACTGGCCAGACAGCTGGGCGTCGCCCCCTCCACCTGTCTGGAACGCGTCCGCGCGCTGACCCGGCGCGGGGTCATCCGGGGCTACCACGCCGACATCGCCCCGGCTGCACTGAACCGGAGCGTCCAGGCGCTCGTCTCCGTCCAGGTACGTCCGCTCAGCAGGACCGTCATCGAGACGTTCAAGCAGTCGGCGGCCGAGCAGCCGGAGGTGCTGAGCGTGTTCGTCCTGGCGGGCGGGGACGACTTCCTGCTGCACGTGGCGGTCCAGGACCTGGACCACCTGCACGCCTTCCTGCTCGACCGGCTCAGCAAGCGGCGGGAGATCGCCGGGTTCCGTACGTCGGTCATCTTCCAGCAGGTGCACAACACCGCGCCGGGCCTGCTGCCCTACGAGCCTCCGGATGTCCTCAGCCCGTGACCAGGCCCGCCTCATAGGCGATGATCGCGGCCTGGACGCGGTTGTTCACCTCCAGCCGCAGGAGGATGGCGCTGACGTGGGCCTTGACCGTGCCCTGTGACAGGAACAGCTCGCGGCCGATGTCCTGGTTGGACAGGCCGCGGCCGACGAGGGCCAGGACCTCGTGTTCGCGCGGGGTGAGGGATTCCGTCCGCTTGCGGGCGGTGGTGGTGCGGGTGAGCCGGCCGTCGTTCAGCTCGGCGATGACCTGGTGGGCGATGCGTGGCGACAGGTACGCCGCGCCGCCCGCGACCGCCCGGACGCCGATGATCAGCTCGCGCGGGTCGGCGGCCTTGAGCAGGAAACCGCCCGCGCCCTCCTCGAGCGCCCTGGCCACGTACTCGCGTTCGTCGAACGTGGTCAGCATGACCACCGCCACCTCCGGCAGTACGGCCCGCAGCTCGGCCGCCGCGGCCAGGCCGTCCAGGCGGGGCATGCGGATGTCGAGCATCGCCACGTCCGGCCGGTGCGCGAGGGCCAGCTCGACGGCCTCCCGGCCGTCTCCGGCCTCGGCGACCACCTCGATACCGGTGTCGGTGGCCAGGATCGACCTGACCCCTGCTCGGACCATGGGCTCGTCATCGGCCAGCAGGACTCGGATCATGCGCTTTCTCCTGTGTCGGACGGCTGCCAGGGGAACCGGGCCGTCACGGCGAACCCGCCCATGTGCTTCCTGGCCACCGCATTCGGCCGAGCCGACGCGTCCGGCCGGCTCATCGCGTACGGCCGGGCGACCACGGCTGGATGTGGCGGCACGTTCGGTGCGGCCGCGCCGGTCGGTCCGGCCTCCAGCGTGCCGCCCAGTAGGCGGACCCGTTCCCGCAGGCCGGCGAGCCCGGTGCCACCGCCGCCACCGGTAGGCGCGCTATGGTCACCGACCCGCGCGGCCCGTCCACCGTCGCGGCCGCCAACCGGCGCCTGCTCATGCTTGGCGCCTTCGCCGGCCAGGGCCGGTTGCGTGGGCGAGGGTGCGTTGGTCACGGTGACGGTGAGCGTACCGGCGTCGTGTTCGATGGTGACCTGAACCTCGGCGCCCGGCGCGTAGCGGGCGGCGTTGGTCAGTGACTCCTGCGTCACCCGGTGCGCGGCCCGGTCCAGCAGGGGCGGCAGGACCGCCGACCGTTCGTCGCGGTGCAGGGTCACCGCCATGCCGGCCCGCACAGCCCGTTCCACCAGCACTTCGATTGATTCGTCCGGTGGGTCCGTCGTGGCGCCGCCCGAGTCCCGCAGCAGGCCGATGGTACGGCGCAACCGGTCGGTGGCCGTCACCGCCGAGACCCGCAGTTGGGCGGCCGCCTCCCGGTTCGCCTCGCTCATGTCGGCGGCCAGTTCCAGGGCCCCGGCCCGCAGCGCGATCAGCGCCAGTTCGTGGCCGAGCGAATCGTGCATGTCGGAGGCGATACGAGCGCGTTCATGGAGCTTGACGCGTTCGGCGGTGTACTGCTGCTCCCGCTCCAGTTGGCCGACCCGCTGCCGTCCCGCCTCGACCAGCTCCGCCTGCTGCCGCCGGAACCGCCCCGCCAACCAGGGCAGCACGACGAACAGCCCCAGGGCCATCAGCGCGCCCACGCCGTCCCAGACGTTCACCCCCAGCGCCACGACACCGGGTATCGCGACCGCCCCCAGGACCAGCCAGTCCCGGCGTACCGGAAGATGCCTGCCGTGCAGATAGGCGACCACGGCCACCACCACGAACAGCAACTGCCGCCAGGCCGGGATGTAGTCGAGGTGCAGCCCGTTGACCAGGCTGATCCCCGCGACAACCGCCAGAATCGCCCCGTTTCTCACCTGCCTGACCCTATCGAGCGCATGGCCTTGCGGCCCGCGACCCAGACGACCCGCATCACCGCGTCGGCCTTCCTGCCCGCAGCCGGACGAGCCGCATCACCGTCGTGGCCATGCCTGCCAGCGCCGCGACCGTCAGGGTGATCGTGATGGGTATGGCGAAGTAGGTGAGCTGGGCCCAGGTGACCGTCCGCCCGTTCGAGATGAACGAGATCAGGTCCGGATATGCCGCCAATAGCACGATCGGCAGCAGTACCGGCACCATCCGCAACGCGATCAGCCACCCGGGACGCCCGGCCCGCCTGGCCGCCCAGCGTCCTGACCGTCGCACGCCCACGATGCCCAGCCCGGCCGCCGCCAGCCCGATGAGGCCGAGCACCAGCTCGAACGTCTGCCGCTCGCCACCAGGCAGCTCGGGCGTCCGCCCCTCGGTCATCGCGACGAGACCGGTGGCGATGTCGTACGTGGGGTCGGTGAGGGCCGCGCTGTTGGTCATGACCGCGAAGCCGTAGCCGGTCTCGGGGGAGATCGCTTCGACGGCGGTGTAGGTGAACAGGTTGCCGGAGTGCACGAGCAGCTTGGTGTCGTCGTCGAGGCTCCAGCCCATGGCGTAGTCGCTGATCTTCGACGGCGTGTGCATGGTCCGCAGGCTCTGGGGTGTGACGAGTCGCTTGCCCTTGCCGTTCTGGCTGACCAGCCAGGCGCCCATGTCGGCGGCGGTGGTGATGACCCCGCCGGAGCCGCTGCCGTCGAGGAACCCGGGAAGTTCGGGACGCGCCATCCAGGCGCCGAACACCGAGTTGTAACCGTCCGACGGCCGGACCACCTCCTGTCGCAGGGCGCTGTGGGTCATGCCGAGCGGGGTGAAGACGTGCTGCTTCAGGTAGTCGTCGAAGCTCTGGCCGCCGGCCACCTCGACCAGGCGAGCGGCCAGGTCGTAGTTGACGTTGCAGTACGCCCAGTGGGTGCCGGGGTCGGTGGCGAGTGTGCCGGTCTTGAGCCGGTCCACGTACTGGGCGAGGGAGGTGCTCTCCTCCAGGGCGTTGATGTCGAGGGTGGTGTCGGACAGGCCGGAGGTCTGGTCGAGCAGCTGACGTACGGTGATCGTCGTGGCGCGCGGGTCCGCCATGTGGAAGCCGGGCAGTTGCCGGGCGACCGGCTGGTCCAGTTGGATCTTGCCCGCGTCGACCAGCGTGAGCACGGCCATGGCGGTGAACGACTTGCTGAGAGAAGCGACCCGCATGGGGGTGTCGGCGGTGACGGGCTTGCCGTCGGAGCCCTGACCGTAACCGGCGGCGTGAATCACTTGGTCGTTGTGGGTGACCACGACGGATATACCCGGCAGGCCAGTGGCCTCCATGACCTTGCCGAGGTAGGCGTCGATGGCGGCCGGGGTCAGCTCCGCAGTCGACGCCCCCCGGCCGGTCGAGGTAGCGGCCTGCGCGGGTGGGGTGGCGGCCTGCACGATCGAGGTGGCGGCCTGCCCGGTTGAGGCGGCGGCGGGTGCGGACAGCGCGGCGATCAGCGCCGTCGCCGCGGCGAGGGCGCCGATGAGCTTGGGGTGCATGGTGACGACGGTAGAAATCGGCGGCCGGGAAAAGATCCGCCGACCGTCCAGGACCACCCCTGACGAAAGTCTGACGTCAGTCCGGATTCGTCAGTCCGGAAAGCGGAGGAACGCCGGTGGCACCCCGTCCACCAGCCACACCCCGTTGGCGCTGACGCGGAACTCGTGTCCGGCCTCGTGCATCGCCCCGGCGTCCACCGACAGGACCACCGGCTTGCCTCGCCGCGCTCCCACCCGCGTGGCCGTCTCGCGGTCGGGCGACAGGTGGACGTGGTGACGGTTCATCGGTCGTAGGCCCTCGGCTCGGATCGCGGCCAGGCTCCGCGCCACCGTGCCGTGATACAGGTACGCGGGCGGCGGCGCCACCGGCAGGTCCAGGTCCACCTCGATGGAATGGCCCTGGTTCGCCCGGATCATGCCGTTCTCAAGGGCGTACCGCTGCTTGTCGTTGCCTGCCACGACCCGCTGCAGATCAGCCGGGTCGATCGGGAACCCGTGGGAGGCGGCGGCCCGCAGGAAGACGTCGACCTCCACCCAGCCGCGCTCGTCCAGCTCGATCCCGATCCGCTCGGGCTCATGGCGTAGGTGCTTGGCCAGGTATTTCGAGATCCGCACCAGCCTCCGGTCGTCCATCATCCCCCGAGCATGTCCCAGCGACCCGATCTCCGGCAACCCTATTGCGGCCATTTTGTGTACGACGTAAGCTTACAACGTACTCAGAATCACAGCCGGACGCTCAAGATCCTGCCGACCGAGGGGCATGATGTGGTGATCGACGTTCAGCACCTGGTGGTGGGCGCTCTGTCTGTGTTCATGCTGGCCACCACGCTGATCGTTACCCTGGGTGGATGAACGAGCCCGCAGCCCGGCGCGGCCGGGGACGCCCGGCCGTCCTGACCCGCGAACGGATCGTGGGCGCGGCCATCGACGTGCTGGACGCCGAGGGGCTGGACGCGCTCACCATGCGCCGCCTCGGCACCCAGCTCGGGGTCGCGGCCATGTCCCTGTATCGCCACCTGCCGAACCGGGACGCGGTGCTCGCCGCGGTGGTCGATCACCTGTTCGCCGAATCCGTGATCGACCTCGAAGCGGACACGCCGTGGCCCGAGGCGCTCGGCCGGTTCGCGGGGGCCTACCGGCGGATGCTGCTCGGCCATCCGCACGCCGTACCGCTGCTGGCGACCCATCCGGTGGACATCGACCTGGGGCTGGAACTGCTGGCCGGGCTGTTGGACCGGTTCGGGGCGGCGGGGATCCCGCGTCAGGACGCGCTCACCGCCATCCAGTCGATCGCCGTCTACGTCCTGGGCCACGCCCTGGCCCAGGTCGGCACCCCACCGGGCACCGGCACCCCACAACTGGACGGCATGGCGGTGGTGGCGTTCTACGACCAGTGGTTCGAGGCGGGGCTGCGGGCCATGGTCTCGGGGTTCGAGGGGCAGCTCGGCCAAGAGCGCTGACCACGGCCGTCTTCGGGATCGCTCACCCCCATGCGCCGGCGATCTGCCGGGTGGTGGCGTTGAGCCGGTTGAACAGGTTGGTGACGCCGATCATCAGAACGATCGCGGCCAACTGCTTCTCGTCGAAATAGGTGGCGGCCCTGTCCCAGACCTCGTCGCTCACCGCGTCGGCACGGTCGGCCAGCCGCGTCGCGGCCTCGGCCAGCTCGAGCGCCGCCCGCTCCTCCTCGGTGAAGTACGGGGCCTCCCTCCAGGCGGCGACCGTGGCCAGCCGCTCGTCGCTCACCCCGGCCTTACGAGCGGTCTTGGCGCCCCCGTCGACGCAGGCACTGCAGCCGTTGATCTGGCTGACCCGCAGATGCACCAGCTCCAGCGTCTGACCGTCCACCCCGCCGGCGTGCACGGCCTTGAAGAGCTGCTGGATGGGCTGCATCGCGTCGGGCAGGATGACGGCCGGGTTCTGCATACGGGACTGCATCGTGGTTCTCCTCTTCCGGATCGACGCCCCGTCCCTCGGGGCGTGACTCCATGACAGCCGAACGGGCTTGCCGTGACGATGGCCGTGGGACACCGTGGGACAGCTGGAACGGCTATGGCCTGCGGCGATTCGTCCAGGTAAGTTGCTTCGGCAGCGGGACAGAGAGGCAGGACACAGCGGATGACCAAGGCGGACCCTCAAGACGAACTGGCCGCCCGGCTGCGCCTGCTCCAGGAGCTGTCCGGGCGCGGCGTGCGGGCCCTCGCGCGGGACACGGGCCTCAGCTCGTCGTCGCTGTCGCGCTACCTCAGCGGCCAGTCGGTGCCGCCCTGGTCCGTGGTGATCGAACTCTGCCGCCTCGTCAAGCGTGACCCCCGCCCGCTGCGCCCCTTGTGGGAACGGGCGACGAACCCCCTACCGGCGCCCCCGAAGACGAGCCGCCAGGTCCAGCCCCCATCGCCACCCGTCGGTGCCCCACGCCCACCCCGCAACGATCTGCCGCGCGACGTGCCCGACTTCACCGGACGCGAGGCCCAGCTCGCCGCCGTCCTCGCCGCGGTGGACAGCAGCCGGGTGGTCGCCGTCGATGGCATGGCGGGCGTCGGCAAGACCTGTCTGGCGGTGCACGCCGCGCACCGGCTCGCCGCCGAGTACCCGGACGCCCAGCTCTATCTGGACCTGCACGGGTTCACCGACGGGCGGGAACCGCTCGATCCCGAGCCCGCGCTGCGGACCTTGCTCGCCGCGCTCGACGTCCCGTCGGAAAAGGTCCCGCAGGAGGGTGGTGTCGAGCCGCTGGCCGCCTGCTGGCGGTCGGAACTGGCCGGCCGGCGGGCCGTCGTGGTCCTCGACAATGCCGCCGGCGCTGACCAGGTCCGCCTGCTGCTGCCCGGCGCGGGCCCCTCCGTCGCCCTGATCACCAGTCGTAACCGGTTGCTGGGCCTGGAGGAGGTGCCTCCGGTGTCGCTGGACGTGCTGACCCCGGAGGAGAGCGCGGAGCTGCTGGTCCGCGCCAGCGGTGAGCCCAGCGGCCCCGACGGCCGGCTGGCCCGCGACCCGGAGTCCGCGGCCGAGGTGCTGCGGTTGTGCGGCCATCTGCCGCTGGCCCTGCGGCTGGCCGGGGCCCGGTTGCGGCACCGGCCGGGCTGGACCGCAGGCATTCTCGTCGAGCGTATGGCGGAGGGCGCGAGCGAGTTCGACACCGCGTTCGCCATGTCCGTACGGCAGCTCGGCCGGGGCGAGCGCCGGTTGTTCCGGCTGCTGGGCCTGCTGTCCGGGTCGTCCTTCGACGAGTACGTGGCGGCGGCACTGGCGGACGTGCCGCTGCGCGGCGCCCGGGCGATGCTGGAGGACCTGCTCGACGCGCACCTCGTCCAGCAGCCGTCGGCTGGTCGCTACACGCTGCACGACCTGGTGCACCAGCACGCGCGCCGAGCCGCCGCGGAGCAGGATTCCCCGGCGGAGCGGGAGCAGGCGCTGGGCCGGGTGCTCGACTATTACGTGCACGCGGCGGCCGCCGCCGACGCCGCGATGCCGTACGTGTCCGGCAGCCGCGCGGCCTCCGCGGGCCGGCCCCCGGCCGAGCTGCCGCGGTTCACCGACAAGCACGCGGCCCTCGGCTGGTTCGCCACGGAGTACACGAACCTGATGGGCGTCTTCGAGGTGGCGCTCGCCACCGGAGCCGACGCGCACGCGTACGAGCTGCCACGCTTCATGCGGGCCTTCTTCGCGCGGCGCTGCGGCACGACGCACCTCAACGTCCTGTTCGAGCGGTCGCTGACGGCCGCCCAGCGCCTGGGCGATCCGCGGCAACTGGCCGAGGCGCACAGCGACCTGGGCTTCGCCCGCTACAACGCGGGCCGGATGGCGGAGGCCGGCGCCGCGTACGAGGCGGCGACGCCGCTGGTGTCCCAGGCCGGGGACACCCGCTCCGAAGCGGATCTGATCATGCGCCGCGGCTTCCTGAGGTGGGACGAGGGCTATGTCGAGGAGCCACTCGACCTCTTCCGGCTGGCGCGGAAGCTGTACGCGGACGCCGGCTGCCCGGCGGGCGCGGCCCATGCGACCGCCTACGAGGCTTGGGCGATGCTGCAGCTGGGGCACCGTGAGGAGGCGGCGCGGCTGGCCCGCGAGGTGCTGGACATCGCGCACCCCGACCCCGCCTGGCCGGCCGCGCTGACCGCCCGGATCACCCTCGGCATGGCCATCGCCCACGAGCGACCCGACGAGGCCGCGGAGCACCTGTACCAAGCCCTGGAACTCGCCCGCGAGGACGGCCACAAACACAACGAGGCGTGGTGCCTCAACTGCCTGGGCGTCGCCCTGCGCCAGATGGGCCGCTACGAGGAGGCGCTGGCCGGCCATCGACAGGCGTTCACGCTCCTGGACGAGCTGTTCGAGGAAGAGTGGAAGATGCACTTCCTCCACGATTACGGCGAGACCTGCCGGCTGGCCGGCCTGCCCGACGAGGCCATGCGCTTGCACCGTCAGGCACTCGAACTGGCCCGGAAGGTGGGCTACCGGCACAAGGAGGCGCTGGCCCACGAGGGGATCGCGACCGTGCTCGACGAGACGGACCCGGCTGCCGCCGCCGAACACCGCGCGGCGGCACAGGCCATCCGCCAGAAGCTCATACGGACACGCGACGGAGCGGGCGAATAAATCGGTTGCGAGGGGCAGTGGACGCCGCATAGGGTCGATGACATGCGCCTTTACCTGTAATTCGGCATCCCGTCCGGCGGTGCGAACACCCGCCGACCTCGTCCAAGACGCGGCAGCTGAGCTTGTCGACCGGCCCCAGGGCCGCGTCGTGAGTTTTTGTAAAGGAGCTTCCTCATGCGAGTTCGTTCAGGCAAGAAGAAAAACGGTAAGAACCTCCCGGGACAGGAGACCCCGCCGATTCCCCGGCAGATGCCGAGGATGCCGCAGCGGCCCATCGCGCCGCCCAGGCGGATCCCGTCCAAGGGACGCTAGTCCACTACCCGGGATGGTAGTACGTGCGGCGCGCGACCCGACGCCATGGGCGCTCCGCACTCCCCGCGGCGCCCCGGCCCCTCGTTCGAGGAGCCGGGGCGCCGTCGTGAGAACTGGGTAGCGGGTCAGAGGCGCTCGATGATGGTGACGTTGGCCTGGCCGCCGCCTTCGCACATGGTCTGGAGGCCGTACCTGCCGCCGGTGCGCTCCAGCTCGTGCAGCAGCTTGGTCATCAGGATCGCGCCCGTCCCGCCCAGCGGGTGACCCAGGGCGATGGCGCCGCCGTTGGGGTTGACGGTGGCCGGGTCGGCGCCGAGTTCCTTCATCCACGCCAGTGGCACCGGCGCGAACGCCTCGTTGATCTCGGTGACGGCGATGTCGCCGATCGACATCCCCGCCTTCCGCAGCGCCCGCCGCGTCGCCGGGATCGGCGCCGTCAGCATGAACACCGGGTCGTCACCCATGAGCGCGAGCTGGTGGATGCGGGCGCGCGGGGTCAGCCCGTGGTCCTTCACGGCCTGCTCCGAGGCGATCAGCACCGCGCCCGAGCCGTCGGAGATCTGCGACGCCGTGGCGGCGGTGATCTGGCCGTCCTCCTTGAGCGTCTTCAGCCCGGCCATCTTCTCGAGCGTCGTGTCCGGCCGCGGACCCTCGTCGTCGGAGACGCCGTTGATGGGGGCGATCTGGTCCTTGAAGTGGCCGTTCGCGATGGCCTTGGCGGCTCGCTGGTGGGATTCGAAGGCGTACCGTTCCAGCTCGTCGCGCTTGAGGCCCCACTTCTCGCACATCAGCTCCGCGCCGCGGAACTGCGAGATCTCCTGCTTGCCGTACCGTTCCACCCACATATCGCCGAACGGGAACGGCATGCCCTTCTCCAGCGCGGCCGTGATCGACGAGCCCATGGGCACGATGCTCATCGACTCGACTCCGGCCGCCACGACCAGGTCCTGGGTGCCGGACATGACGCCCTGCGCCGCGAAGTGGATCGACTGCTGCGAGGAGCCGCACTGCCGGTCGATGGTGACACCGGCCGTGGTCTCCGGCAGTCCCGCCGAGAGCCAGGCATTGCGCGCGATGTCCATGCTCTGGGGGCCGAACTGCATGACGCACCCCATGATGACGTCCTCCACCGCGGTGGGGTCGACGCCGGTGCGGTCGATCAGCGCCTTCAGCGTGTGAGCGGCCAGGTCAGTGGGGTGGACGGTGGAAAGGCCGCCCTTCTTCTTGCCGACCGGGGTACGGACCGCCCCGACGATGTACGCCTCTGCCACAGTGCCCTCCTGAAACCGAGCATTGTTCGGTTATTAGGGAGAGACTACAACAGAACGATGCTCTGCGCCCCGTCACCCCGGGGGCAGAAGGTCCTCCACCGCGTCGACCCGGAACCGCCACCGGTCCACGATCAGCCCGTTCAGCTCGTCCGACAGGCGCAGTGCGAGCGCGCCGACCTTCGCGGGGTCGTCGCCGCGCAGCTCGATCGCGGTCAGCTCGGTGGCGAAGGGCAGCAGCTCCTGTACGGCGGGCGGGCGGCCCTTCTCCGGGACCACGAGGATCCGTATGTCGCCGACCGTGTAGAGGAAATCGTCCTGGTCGGTGTCACCGGTGGGAGCGGCTACCTCGGCAACCGCTTCGGCCTCGGCTTCTCCGTCGGCATCGGCGTCACTATCGGCGTCCACTGTCGCGGCGTCGGCCTCAGACCCGGACTCGGCTTCGCTGTCGGCGTCGGCGTCGGCGTCGGCGTCGGCGTCGGCGTCGGCGGCACTGTCGGCGTCCGCGGTCGCGGCGTCGGGCTTGGCGTCGCTGTCCGAATCCGCACCCGCTTCCGCATCTGCGGTCGCGACGTCGGCGATCGCGGTGTCCTCGGTCGCAGCGTCCGTGGTCGCGGTGTCCGTGGCGCTGTCGCTGGCGGCATCGTCGCTGTCGCCTGTTTCGGCTCTGTGGTCGCCCTCGATGCGGCTCAGGACCGCCCGCAGCTCGTCCGCCGTCGGACGTACCGGAAGGATCACCGCCGGACCGCCGCGATCGTCGTCGGCGGGATCGGTCACCTCTCCCCTGCACACGGCCAGCCCACCGAGGCGGAAGGCGATCCCCTCGGCCAGGTAACGGTCGAAGTAGTCGAACGGCAGGGGCCCCTCCGCCACCACCCGGCAGGCCCATACCTGTTCCAGCTCGCCGCCCACCAACTCGGGCTCGGCCTCGACCGGGGCATGCACGCGAACGTCCACCGCCACGATGTCGCCGCCGTCCTCGCGGGCCTCCGGGTCGGCCAGCCGTACCACTCGCAGCAGATCTGCCTGGCTCGGTTTGGCGGGCAGGGCCGCCGTCGGGCCAGTACGCAGTCTCCGCTTAGCCATCCAGCCCATGCGCGCGCCTCCGCGTTCAACCTCGATAAGAGCTTGTCATCGTCGCATAGACGATGATGTTGTCGGTGTAGTGACCGATGCTGCGGTTGTACGTGCCACCGCAGGTGATGAGGTGGAGCTGGGCGTTGTCCCGGTTGCCGTAGACCCGCTCGGTGGGGAAGGTCTTCTTGCTCGCCTGCTCCACGCCACCGACGGTGAACACGGCGGTCGTGTGGTCCTGCCGCTTGACCTCGATGGTGTCGCCGTTGCGGATCTCGTACAGGCGGCTGAAGACGGCACTGCGCGTCCGGGTGTCCTTGTGTCCGAGCATCACGGCCGGACCGGCTTCGCCGGGGGTGGACATGTTCCGGTACCAGCCGACCAGGTTGGGGTTGTCGCCCGCCGGCACCTGGATGGTCCCGTCCTTGGCGAGCCCGACGGACTCGACCGGCGCGTTGATCCCCAGCCGCTTGATCACGATCCGCTGCGGGGTGGACGGCAGCATCGCGGGCGCCGGGGTCGGCTGCGGCAACGGCGGCGGCACCGTGGGCGCCGCCTTGAACAGGGCCTGCGCCGGCGGTCCCGTGGCCTTGCCGTCGGGCTGAACGGTGACGGGCAGTGTGTCCCGCTGGCTGGCCAGGCCGTACTCCTCGGGCGCACGGAGCACGATCAGCATCCCGGCCACCACGGTCACCACCCCGGCCACGGCGGCCAGGATCAGCACCGACCTGAGGACCGTGCTTCCCCTGTCCTGGGGCGGCTCACCCCCGTAGGGGTACTGTCCAGCCACGCCGGTCAGCCCCTGGTGATGGTACGGCGACGCAGCACGAGTCCTCCAACGCCGGCGGCGAGGATCAGTAGGGATCCGGTCAGCACGACCATCCTGCCGTCGGGACCCATGCCACCGCCACCACCTGTGTCGGCTCCGGCTTTGGGGGTCTTGGAGCTCTTGGTGGTGGTCTTCGTCGCCGTGGGCGTCTTGGTGACGGTGACGGTGTGCGTCTTGGTGGGCTTGGGGGACGAGCTGGTGGGGGTGGTCGTGGGGGTGGAGGTGCTGGTCGGGGTGCCGGTGGGGGTGGTGGTGGGGGTGCCGGTCGCGACGGTGATCAGGGCCGCAGCGGCGGTCGCCTCGGCCTCGGAACCGGCCTTGACCTTGCAGGTGTACCAGGGGGACGGTGCCGTGCCGCTTATCGGGCCCACCTGCAGGACGAAGTCGTCGGGCATCACGGCGATCACACCGGTCGCCTTGGGCGTGAGCGAAATCAGGACCTGCGGGATGGGCATGGTGGCGTTGGGGGTGATCGTGCCCGGCGTCATGGAGGCGCCCACTGACCGCGTTTCGGTCGGACTCGGATTCGGCGTCCCGGTGACGATCACTGTCGCCTGGATGACCACGCGGTCCGTGGCGGCGATCGCCGACGGTGCCGTGAACGACGTCGGAGAGGCGGCGGGCTGGGCGATCTTCCATGTCACCACCGCTGTGGAGCTGGGCGTTGGTGTGGTCAGCGGCCCTTGCAGGTCCATCTCGAATTTGTAGTCGGTCCCGGTGCCGCCCGCCGCCGTCGTGCACGTGTAGGTCACCGGTTTCAGCGCCATCGCCTGGGCCACCGCCGGAACCACCCAGAAAATACCTGCACCCGCTACGGCCAGGCCAGATGCCTTGAGGGCGAGGCGGTGCCTCGCCTTGGAGGTCAGCACTGTCCTTCTCCGTTCAGCGCAGTATCAACAGGCGTATCAGAATCCCAGCCGTTGGTCACGGTTAGGTAGAGATGATACGAACTGTCCCTGTGAAGTTCCCGTAAACCCTACAAGCAAGCACTTGCCCGCCTTACCCCTTCGTCTTGGACAGGGTGGCGTACACGATGATGTTGTCCGTGTAGCTGTGGGCCGTCTTGTTGAAGACGCCCCCGCAAGTGATCAGCCTGAGCTGCGCGTTCTTCGTGTTCCCGTACACGCGAGCGGTCGGGAACGAGGACTTGCTGACCTGCTCGACCCCGCTGACAGTGAACCGCGTCACCTTCTTGTCCGACCGGTACACGTAGATCTGGTCCCCCTTGGCCACCTCGGAGAGCCGGGAGAACACCGCCGCGCCCTTCGTGGTGCTCACGTGGCCGTTGATCACCGCGGGCCCCAGCTCGCCCGGGACCGGCGAGAACTTGTACCAGCCCGTCAGGCTCGGCTTCGACAGCGGCGGGGTGGTCAGGTTGCCCTTGATGTCGACGGTGACCGAACCGATCATGGCATTGACCTTGATCTTCGGAATCTTGATGCGGACCGGCGCCGCCTTCTTGGCCTTGGTCTTGGCCGGCGGGATCGGGGCGACGACCGGGGCGGCGGCCAGCGGGGGCGGGGCGTCGAGGCGTGCCGGGGTGAGCGGCACGTTCTTGCCGCCCGGGCCCACGGTCGGGGGCAGGACGAAGGCGCCCGCCGCGTTCTGGATCTTGACTGTGCTCGGCTGGGCCTGCGGTGCGGGACCCGAGCCGTCGTCCACGGTCGGCGCCAGCGACAGCAGGCCGACCATGATGGCGCCCACCCCGCCCAACGACCCGGCGATCAGCAGCCCGGGAAGTGCCCTGTTCAGCAGTGGCTTCTGCTCGGTCATGACTCGACTCCTCCGGCGTGCCCGGCCTTGCGCCGCCGGAGCAGCAGCCCTCCTGTGAGGCTCCCCATCAGCAGCATGGAGCCGCCCGCGATCAGCCCGTACGATCCGCGTCCCGGCTCCGGCGCCTCACCGGAGTCCACTCCGCCCTTGGGTGTCTTGGCCACCTGCGCCTTGACGTACTTGGTCTTGGTCGTGGTCGGTTTGGGGGTCGCCGTAGTGGTTCTCACGCCGCCCGGCACCACGCTCACCAGGCTGCGGTCGATACCCGGGTCCACATTCGGGGACGAGACCGTCGGGGTGCTCGACGGGGTGACCGAGCCGGTCGGCGTGGAGGTGGGCGTACGCGTCGGTGTGATGGTGGGAGTCTGCGAGGTGGTGGGTTCTCCTCGCTCCCTGACCGTGACGATCACCGAAACGGGCCCGCCGATCATGGTGCAGGTGGCGCGGTGGTAGCCGGTGGGCACCTTGGCCGTGCTGGTCGTCACCTCGAAGGCGTCCAGCCAGACCGGAGCGGTGGAAGTGCTCTTGATCATGATGGTGTGGCTGCCGTACGCCAGCGACGGCGACTTCCACAGGGTGGCGCCGCCGTTGAGGTCGTCGTTCACCGGATCGTCGTTGTCGTCGCGCGACGGGTCGACCGTGGCCCGCTTGGTGCCGTCGATGTAGATGTCGACCGGACCCGCGTCCTTGTCGCGCGGGCCGATGTACTCGACTCCGGTGCCGACGAAGGTGAGCTGGGCCGAGTCGCCCGCGGTGGTCGTCTCGTGCAGGTCGTTGTGGACGTGGTGCTCGGAGGACGGGCGGCCGATGATCGGCGTCCAGGACCCGGTGTAGACGATCTCCAGGTCGCTGGGGTTGTCGCTGTCGTTGCCGTCGTTGACCTCGACGCTGCCGTCCGGCGGCATGAAGTCGAGGACGATGTCCTTCGGCGTCACCTTGATGGTGCCCGGCTTGTCGATGAGACCCGGGTCGGTCAGCGCCTCGGGAAGCGACAGCGGGTCGTCGGGCCGCAGGTTCGACTCCTGGTCGGCGGCGCCCTTGGGCTTCAGGATGCCCTGCCAGCTACTGTCGAGCTCGACGTTGCCGACCGCGTGCACCTGGGCGCCGGCGGCGAAGTAGCCGGGCGACTGGAGCCGGGTGTCGTTGGCGTAGTCGAGCTTCCAGGTGAAGTTGAGCGGATCACCGACGACGAGGTCCGTGGCGAAGTTGAGCCGCGTGCTCAGCTGAACGTCGTCGTGCCTGACGATGCTTTTCGGACCCGTCGGCTTGCACAGGTACTGGACTTCCAGATCCGCCGGAGCGGCGGACGCCGGGACATCGTGCAGCACCGTCAGCCCAACGGCCGCCGTTAATCCGGCCGATGCGGCGATCAACGCCTTTCGCCATCGAGTCACGGCACACTCCGATCAACACTAAGCCGAAGGTCGATCTTAGGGTCGATGTCCGCCGAACACCGTAACTATCGGCACTTGTGATGAACCCGTGTCCGCCCCTGGAAAAGCCGCAACAGAATTGTATTCTGTCCTGCACGATCACCCTGCTTGGAGGCGACTGATGCGGCGAGACCTCTTCGACGAGGAGCACCTGCTCTTCCTGGAGACCGTGCGCGAGTTCATGACCCGTGAAGTGGCACCCCACCACGGTCAGTGGGAGAAGGACGGCGTCGTCCCGCGTGAGGTATGGAAGAAGGCCGGGGAGATCGGCATGTTCGGGTTCTCCGTCCCGGAGGAGTACGGAGGGGCCGGTGTCACCGACTTCCGGTTCAACGCGGTCATCGTCGAGGAGATCATCCGGCACGGCGCGTCAGGGCTCGGATTCGGCCTGCACAACGACATCATGGCGCCGTACCTCGTCGACCTGACCGATGAGGAGCAGAAGCGGCGGTGGCTGCCCGGGTTCGTCAGCGGGGAGCTCATCACGGCGATCGCGATGACCGAGCCGGGCGCCGGGAGCGACCTGCAGGGGATCAGGACGACCGCGGTCCGCGAAGGCGATCACTACCTGGTTAACGGGCAGAAGACGTTCATCACGAACGGGATCAACGCCGACCTCGTCGTGGTGGTCGCCAAGACCGATCCCGGGGCGGGGGCGCGCGGCACCACGCTGCTGGTCGTCGAGCGGGGTATGGAGGGGTTCGGGCGCGGCCGCAACCTCGACAAGATCGGGATGAAGGCGCAGGACACGGCCGAGCTGTTCTTCGAGAACGTCCGCGTCCCCGTGGCCAACCGGCTCGGCGCCGAAGAGGGCCAGGGCTTCTTCCAGCTCATGAACAACCTGCCTCAGGAGCGCCTGTCCATCGCGGTGGCGGCGGTCGCGGCGGCGGAGGTCGTGCTGGAGCAGACCATCGAGTACTGCAAGTCCCGCCAGGCATTCGGGCGAAATATCGGGTCCTTCCAGAACACCCGGTTCGTCCTGGCGGAGCTGGCCACCGAGACGGAGATCGCCCGCCACTACGTGGACAAGTGCATCGTGGCGCTCAACGCCAAGGAGCTGACCGTGGTCGACGCCGCCAAGGCCAAGTGGTGGACCAGCGAGCTCCAGAACAAGGTCATCGACCGCTGCCTCCAACTGCACGGCGGCTACGGCTACATGATGGAGTACCCGGTCGCCAAGGCGTGGATCGACAGCCGCGTCCAGACCATCTACGGCGGCACAACAGAGATCATGAAGGAGATCATCGGACGGTCCTTCGGGTTCTAGAATCCGGACGCATGACGCGTCCTCGGGTAAAACCGGAGCATCGCCCGTATCGTCTCGACAACGGCACGATCCGGATAGGCGGGGAAATCTACGGACTCGCCAGTGAGATCGAGGACCCGAACGGCCACGCCTGGCACGCCCTCGAGCTCATGGACGGCACCCGTACCCGCGGGGAGATCGTCACCGCGCTCGCGGACCGCTGCCCGAACGCGGCCGAGCTCGTCACGACGCTGCTGGACTCCGGCCACGTCGAGGACGCGTCGGCCGCGCCGCCGCCGGAGCTGGCCCCCGACGAGCTGGACCGGTACGCCAGGAACGCCGCCTACTTCCGCTGGGCGAGCCTGCGCCCGCGCGAGCCGAGCTGGGCACCGCAGCTCCTGCTCAAGCGGGCCAGGGTGGTCGTGCTCGGCCTGGGCGGCACCGGCTCGCACGCCGCCTGGGCCCTCACCGCCGCCGGCGTCGGCGCGATCCACTGCGTCGACGGCGACTTCGTCGAGCTGTCCAACCTCAACCGCCAGACCCTGTACGGCGAGGAGGACGTGGGCCGACCCAAGGTGGACGTCGCCACGGAACGGCTGCGAGCGGTCAACTCCCACGTCGAGGTGACCGGCGAGAACCGGCGGATCGGCAGCCCCGCGGAGCTGGCTCGGCTGATCACCGGCTTCGACGTGCTCGCGCTCTGCGCGGACGAGCCACGCGAGCCCGATGGCATCCGCCGGTGGGCGAACCGGGCCTGCGCCGCCGCAGGCATCCCCTGGGTGGGCGGCGGCTACGAGGGCCCGCAGTTGTCGGTGGGCGTCTTCGCGCCGGGTTTCCCGTGTTACGAGTGCCTGCGGGCGGAAGGCGAGCGTCATGGAAGGATGACCGACTTCGGCTGGCCCGGCGTGCTCTCGACCTCGGGCGGCCTGTCGGGCCTGCTCACCGCCCACGCGGTGATCTCACTGCTGACCGGCATCCCCGACGTCGCCCCCGGTTACGCGTACGGCATCAACCTGGTGGCGCCCGACGACCAGATCTTCGTCCGTTTCCCCGCGCGTGACGAGTGTGACGTCTGTAGTGCTTGACAGCAGTCGTTGATCGTTCAGAATCGCGTCAGTCACCCATACCGAAACCGACCCAGGAGGCTGCTGAGTGCGTCCCGAAGAGATCGCGCCGGAGGACAGCCGAGAGACCCAGCCGAAGAAGAAGATCACGGTTCGCCGGCTGGCGAAGATGGAGACCAAGGGCTGGCCGGCCAGCCACGGCAACTCCAACTGACAGCGCGCGAGAAGGGCTCCGACACCGCATACTGGTCAGCATGTACGGCGGCCTGATCCTGCTGGTTTTCCTGGCGTTGCTGTTCGCCTGGGGCCTCAACCGCGTGCGCCGGGCGCTGCGCCTGGGGCCGGTGGGCTACGTCGGGGTGATGATCGTCTTCGTCATCGTCATGCTGCTCGTCTATGGCCAGACGATCCGCTAGCCGGGGAGCCCCTCGACGAAGCGGGTGAGGAGCCGCGCGAACTCCGCGCGCTCCGCGTCCGACCATCCCGTCATGGCTTCGGCGAACGCCATCTGCCTGCCGCGATGCGCCTGCTCCAGCGCCGTCCGGCCCGCGTCGGTCAGCACGAGCAGCGCCCTGCGCCCGTCGGCCTGGTCCGCGTCGCGCCTGACCAGGCCGGCCGCGACGGCCGCCGCCACCAGCCTGCTCGCCCTCGGCTGGTCGACCGAGAGCGCGTCGGCCACGGTAGAGACGGTGACGGGCGGGCTCGCGGCCTCGATCACGTCGAGCACCTCGAACTCCGGCCCCGGCGCACCCTGCAGCCGCGCCAGCGCGCGCCTGCTCTGCCGGCGCCTGATGGCGACCATCGCGCGTTCGACTGCTTCAATTTCATTGTCAAAGTACATATAGTTGCTATTATACATGCATGAACCGGAGAATCGGATACCTGCTCAAGCACGTCCACACGCTCCTTGAGGAGACGATGGGCCAGGCACTCCACGACCATGAGCTCTCGCGCCGCGAATGGCAGGCGCTCAACGCCGCGTCCGAGGGCAACGACCCGTACGAGGCGCTGAAGGCGTTCGACGGCACCGGCGACGCGGTGCGCGAGTTGACCGCCAGAGGATTGATCACCGGCACCACCCTCACCGACGAAGGCAAGGCGGCCCACGCGGCTGTCGTCAGCCGCGTGGCCGAGTTCAGGCAGCAGGCCACCAAGGGCGTGAGCCCGCAGGACTTCCAGACCACCCTCGCCGTGCTGACCCAGATGGCCGCCAACCTCGAAGCCGCCTAACCACCGCTGCCTTCCAGCAGCACCCGGGCCACCAGCCCGGGATCATCGCTCATCGGCACGTGACCGCAGCCCTTGAGCAGCTTGACCCGCTGCCCCGACCACCTGGCGGCGCGCACGGCCTGACGGCGCAACAGCAGCCGGTCGTGCTCGCCCCAGGCGATCGTGATGGGCGACTTGGGCGGCGCGGGCGGCATCACGCCGGAGAACGCCTCCAGCGTCTCGTCGAAGCCGGGCGAAGCGACCAGAGCCTGGGTGGCGGCGATCAGGGCCGTCGGCGACATCCGGGATGGATGGGCCACCAGGAGCCCGGCCGACAGGGCCCGGCCCATCGGGTTCGCGGCGAGCCAGCCGGCCTGCTCCGGCGGCAGCGACCTGGCCGTGGCCCGCAGCGCGCGCAGCACCGCCTGGCAGTACAGCAGCTCGGGGCGCGTCCAGAAACCCGCGGGCGACAGCGCGGTGGCCGTCGTGACCACGCCGCGCGAGGCCAGCTCCAGCGCGATGTAACCGCCGAGCGAGTTGCCCGCGACGTGCGGATCGCGCACGCCGAGCAGCGCGCAGAACGACTCGACCGCGTCGGCGAGCGACTCCGCGGTGTACGGAATGGCGTCGGGCAGGCCGGGCGAGACCCCGAAACCGGGCAGGTCGATGGCGATGACGGTACGCGAGGCGGCGAGGCGGTCCATGACCGGCAGCCATGCCTGCCAGTGGTGGCCGATGCCATGAATGAGGATCAGCGGCGCGCCGGTGCCGCGACGCTCATAGGCCAGCTCCATGGCCTCGAGTCAACCACTCAGCGGCTACGGGTGGGAATCTCGAACCAGACGGCTTTGCCTTCCCTGGTGGGTCGCGACCCCCAGCGCCTGGCGAGCTGGTCCACCAGGTAAAGGCCGCGTCCGCCCTCGTCGTTCTCCCCCGCGCTCCGGATCCGCGGCAGGCGCAGGTCCTGGTCGAACACCTCGACCCAGACCGACTCCTCGCCCCGGCGCAGCCGCAGCGTGAACTCCTTGTCGCCCACTACTTCGTCCTCGAAGCCGGGCACGTCCCAGGACTCCTCGAACGGCAGCGGCGGCCCCTCGGCGACCAGCTCCCTGCGGGGCACGCCCGCGTGAGCCGCGTGGAGCACCACGTTGGTGACGACCTCGGAGACGAGCAGGCAGGCCAGCTCGGCGCGCTCCTCGGGGACGTTCCAGCCGCCGAACGCCTCGGAGGCCATCCGGCGCGCCTCGCCGACCATGATCGGCTGCGCCGGGAACGTGCGTTCCTCGACGTCGAGGTCCGACTGGCTCGACCGGACCACCAGGATCGCCATGTCGTCGTCGATCTCGCCGGGCACCGCGATGGTCGCGGCGTCGGCGACCCGCTCCACCTCGGCGTCGGCCATCTTCGCCAGCTTCTCGCAGAGCACGCCCAGCGTCTCGGCGTCGGTCGGCATCCGGCCGTCGCGGCCGGGGCGGCGGTCGACCAGGCCGTCGGTGTAGAGGAGCAGCGCCGCGCCGGGCGGCAGCGTGCGGGTCTCCTCCTTGTAGACGAGGTCGGCGTGCAGGCCCTTGGCGCGTACGCCCAGCGGCTGGCCGACCTCCTCGATGTCGAGCTCGACGCACTGGCCGTCGACCAGCAGCAGCGGCGGCGCGTGGCCGGCGTTGGCGAACGAGAGCTGCCGCGACCAGGCGTCGTAGACGAGGTATTGGCAGGTCACGATCGGCGGCACGCTGATGTCGGCGCCGCTGTCGTCCTTCTCGGGATCGGCGATGATGCGGGTCCACTCGTCGAGCCTGGCCAGGATGTCGGCCGGTGACTTGTCGTCCTGGGCGAAGGCCCGCAGCGCCGCCCTGAGCTGGCCCATGATGGCCGCGGCCTTGGCGCCCCGGCCCTCCACGTCGCCGATGACGATGCCGACGCGACCGGCCGACAGCGGGATCACGTCGTACCAGTCGCCGCCGACCTGGGTCTGGATGCCCTGGCCGTGGGAGGCGAGCGGCGCCGCCGGGTAGTAGCGCACCGCGATCTGCAGGCCGTCGAGCTGGGGCAGCGCCCGCGGCAGCAGGTGCTTCTGGAACGACTCGGCCGTGTGCCGCTCCTCCTCGAACAGCAGCGCGTTGTCGATCGCGAGCGCGACCCGGGTGGCGATGGCGCCGACGAAGTCGCGGTCGAACGCGTCGTAGTGGGGGCTGCGGCGGTCGGTGAGGTTGGACAGGCCCAGGTACATCAGGCCGAGCGTCTCGCCGCGTACGCACAGGGGGGCGACGATGGCGGAGGTCATGCCGACCTCGCCGCACAGTTTGGCGCTGCCCTCGCTCGGCGAGGGGAAACTGCTGGCGGCGAAGTCCTCGACGAGGATGGTCTCCTGGCGGCGCAGCGCGGTGTCGGCGTAGTGGCTGGCCGGGTAGCGGATCTCCGCGCCGATCGGCTTCCAGGTGCCGGGCGGCGGGCTCCATCCCTGGACGTGCTGCGAGACCCGGCGGACCAGCCGGTCGCCCTCCATCAACTCGATGAAGCAGTGGTCGGCGAACTGCGGGACGAGCATCTCGGCCACCCGCTTGAGCGTCTCCTCGACGTACAGCGAGCCGGCCAGCCGCTCACCGATGCGCTCCAGCAGGCCGAAGCGGTCCTTCTCCCGCTCGTTGCTGCGCAGCGCCTCGCGGGCGGTGACGACGATGCCGGTCACCGACCCGGAGGGATGGCGCAGCGGGACGGCCTGGGCGCGCACATAGACGATCGTGCCGTCACCCCGCCGCACGTCAAAGGTGCCCTCCCACACGCCGCCCTTAAGTACGTGCTTGGCCAGCTCGGTGGCGAGCGGGTGGTCCTTCTCCATGATGCCGAGCGACAGCATCGAGGTGTCACGTGACGACTTCGAGGGGCGCCCGAAGAGCTTCTCGGCGAACGGATTCCAATAGAGGAGATTGCTGAAACGGTCGGTCACGACGACCGCCATCTCCGCATGATCAAGTACAGATTCGGCCGCAAGCTGATCAGCCTCGTCGTGCGACAGATCCCCCCAACGCTTCATCCGGAGACCACTCCTAGGGAGGGCATGTGCGCAAAGCGAACCACGGGCACTCCTGCAACAGTGTCGACCGGCGGGGAGTGGAGGGCCTCCCAAGAGGGATTCAACCAAGGAGTAGCGGGCGAGTCAGCGTCTGGAGACGAAAACATGCGCGGCAACGTCACGCGGAAGCTCCGCGAGAGTGTCGTTCGCGTCACCGTCACCTGTCACCCGCACACCGTCGTCGCTCGCCGCGAGCGTCACCTCGCGTCCGGGTTGTATCCCAACTTGCTTGAGTTTAAGCATCACAGCAGGATCGCTTTGCACTTGTTCGCTAATTCGCCGCACGACTACGGGTATATCTCTGGGTCCGGCGAGGTCGGACATGGATGTCAAGAGGTCCGGGCTGCCTTCTACGGGCTCTCTGGCCCCGAGTTCGCCCAGACCGGGGATCGGGTTGCCGTGCGGGCAGACCGTCGGGTTGTCGAGCAGCGTCACCAGGCGGGTCTCCACGGACTCGGACATCACGTGCTCCCAGCGGCACGCCTCGATGTGCACCTCTTCCCAGGGCAGGCCGATGACCTCGGTCAACAGGCACTCCGCGAGGCGGTGCTTGCGCATGACGCGCGTGGCCAGGGTGCGGCCGAGCTCGGTCATCGACAGGTGGCGATCACCCTCGACGCGGACCAGGCCGTCGCGCTCCATCCGGGCCACGGTCTGGCTCACGGTGGGACCACTCTGCTGGAGCCGCTCCGCGATGCGCGCGCGCAACGGGACGATGCCCTCCTCCTCGAGCTCGAAGATCGTGCGGAGGTACATCTCCGTTGTGTCGATCAGGCCGTGTGCGGTCAAGGCTCCTCCCATCTGAATGCTACGCCGGTCAGGGCAGGTACTGGACCCGTCGACTACGGGCACAGAAGTCACACGGAACCCTATGGGGAGAACGACCGGCGAGGGTGATGGACGACAACACCGGAGCGACCCAGTTCCTTCCCGGCCGGCCCGACCGCCGGGGCGCGGCGCATCCGCGGGTACGGCTAACCGGCCCGGTAGTTCCGGAAGCTGGGCACCGACAGGCCGACGACCAGGACCGCGATGGCGCACGCCAGGCCGCCGCCCACCCACGCCCAGGTCATCCCGAACCACACGGCGGTGAGGCCGGCCCGCAGGTCGCCCAGGCGCGGGCCGCCCGCCACGACCACCATGAACGCCCCCTGCATCCGCCCGCGCATCTCGTCGGGAGCGTGCAACTGCAGGATGGACTGCCGCCAGACCGACGAGACCATGTCGGCCACCCCGCCGACGGCCATCAGAACGACCATCAGCCACAGCTGCTGGGCCAACCCGGCCGCGGCCACGCTGAGGCCCCAGAGGGCGATTGTGACCGTCAGAGCCACCCCCTGGCGGCGTACGCGGCCCAGCCAGCCGGAGCCGAGCGCGCCGAGGACCGCGCCGATGGCCATGCCGGCCGACAGCCAGCCGAGCGCGATCGGCGAGCCGTCGAAGCGCTCGGCCACGGCCTGCGGGATCAGTGCCCTCGGCAGGGCGAACACCATCGCGATGATGTCCACGACGAACGACATCAGCAGGACCGGCCCGGTCGCGATGTAGCGCAGCCCGTCGAGCACCGACCGCCAGCCGGGCCGCTGGATCTCCCCCATGGGGAGCAGTTCGGGCAGCCGGATCGCCGCGTACAGGCCGGCCGTGAAGAGGACGGCGTCGACCGCGTACGCCAGCGGGTAGCCCTGCCAGGCCAGCAGCACGCCCGCGATCATCGGCCCGACGATCGCGCCGAACCCGTAGACCAGCGAGTTCAGCGCGTTGGCGGCGGGCACCAGCTCGGCGGGCAGGATCCTGGGGATGATCGCGCCGCGGGCGGGCGAGGCCATGGCGAACCCGGTGGCGCTCACCGCCGAGGCGAGCAGCAACAGGTAGACGTTGCCCAGCCCCAGGAGGGCCTGCGCCAGGATGAAGAGCGTCGCGACCCAGGAGATGAGCGAGCTGGCGATCAGCAGCCGGCGCCGGTCGACCGCGTCGGCGAACGCCCCGCCCCACAGCCCGAACACCAGGAGCGGGATCAGGTTGGCCAGGCTCAGCAGGCCGACCCAGAACGAGGACTGGGTGAGGTCCCAGACCTGCTTGCTGACCGCGACGACGGTCACTCCGATGCCGATGTTGGCGATGGCCTGACCGGACCAGAGCCGCCGGTAGGTGGGAACGGCCAGCGGCCGTATGTCTATGAGATGACGCTTGACCAGCTCCCCGATTGCCACTTAAGGCACATTAAGGGGCAAGTCTCTCCAGGACCCACCCAGGGCGGGTTCGCCGGTAGCGGAGCCTGTCATGCATCCTGTCAAGCTGCCCCTGCCAGAACTCCACCTCCAACGGGCTGACCCGGTAACCGCCCCAGAAGTCGGGCACGGGCGGATCCTCCGGCCATCGGGCGGCTAGCTCCTCGTATCGGGCGTCCAGCTCCTCCCTGGACCGTACGACCGCGGACTGGCGCGACGCCCAGGCCCCGATCCGCGAGCCGTACGGCCTGGACTTGAAGTAGTCGGCCGACTCCTCGTTCGAGAGCCGCGCGACCGTGCCCTCGACGCGTACCTGGCGGCGGATCGGGTGCCAGGGGAACATCAGCGACGCGCGGGCGTTCTCGGCCAGGTCACGGCCCTTGCGCGACTCGTAGTTGGTGTAGAAGACGAATCCGTGCTCGTCGTAGCCCTTGAGCAGCACGGTCCTGGCACTCGGCCGGCCGCCGGCCGAGGCCGTGGCCAGCACCATGGCGTTCGGTTCCGGCAGGCCGGCGGCGAGCGCCTCCTGGAACCAGATGGCGAATTGCGTGATCGGATCGGGGGCGAGATCGGCTTCGAGCAGCGGCTCGCCCTCATAGGTACGGCGAAGCCCCGCCAGCGCGGGCGGGCGCGAGGTTCCATCCACGAGACGGTATTCTTGCGCGCTTGGTGGCAGATCCCACACAACACTCCCTACCAGCGGCTTTCACGTTCCGGCGGGTCCGGAGACGGACCACGGGCGGGTAGGGGGTTAAATTGACCCGCCGGTATCTCGACATCAAGGCATTGCCGGAACATGGCAAGAAAGGGAGGCGGCCGAGAATGTCCGACTTCAAACCCGGCCTCGAGGGCGTTGTAGCTTTCGAGACCGAGATCGCGGAACCGGACAAAGAAGGGGGCGCCCTTCGCTATCGGGGCGTCGACATCGAGGAGCTGGTCGGCCGTGTCCCCTTCGGGCACGTCTGGGGCCTGCTGGTCGACAACAAGTTCCAGCCGGGCCTGCCCCCGGCGGAGCCGTACCCCATTCCTGTCCACTCCGGTGACATCCGCGTAGACGTACAGAGCGCCCTGGCCATGCTGGCCCCGGCCTACGGCTTCAAGGCGCTCCTCGACATCAGCGACGAGGAGGCCCGCGACCAGCTCGCGCGTGCCTCCGTGATGGCGCTCTCCTTCGTGGCGCAGTCGGCGCGCGGCCTCGGCCTGCCGATGGTGCCGCAGAGCCGCGTCGACGAGGCCAAGACCATCGTCGAACGGTTCATGGTCCGCTGGCGTGGCGAGCCCGACCCCAACCACGTCAAGGCCATCGACGCTTACTGGACCTCGGCCGCCGAGCACGGCATGAACGCCTCCACGTTCACCGCCAGGGTCATCGCCTCCACCGGCGCCGACGTGGCCGCCGCGCTCTCCGGTGCGGTCGGCGCCATGTCCGGCCCGCTGCACGGCGGTGCTCCGGCCCGGGTGCTGCACATGATCGAAGGCGTCGAGCACCTGGGCGACGCCAAGAAGTACGTGCAGAGCGAGCTCGACAAGGGCAGCCGGCTGATGGGCTTCGGCCATCGGGTCTACCGTGCCGAGGACCCGCGCGCGCGGGTGCTGCGCCGTACCGCGAAGGAGCTCAACGCGCCTCGTTACGAGGTCGCCGCCGCTCTGGAGCAGGCCGCACTGGAGGAGCTGCACGCGCGTAAGCCCGACCGGGTGCTCGCCACGAACGTCGAGTACTGGGCGGCCGTGGTGCTGGACTTCGCCGAGGTGCCGGCGCACATGTTCACCTCGATGTTCACCTGCGCCCGTACGGCCGGCTGGGCCGCGCACATCCTGGAGCAGAAGCGCACGGGCCGGCTGGTCCGCCCGAGTGCCAAGTACATCGGCCCGGCGTCGCGTCCGCTCAGCGACGTGCCCGGCGCCTCCGAGGTCGTCGGCACCATCTGACGCCTCGATCCCGATCTGTACGGCTGCCGCATCCCGATGCGGCAGCCGTACTTCATTTGGTAGCGGGCGGCGAGTCCGCGGTGTCGGGCAGGCCGTCGCACACGGTGTTCTTCGGGGGCGCCTCGGTGGCGTCCAGCGAGCCGCAGCGGACGACCGGCTTCGGGCGGCCCGCCCGCTCCACGTCCACCTTCATGATCGAGACGGCCTTGCCGACGGGGGTGTGCAGATCGGCGGCACCGAAGTCGATCTTCCCGCTGGATCCGTTCCAGACCCTCCGGGTGAGCCGGTAGAGGATGTCGCCCCGGCTGGGCAGGTCGCCTCCCTCCTGTGCTCCGGCCCGGTAGGCGGTGCTGGCCGCCTGGTAGAGCAGGTTGGCCGCGTCGAAGGTGAGGATGAGGTTGTCGTCGGAGGACTTCGCGTGCGCGCCCGCGAGCAGGCTGCTGATGAACGCGGTCTGCTTGGTGGAGCTCTCCTTCCACACCGCCCGGGGCGCCAGCGCCAGGTAATAGACCTCCATCTGCTTCAGCTGGCCGATCTCGCCGCCGTGGTCGCTCATCGCCTTGACGACATCGTCGCCCGCGATCACCTTCGCCTCCTTGCAGCCGCTGCCCTCAACCGAGCTGAGGAAGCCGAGGAACTCCGAAGCCCGCCCGGCATAGAGGAAGACGTCCGGCTTGAGGCCGCAGGCCCCCACAGCGGCCTCCTGGATGCCGCCTGACTCGACGCTGTAGTCCTTCAGCTCCTTGACGGTGATGCCCTGGGCCTTCAGCGCCGTCACGAAATCGTCGGCCAGGTTCGTCGTGTACTGGTCGGTGGTCGAGGCGTCCCGGACGATGACCGCGACCGGCTTGGCGACGTGCGGGAGGAGCATCTTCCGGGCGAACCGCGCGCCCAGCGTCGCCTCACGGAAGTTGGTCGGCCCCACCTGGAAGTAGTAGGGGGACGGCTGGCCGGACTGCTTGGCGTCGGCGGAGTCGCCGACGTAGCCGAGCCGATCCGCCGTCGCCGTGCTCGACACCATCGGGATCTTCGCCAGATGCAGCTCCTCGATCGCCTGGCTGACGCCCTCCACGCTGCGCGGCAGGCCGATCACGCCCATCACGTGCGGGTCCCGCGCGGCGAGCTCGGTGACGAGCTGCGCCGCCCGGCGACCATGGAGGAAGTTGTCGCCGGCGTTGGCGATCAGCACGCGGAGCCGGGGCGTGGTGCTGGCGGTCCGCTGTTGCTCCTCCACCGCTTCCAGCTCGGACACGGCGGCCGCGAGCCGGGTGTCGTTCGCCTCCGTCTTCGTGATCGAGTACTCGCCGAACACGACCACGCTGACGTAGCGCCCCGAGCCGATGGCGTAGGCGTTGTTCGCGTCGATCTTCTTGACCAGCTCCTTCACGTCGTCCACGAGCAGGCCGTCCGGCGTGTCGCCGATGGCGTTCACGACGCCGACGCACTCGGTGCCGATCCGCTCCGCCCACTCCAGGCCGCCGCAGTGGGCCGCCCTGTCCCGCTGCACCCAGAAGACCAAGGCGAACGGCAGGACCAGCAGCAGCCCTATGGCCGTCCAGTAGCCCAGGGCCCGCTTCCTGCGCGGCAGCACCTGCGGGTATTCCCCGGCGGCGGGCACGGCCGTGGCATGGACGCCGATCCGCAGATCCGGAACGCGCAACCGGGCCGCGGCCCGCCACCGCCCGACGGCCTTGGCGAGCTCGTCCAGTTCCTCGGACTCGGTCGGCGGTCCTGGCGGGACAGAGGGCACGGCCGCCAGCACGACCATCGGCGGCAGCATCCCTGTCTTCTTGGTGGTCTCCTCCAAGAGCTGCAGGAACTCAGCGTTGATCCCGGCGGGATCGGCCACCTCGATCAGCAGCAGGGCGTACTGCCCCCTGCCCCAGCTCGGCCACGGAATGATCCACTTCTTGTACGCCTCGCGCAGATCCCGCATCAGCGCGTGCACCAATAACCGCTTGATCTCCTCGTCGTCGGCGTTGGCCAGGCGGAGCGCGTACGGGGCGGGCCGGTCGAACCGTTTCCGCCGTTCGTACGGCTGCTTGCGGAGCCAGCCGGTGAACAACGTCCCCCTGATCGAGAAGAAGGCCTGGCCGGTGGTGCCGAGCGCGGCCACCACCAGGCCGAGCACCCACGGAGCGAGGCCGACGAGGTCGGCGGGGCCGTTGAACCACCAGACCGCCAATGTGCCGACCGGCACCCAGGTCGTCGCGGCGCGCGCCAGGAAGTCGGCTGACGTCCTTCGCCCCCGGTCGGTGTCGCGGCTGCTGCGCTGCCACTCCTTGAGCCGTTCCTTGAACATCCGGTAGCCCGTGTGCGTGCCCGGAGCCGGCAGCCAGCTTTCGGGATCATCGGGATCGCCGCCCGGCGGCGGCAGATACCGCTGCTTCCTGGCCCACAGCACGAACTGCGCGAGCGGGAAGCGCGGCGGCGGCAGCAGCGACCCGCCCACCGGCTTGCCCAGCTCGCCCTGCTCGCCCGCCAGCTCCTCCACCAGCGCCTGGATCGACTGGTGCGCGCCCTCCTTGACATGGGCGTAGGGCACGCTGCCCACGAACGGCTTGGCGAGCATCTCGGCCGCGTCGAGCGCCGCGGGACCCGTCACGAACACCGTGGGCAGCGGCGGGTCGGCCCGCCAGAACGCGGGCCGGCGAATCAACCCCTCGACGACACTCCGCAGATCGGCCACCCGGACGCCCCTCCAGCCGGTGCTCTTCTGTGCTGCTGGTCCAACGAATGATCCGTGGAAATGGTTCATCCTTTCTCACCATCCGGACCCGGGTCCAGGCAACCTTCAGGGGTAAGTACCCTTGGTCAGGTGGCTGACATCGTGATTCCCGCTGACATCAAGCCCGTCGACGGCCGTTTCGGCTGCGGGCCCTCGAAGGTTCGCTCCGAGCAACTGGCCGCGCTCGCCGCCTCCGGCGCGAGTCTCATGGGCACTTCACATCGCCAGAAGCCGGTCAAGAACCTGGTCGGCCGTGTACGCGCCGGCCTCATCGACCTGTTCGCGCTCCCCGAGGGCTACCAGGTCGTGCTGGGCAACGGCGGCAGCACCGCGTTCTGGGACATCGCCTCCTTCGGGCTCATCCGGGAGCGATCCCAGCACCTGTCGTTCGGTGAGTTCTCCTCGAAGTTCGCCACCGTCGCCAAGAAGGCGCCCTGGCTGGGCGAGCCCACGGTGATCAAGTCGGAGGTGGGCACCTACCCCGCCGCAGTGCCCGAGGACGGCGTCGACGTCTACGCGCTCACCCACAACGAGACCTCGACCGGCGTGGCCATGCCGATCGAGCGGCCGATCGAGCTGGGCGGCTCCGACGACTCGCTGGTGCTCGTGGACGCCACCTCCGGCGCGGGCGGCCTGCCCGTGTCCATCGAGGAGACCGACGTCTACTACTTCGCCCCGCAGAAGAGCTTCGCCTCCGACGGCGGCCTGTGGATCGCGCTCATGTCGCCGCGCGCCCTGGAAAGGGTCGAGGAGATCGCCGCCACCGACCGCTACGTGCCGGAGTTCTTCAGCCTGCCGGTCGCGATCGACAACTCCAGCAAGGACCAGACCTACAACACCCCGTCGGTGGCGACGCTGTTCCTGCTGGCCGACCAGCTCGACTGGATGAACGGCAACGGCGGCCTGGCCTGGACCACCGCCCGCACCGCCGACTCCGCCCAGCGCCTCTACACCTGGGCCGAGAAGACCTCCTACACCACGCCGTTCGCGGCTCCCGAGTTCCGCTCGCAGGTGGTCGGCACGATCGACTTCTCCGACGACGTGGACGCGGCCGCCGTGGCCAAGGCGCTGCGCGCCAACGGCATCGTCGACACCGAGCCCTACCGCAAGCTCGGCCGCAACCAGCTCCGCGTCGCGATGTTCCCGGCCATCGACCCGGCCGACGTCGAGGCCCTGACGGTCTGCGTCGACTACGTGGTCGAGCGTCTCTGACCCGTCCTGCGTGACAGCTCGTCCAGCAGGGCCAGGGCGTCCTCCTCCTCGACGCTCTGCGCGAACCTCGCCAGCACCGGCAGCCGGTCGGTGCTGGCCGCCAGCGCCTCCAGCATGAGCCGCGTGACGTGCTCGTCCCTGGAGTAGGCGGCCGCGTACTTGAAGGCGTTCCGGTACGGCGTGCGGACGAGCAGCCCCTTCTTCACCAGCCGTTCGGCGACGGTCTGCACCGTGGTGTAGGCGAGCTCGCGTTCCTCGTTGAGCGTGGCGAGCAGCTCGCGCACCCGCATCGGCTTACCGGCATCCCACAGCACGTCCATGATCGCGCGCTCTAGGGACCCCAGCTTCGCCAACTGACCAACCTCCGGCTAGGTGAGTTAGGAAACATTCTTACCGATAAAGCTCGCACACGCGAACGGAATTGATCTTCCTTCCGCCCAGTTGAGCGGATATATCGTCATGTGACGGGGGTTATACCGGATGAGTATGAGCAGGCGGCCCAACGGCCTGGGCTACCTGATGTTCGCCAGCCGCTGGCTCCAGGTCCCGCTCTACCTCGGGCTCATCGTGGCCCAGGGTGTGTACGTGTGGCAGTTCGGGGTCGAGTTATGGCACCTGATCGAAGGCGTCCTCCACGGCACCAACAAGGACATGGAAGTCACGGTCATGCTGTCGGTGCTGGGCCTCATCGACGTCGTGATGATCTCCAACCTGCTCATCATGGTCATCGTCGGGGGCTATGAGACGTTCGTCTCGCGCATCAACCTCAACGAGCACCCCGACGAGCCGGAGTGGCTGTCCCACGTCAACGCGAACGTCCTCAAGGTCAAGCTGGCGACGGCCATCGTGGGCATCTCGTCGGTCCACCTGCTGCAGACGTTCATCAAGGCGCAGACGATCCCGGACAGCAAGATGATGTGGCAGACGATCATCCACCTGGCCTTCGTCCTCTCGGCCATCGGCCTGGCGTTGATAGATCGCCTGCTCTCATCCTCCCCGGCCGAACGGGTGCACACCTCCTAGTCAGTCACCGGTGACCGGGTTCTTCTTGAGGTGCTTCTCCGTGACCAGCAGTCGCACCGTGCCGACCTGCTCGGGTTCGGCGGCCCAGACGTACCAGTGGTCGCCGACCTTGGCCGACTGATCCCGGCTCAGGCCGAAGCCGTCACCGTTCGGGTTCGCCTCGATGATCTGGAAGACCACCCGCAGGCCCCTCCGGTGCGCCTCGGCCGTGATCTTGCCCACGGTCCGCCCGTCGGCGTCGTAGCCTTCGAGCATCTCGCCCTTCCCGCCGGCCTCAGCGTAAGCCTGGTACTTCTCCCCGGGCTTGGCCGGCCGACCCAGGTAGAAGACGCCCCGGCCCTTGAATCCCTTGCTCACCGTGACGGTGAGGGAGCAGGCTTCCTTGCCGAACGTGCACCCATCCGGTTCCAGACCGCCGCCGAGCCTGTCGGCGCTGGTGGTGACCGCGAATCCGACGCGCACGATTTTGCCCACCTGGGTCGGTGAGGCGGGTATCAGGTCCATGCCGATGTCGAGGCCCATCGCCTGGAACGCCTCGGCGTACAGGGCGTGGTCGGCGAACGGGTCTTTGATCGTGGCGACGTAGTCGTCACCCCGCAGCTCGATGTCGATGGCCGTGTTCGCGTATGAGGTGGCGTCCTCCTTCTTCAGCAGGGTCGGGCCCATGACTGCCACGGTGGCGAGCGCGGCCGTGGCGACCAACCCCACGACCAGGCGGCGGGCACGGCGCGATCTCGGTGCCCGGCTCCGGGCGGCTTCCGTGCCCGGCTCCTCGGCGACGATGGCCGCCAGCAGCGCACGGGCCCCCGCGCCGGACGCCTGACCGGCCAGTTGCTCGTCCCGGACCCTGGCGAGCTCGCTCAACTCGTTCATACGGACTCCACGGAAAGACGGTTGACGGAGATGCCCGCCCCGGCCAGCGCCTTGGCGAAGCGCTTGCGGGCGCGATGCAGCCGGATGCGTACGGCGTTGCGCGAGCAGTCGAGGACCTTGGCGAGCTGGGCGTGGTCCAGCCCCTCCCAGGCGACCAGGGACAGCAGCTCCCGGTCGTCCTCGTGCAGCTCCTTGAACGTCTGCGCGATCGCGCCCAGCTCGACGCTGCCCTCGGGCGTGTAGGCGTACAGGTCGGCGAGGTCGGCGTCGAGCCGCACGCTCCTGGACTGCCGCCTGACCCGGCCGCGCCGGTGGTTGGCCAGGACGTTCCTGGCTATGCCGTACAGCCAGAGCCTGACCTCCGCGTCAGGCGGCAGCACGTCGGCGCGGCGCCAGGCGATGGCGAACGTCTCGGCCACCACGTCCGCCGCGTCCTCAGGGGACTCGCAGCGGCGCATGGCATATCCGAGAATCGGCTCGTATGTCTGGGCATACATGGCCTCGAACCGGCGTCTCCGGTCGTCATCCACGGGCGATTCCCATGGTGGCCTCCTTCATGCGGGGGTTGTGGACACCCCTTACATGTCTGAGGCCCTTTCGGCATTTCACCCCAATCAGGGGGAAATGCCGACCTACAGCACTTCGCGCTTGCGGCGCAGGAGCCAGGCCGCGATGATCCCGCCCACCAGGCCGAACAGGTGGCCCTGCCACGAGATGCCCTCGTGGTTGGGCAGCAGCCCCCACAGGATCGAGTAGTAGGCGATCGCCACCCCGATCCCGATGACGATGTCGAGCACGCGCCGGTCGAAGATCCCTCGGGCCAGCACATACCCGAAATATCCGAACACCAGGCCGCTCGCGCCCACCGTGACCGTGTCGGGGCTGGTGAACCAGGTGCCGATGCCGCCGATCACGATGATCAGCAGGCTGGCCGTGAAGAATCGCCCGAGCCCGCGTAACGCCGCCAGGAACCCCAGGATCAGCAGCGGCAGCGAGTTGGCCATCAGGTGCTCGAAGCCCACGTGCAGGAACGGGGCGAAGAAGATACCCAGGAGCCCCGAGGGCACCCAGCCGACGATGCCGAACTCCCGGTCCAGGCTGCCGTTCATCGTGAAGTCGACGACCTCGACCGCCCACATCACGCCGAGCATCACGATCATGACGACGGCCGCGCCCAGCGCATCGGTGAGGAAGGTGCCCGCACGACCCTTGGCGGACTCGTACGCTGACCTCGAATTGTCGCTCATGCGCCCTCCCGCTGGCCGTCTCCTTCTTTACCGTACGTAGAAGAACTTATGCGTGGGCTAAGAAATCCCCCTCCCGAAGAGGGAGGGGGCCGGGAAAAGGGTTACTCGCCCTTCCACTGGGGGGCGCGCTTCTCGGCGAAGGCCGCCGCGCCCTCCATGGCGTCCTTCGAGCCGAACACCGGGTTGATGATCGTGCCCTGCTTCGCGAACATCTCCTCCAGCGACCAGTCCTGCGACTCGATGATCACCTTCTTGGTGGCCGCGAGCGCCAGCGGGGCGTTGGCGGCGATCTTGCGGGCCAGCTCCAGCGCCCCGTCCAGCGCCTCGCCCGCCGGGGTGATCCGGTTGACCAGCCCCAGCTCGTACAGGCGCGCGGCGGGGTAGTGGTCGCCGGTCAGGGCGAGCTCCATGGCGATGTGGTACGGGATCCGGCGCGGCAGCCGCATGATGCCACCCGCGCCCGCCACGAGCCCCCGCTTGGGCTCCGGCAGGCCGAACTTGGACTCCGACGACGCCACGATCACGTCGCACGACAGCGCGAGCTCGAAGCCGCCCGCGAGCGCGTAGCCCTCGACCGCCGCCACGATCGGCTTCTTGGGCGGCGACTCGGCCAGGCCGCCGAAGCCGCGGCCCTCGACCACGGGGAAGTCGCCGGACAGGAAGCCCTTGAGGTCCATGCCCGCCGAGAAGTAGCCGCCCGCGCCGGTCAGGACATAGGCGGAAATGTCGGTGCGGGCGTCCAGTTCGTCCAGAGCGGCAGCGATGCCGCGGGCCACCGCGCCGTTGATGGCGTTGCGCGCGGCGGGGCGGTTGATCGTGATCACGGCGACGCCGTCGGACTCTTCGACGAGCACTTCGTCAGACACGGAACCTCACTTGGGCTGGAAGCGGATGCCGCCGTCGAAGCGGACGACTTCGGCGTTCATGTAGTCGTTCTCGATGAGCGACCTGACCAGGTGCGCGAACTCGTCGGCCCGTCCCATGCGCTTGGGGAACACCACGGGCGCCACCAGCTTGGCCTTGAACTCGTCGGCGTTGGCCGAGAAGCCGTAGATCGGGGTGTCGATGATCCCCGGGCAGACGGTGTTCACCCGCACCCCGATGGCCGCCAGGTCGCGCGCCGCCGGCAGGGTCATGCCCACGATGCCGCCCTTGGAGGCCGAGTAGGCGAGCTGCCCGGTCTGACCCTCCAGCGCCGCGACGGAGGCGGTGTTGACGACCACACCGCGCTGCCCGTCGGCGTCCACCGGCTCGGTCTTGGCGATCGCCGCCGCGCCGACACGCATGAGGTTGAACGTGCCGATCAGGTTGACCTCGACCACCTTGCGGAAGGAGGCCGGGTTGTGCGGGGCGCCGTCACGGTTGACGGTGCGCTCGGCCCATCCGATGCCCGCGCTGTTCACCACGACGCGCAGCGGCTTGCCGGTGGCCACGGCCGCGTCGACGGCCGCCTGTACCTGCTCGTCGTCCGTCACGTCGGTTTTGGCGAAGACACCGCCGAGCTCGTCGGCGAGGGCCTTGCCGCGCTGCTCGTTGAGGTCGGCGATGACCACTGTGGCGCCGTGACCCGCGAGCTCGCGGGCCGTCGCCTCGCCGAGGCCACTGGCCCCGCCGGAGATGATTGCTGCAGATCCGTTCACGTCCATAACCCGGACCCTAACCCGCCTACCGAATGTAGTTCTACTCGGAGTGGGTTAAATCTCACCTACGGCCGTGTCGACATCGGAATATACCTTGATCCGCCGGTCGAGCCCGGTCGTACGCAGGATGCGGGCAACGGGGGCCTGTGGCGCGGCCAGTGACACGCCGCCGCCCTCCCCCGTGGCCAGCCGCCATGCCTCGATGAGCACCGACAGCCCGCTGGAGTCCATGAACGACAGCTGCTGAAGATCGAGCACCAGCCAGGCGCCATCCTGTTTGATGGCGTCGCGGACCTCGTCGCGGAGGAACGGCGCCGTGAACAGGTCAAGCTCCCCCTCAACGGCCACCACCACGGCATCACCCAGGGCGTGTCGCGCAAGCCGCAGCTTCATTTGGCCCCTCCTCGATGAGCCACTGTACTTCGACATCCCCGGATACCGGGCATGCACAAACTCGGATGGTTTTGATGTTGAGGACCAAAACCCGAAAAAGACCTGCCGGGATCCGCCTTATTCGGCCGCCGCGGGGATGGCGAAGCCGTAAGGGAGCTCCAGGCGGTGGCGGGCGAGCAGCTCGGAGTCGGCCAGGAGCTCGCGGGTCGGCCCGTCCGCGACGATCACCCCGTCAGAGAGGATGAGCGAGCGTTCGCACAGCTCCAGCGCGTACGGCAGGTCGTGGGTGACCATGAGCACGGTCACGTCGAGCGAGCGCAGGACCTCGGCCAGCTCCCTGCGCGCGGCCGGATCGAGGTTGGACGACGGCTCGTCGAGCACCAGGATTTCCGGCTCCATCGCCAGCACGGTCGCCACGGCCACCCGCCGGCGCTGACCGAACGACAGGTGGTGCGGCGGCCGGTCGATGACCTCCAGCATGCCGACCCGCTCCAGCGCGCCCTTGACCGCGCGCTCCAGCTCCTCGCCGGCCACGCCCGAGTTGGCCGGGCCGAACGCGACGTCGTCCCTGACCGTGGGCATGAAGAGCTGGTCGTCCGGGTCCTGGAAGACCAGGCCGACGCGCTGCCTGATCTCCTTGAGCGTGTCCTTGCGCACCGGCGTGCCCGCCACGCTCACCGAGCCGTGCCCGGCGGTGAGGATGCCGTTCAGGTGCATGACGAGCGTGGTCTTGCCGGCGCCGTTCGGGCCGAGCAGCGCGACGCGCTCGCCGCGCCGGATCGCGAAGTCCACGCCGAACAGGGCCTGCGTCCCGTCGGGGTAGGCGTAGGCCAGCCGGTTCACTTCCAGAGAATTCACAGCGAGAGTCCTAGTACGGCTAGAGCCACGGCCGGCAGGGCGAGGGCCGTGGCCCACTGCCCAACAGATCCCGAAATTTCGTCCATCATCGGCATCCGCCCGGAATAGCCGCGGCTGAGCATCGCGAGGTGCACCCGCTCACCGCGTTCGTACGAGCGGATGAACAGGGCGCCCGCCGAGCGGGCGATCACCGGGATGTGCCGGAAATTCCGCGCTTCGAAGCCACGAGACTCCCGCGCCACCCGCATCCGCCGCATCTCATCCATGATCACGTCCATGTAGCGGAGCATGAACATCGCGATCTGCACCAGCAGGCTGGGCAGCCGGAGCCGCTGGGCCCCGATGAGGATGACCCGCGGTTCGGTGGTGGCCGCGAGCAAGATCGAGGCGACCACTCCCAGCGTCGCCTTGGCCAGGATGTTCCAGCCGGCCCAGAGCCCGGCCACGCTCAGCGAGACCCCCAGCACGGTCGTCCGCTCCCCCATCCCGATCACCGGGATGAGGAAGGCGAACAGCACGAAGGGCAGCTCGACCACCATCCGCCGCAGCACGTACGTCAGCGGCACCTTGGCGGCCACGGCGACGCCGGCGAGCAGGACCGCGTAGAGCCCGAACGCCCAGAAGTGCTCCCGCGGCGTCGCCACCACCACGATGGCGAACGCGGCGACGGCCAGCAGCTTGCACTGCGGCGGAAGCCGGTGCACGACCGAGTCCCCCGCCAGGTAGAGCTGATGATGGTGCCCAGCGCCCACCCGCTACTCACCATCTCTCGTTCATATGTCATCGCCCATGCTGCTCAAACCCGGACTTTCCCTCGGCTACGGGCCGCGTAGGCCACGCCGCCGGCGATGAGCAGCACGAGCCCGACGCCGATAATCCCGGCGATCCCTACCGGGATGCCGCCCACCTCACCGTAGTCGGCCAGCGCCCACGAGCCGAACACGTGGCCGGTGGCCTGGTCGAGAAACCCCTTGTTCTCGGCGACCGCCTCCAGTCCGTCGGGGCTGGAGGAGGCGAAGAAGGACACGATCCCGGCCAGCAGCAGCGTCAGGCCGAGGCCGGTGAGCAGGAACGGCTTCACCGAGGCGCGGGCGGGGGCCGTCTCCTCGGCGGCCACCGTGATCGGCTCCCCGGTGGTCACTCCGTCGGCATCCCTCAGGACGAGGGATCTGGTCAGCCCGCGCGCGCCGTACACGAGGTCGGGCCGGACGGCCAGCACCGCGCCGACGGTCAGCGCCGTGATGACGCCCTCACCGATGCCGATCAGCACGTGCACGCCGCCCATGGCGGCCGCCACCGCGGAGACCTCGATCGGCGCGGTGCCGCCGACCCAGAACAGCGCCGAGAACACCAGCGCGGCGGACGGCACGGAGATCAACGCCGCGAGGAACGCGGCCGCCGTCACCCCGCCCCTGCTCTTGGTGAGCCTCGCGACCAGCCGGAAGACCCCCCAGCCGACCACCACGGTGACGATGCCCATGATCGTGATGTTGATCCCCAGCGCCGTGAGGCCGCCGTCGGCGAAGAACACGCACTGCACCAGCAGGACCACGGCCATACAGAGCACGCCCGTATAAGGCCCCACGAGGATGGCGGCCAGCGCCCCGCCCAGCAGATGGCCGCTGGTGCCCGCGGCGACGGGGAAGTTGAGCATCTGGACGGCGAAGATGAACGCGGCCACCAGCCCGGCCATGGGCGCGGTCCGGTCGTCGAGCTCGCGCCGGGCCCCGCGCAGGCAGACCGCCAGCCCGGCGGCGGCGACCGCCCCGGCGGACACGGATACGGCCGCGTTGAAGAAGCCATCAGGTACGTGCACGACAAAGCCCTTCATCAAGCGGTGCAGCAACGTGCCTAGTTTAAGACATCAACTTGCACCTGCACATAGGTGGCAATTAGCCGAGGATTTTACGGAAGGCCGTACGGGTCGTCATCTTGCGCACCACCGTGCTCAGCCGCCCCTTGCCCGAGGTCGCGTACGGGCGCACGCTCCTGACCACGGCCCCGCCCCGCAACCGGCCCCACAGCCGGCGCGGAGCGGCGACGGTCTGGGCGTCGGTCTCGATCCGGAACCTGGCCGGCGGACCGCCCAGCTCGACCTCCAGATAGGCGTCCCAGATGCCCGGCGCGAACCTGCCCATCGCGGGCCGGGCCGCGAACCCGCCGCCGGGCAGCGCGACCACCCGCTCGGCCCGTTCGTTGCCCGTTTGCCGCTCGCGCCAGACGAGCCGGCTGATCGCCGACGCCGCCGGGACCACCCCGACGACCGTGACCTCGCCGTCGATGACCAGCCGCCGCCCGAGCGTCCACCGTGTCCGGTGGATCCTGGCCCGGCCCGGCACCGTCATCAGGTGGCCGCCGACGTCGATGCTGAGGTTGCCGTTGTCCCTGGTGAAGTACGGCAGGACCGCCACGGCGCCGATGAGCCGGGGCGCCGGCCGGGTGACGCAGCCGTCGCGGTCGGCGCCGAGCCGGCCGTACCTGACCACGCCCTCCATCTCGACGGCCACCCGCAGGTCCCAGATGCCCGAGTCGAGCGCGGCCACGTCGATGCGGGCGGTGAACGCGGCGCCGTCGCGCTCGGCGGGCACGATCAGCTCCTGCCCGCGCACGTTGCGGGCGCGCAGCACGACCGCGACCCCGTCGTGCTCCGGCATGCCGTCGAGCCCGGCGATCCCCGTCACGACCAGCCGGTTCGCCTCCCAGCGCAGGCCTGTCAGCCGGCGGCGTACGGCGGCGCCCTCGATCTCGGCCAGCCGTACCAGGCGGTTGATGTCGCCGAGCGCGGTGAGCCGCTGCTTGTCGGTCCGGCTGAGCCGCGCGTGGACGCCGGGCGTCATCCACCTGTCGCAGAGCGCGGCCACCTCCTGCGCGATCTCCTTGCGCTGCACCTCGTCCGCCTCCAGGAACGGCGCGCCGAGCTGCTCGAACACGTCGAGCCTGAAGTGCCGGCGGAGCAGGTGGTCGCGGAGCGGCCCCGGCGGGACGTGCTCGGTCATGAGCTGGATCGGCCCGCGGATCATGGTGAGCCAGCCGCGCGGGTCGCGACTGCCCGGCTGCTGCATGATGCTGCTGCCGTCGGCCCTGGCGACCAGGTGGTAGCAGTCGTAGTCGGCCACCACGGAGATCACCTTGGCGTGGCAGTAGGCGTGCACGGTGAAGTGGATGTCCTCGCCGACGAGCATCCCCTCGCCGAACTTGATGCCGTGGCTGATCAGCATCTCCCTGCGGAACAGCTTGAAGCAGCTCAGGCTGTTGTAGACGGCGCTGTCACCGAGCTCGGCCCGCTCGGCGCCGCGGTGGAACATCGACATCGGAGCGCGCCTGCCGTGCCCGACGACCTTGCCGAGCACGATGTCGGAGCCGTTGCGGTCGGCCATGGCGACCATGCGTTCGAGCGCCTCGGGGCCCAGGTAGTCGTCGGCGTCGCAGAAGAAGACGTAGCGGCCGGTGGCGTGCTCGATGCCGACGTTGCGCGGCCGTCCGGCGCCGCCGGACCCGGCGATGCTGACGACCTTGACGCTGCCCTTGTGGTAGGTGGCGTAGAGGTCGAGCAGCTCGTCGCTGCCGTCGGTCGATCCGTCGTCGACGACGATGATCTCTTTCCTGATCCGCTGGACCAGCGCCGCGGTGAGGCATCGGTCGAGGTATGACCGGCAGTTGTGGGCCGGGATGATGACGCTGACGTCCACCGCGTCCTCGTCGCCGTTCGATGTCGCCATAGCCACAAGCGCGCCCCTCAGCCGTCACAATCCGCTGTCACGTCGTTTCAGTATGTGATGGCGGGCGGGCGTCGCGTGGCCGATCTCATCTCTTCATCCGCAGCTCTTCCGCAGACCGAAGATTCATCGCACTCTTCGCATAAGTGCAGGTGGGACTGCCTATTAGCACAATCCGGCACGACCGAATCGGGTTCAGGGACGCTGTTTTCCCACCCGGGAGGAGAGAACTCCCCCGGGGGAAGGATGCGGTACCCCCACGTCAGGCCAGGTGATCCACCGGAAGGGGTGGCGCGTCTACAGTGAGGCAACCTTGAGCGGGGAGGTGGCGAGAGTGGGATCCGATCTTCGCGGACCCAGGGTGAGCGGCTCGGCCGTACACGCTGCGGAGTTCATCGTCTCCTCGGCGCGGCTGGGAGAGCTCTACGAATGCTCCGCCCTGCTTCGCCGTACGCGGATCAGGGCGGAAGAGATCGTGGACGAGGCGCGGGCGCTGCTCACCGAGGCCGAGATCCAGGACGACCCCGAGCGGATCGTCATCCGCGCGGCCCAGCTCGACGAGGCGCGTCAGGCGTACTGCAAGGTGCTGAACGCGTACGTGACGATCTGCCGCCGGATCAACGAGGAGCGGCAGGAGATCATGCAGGCGCAGATGGAGAGAGATCGGCTCACCGGCTTGTCAGGCGTCACCTGACGCGCTACCGTCAGGCCATGCCTGACTGGAAGGAAAAGGTGCGCTGCTCGTTCTGCCACAAGAGCGGCGCCGACGTGACCAAGCTCATCGCCGGACCCGGCGTGCACATCTGCGACGAGTGCGTGGGACTGTGCGCCGAGATCCTGAAGCAGGAGCAGCTCGCCGCCTCCACCGAGCCGCGCCTGCCCATGTGGGAGACCATGAGCGAGGACCAGATCCTCGACCACCTCCCCAAGATCGCCACCGTGCAGACGCAGATCGACGACAATCTCCACGACTGGGTGCGGCACCTGCGCACCAGAAACGTCAGCTGGGAGCGCATCGGCGCCTCGCTCAGCATGACGCGGCAGTCCGCCTGGGAACGCTTCCGGGAATGATCTGGTAAACCGCTGTGACTGATGGGACGTCCTTGCTAGAGGGAGGCCCATCATGCATGTCCTCGACAGCCTCGCGGCGCCCGATCTGGCGGAGCTCCACCTGGAGCTGATCCTCATCGTGGCCCTGCACGAGGAAGCGGAAAGCCTGTCCACCGGCTGAACGGGCTCCAGCTCCCCGCATCGCACCGGGGAGCTGGAGCAGGGGGTCACAACTGGCCGCGGATGGCGCCCATGGGGAACTTCTCGTTGTGCACGTTGGCGTAGTACTGCTGCGGCGAGCTGACGATGCCGTGCAGCTCACTCCGGGTCAGGACGAGCGCGGCGTTCTTCTTGCTCTCCTCCTTGACCGCCTTGATGCAGCCTTTCGCGAAGCCCTTCGTCGGGGTCTTCAGCGTGACGACGATCGGGCCTGCCACGCCCTTCTTGCCCTTGTGGATGTGGGCGGCCGTGGCCGGCTTGATGTGGCGGTCGGTGATGGTGTAGCAGAGCTCCCAGCCCTTCACCTGGTAGGTGAAGACCCCGATCCCGTTGTGGTCACCGGGGCCGGGCACCTCCTGCCGGCCGTTCATGAAGACGCGGTGCGTACGGTCGGCGGTGCCGGCCGGGCTCGCGTTCGCCGGGCCAGGAATGGCGACGAGGGCGGTGATGAGGGCCGCTGTTGTGAGGGTGGCGGCTGCCAAGGGTCTGCGCATGGGATGATTTCCTCCCCATGAGACTTCAGGACACCCTTCCGCACGTATGTGGCGGTATGCCAAGGCGGCGAAGTAAGGGCGACGTGACGACACGGCAAGCGACCTGTGCCTGCCGGGGACAGCGCCGGTAATATCCGCATTTATGCTGCGCTGTGCTGTATTGGATGATTACCAGGATATCGCACTGGGCCTGGCCGACTGGGCGACGGTCCGGGCGACGAGCTTCCGCGAGCACTTCGCCACCCAGGACGACCTCGTCCGGGCCATCCACGAGCACGAGATCGTGGTGATCATGCGGGAACGCACCCCGTTCCCCGCCGAGCTCTTCGCCCGCCTCCCGAACCTCCGCCTGCTCATCACGTCGGGCATGCGCAACGCCTCCATCGACCTCGCCGCCGCCCGCGCCCACGGCGTCACGGTCTGCGGCACGGCCGGCAGTTCGGCGCCCCCTACCGAGCTGGCCTGGGCCCTGATCCTCGGCCTGGCCCGCCACCTGGTCCCCGAGGCCACCGCCCTGCGGGCCGGCGGCCCCTGGCAGCACACGATCGGCCTGGACCTGCGCGGCAGCACCCTCGGCCTGCTCGGCCTCGGCAAGATCGGCTCCCAGATGGCCGCCATCGGCCGCGCCTTCGGCATGGACGTCGTCGCCTGGAGCCGCAATCTGACCGCCGATCGGGCGGGCGAGCTGGGTGTACGGTACGCGGCCACGAAGGAGGCGCTCCTGGCCGAGTCGGACGTCGTGTCGATCCACCTCGCCCTGGGCGACCGGACCCGCGGGCTGCTCGGCGCTCCGGAGCTGGCGCTGATGCGTCGCACGGCTTATCTGGTCAACACCTCGCGGGCGGCCATCGTGGACCAGGCCGCCCTGATCGAGGCGCTGTCCGAGGGCCGCATCGCCGGCGCCGGGCTGGACGTCTTCGACCAGGAGCCGCTTCCGGACGACCACCCGCTGCGCACGCTGCCGAACGTCCTGGCCACGCCGCACCTCGGTTACGTCACGCAGGGCAACTACCGCACCTACTTCCGCGAGGCCGTGGCCGACATCGAGGCGTTCCTCGCGGGCGCCCCGGTCCGGCTGCTCACGTGACCTCCCCGCTCACATGACCTTCCCGCTCACGTGACCTTCCCGCTCACACCTTCCCGCTCACGTGACCTTTCCGCGTGCCCGGAAGGCCGCGGTCTTGACCCGGTTCTGGCAGGCGGTGGAGCAGAAGCGGCGCGCGCCGTTGCGTGACACGTCCACGTAGACCCGGTCGCAGTGCGGCGCCGTGCACACGCCGAGCCGGTCGGAGAACTCGCCGCCGAGCACGATCGCGAGCCCGGTGGCGCAGCTCGCCGCCCAGTCACCGGCCAGGGTGCCGCCCGTGCCGTGGAAGTGGAGGTGCCATGGCTCGCCGTCGTGCCGCTGGAGCATCGGCCGGGCGCGCGACTCGTCGAGCAGGCTGTTGACCTGCGTCGCCGCCGTGTCGATGTCGTCATCCGCGACGGCCTGGAAGACCGCGCGCAGGCGCGCCGCGATCTCGGCGTACTCGCCCGCCTCCGCCTCGGTCACCTCGGGATGGGTGGGGTAGACGGCGCGGAGCACGTCGGTGGCGGTGGCGGCGAGATCGCGCGGCACCGGCCAGGGCCGCCCCCGGCTCTCGCCCGGGGTAAGCGCGTTGACCACCGACACGGCGACCCTGATGACCGCGTCCGTGTGACTGTTGAAATTCACTTGACCAGTTACATCCTGTGTTTTAGTGTGTGACCGTCTAAAGCTTAAACGATGGTCACAAGGAGACGACGTGCTCACTCACGAGATCGCCCTCGACTGGATCACGCGCTGGGACCGGCAGCAGGAGGGCTACCTGCCCGACCGTGAGGAGCGCTTCACCGCGCTGATCGACGCCGTCGAGGCGCTGGGCCGCCCCGACCCGCTGGTCATCGACCTCGGCTGCGGGCCGGGCTCGCTGTCCGCCCGCCTCCTGGAGCGGCTGCCCAAGGCCAGGGTGATCCCGGTCGACGCCGACCCGCTGCTGCTCGGCCTCGGCCGGGCCGCGTACCCGCAGCTCGGCTTCGTCGATGTGGACCTGCGGACACCGGGCTGGACGGAGTCCCTGCGCCTGGACCGCCCGGCCGACGTCGCGGTGAGCACCACCGCGCTGCACTGGCTGGCCGTACCGGACCTCCGGAAGTTGTACGCCGATCTGGTCACCGTGCTGCGTCCGGGCGGGCTGCTGCTCAACGGCGACCACTTCGACTCCGACGACGACGCCACCCCGGCCATCGCCCGCCTCGAACGCGCCATCCACGACCGCCACACCGACCGGGTGTTCGCGGGCGACCGCCCGGAGGACTGGCGGCAGTGGTGGGACGCGATCGCCACCGAGCCCGCCTTCACCGAGCTCAACGACGCCCGTACCGCTCGCACCACCGCGGGCGCGACGCACAGCGGCACCGAGTCCGGCCTGCTGTCCCAGCACGTCGAGGCCCTGCGCCAGGCGGGCTTCGCCGAGGTCGGCACGCTCTGGCAGCGCGGCAACAACCGCCTCCTCTGCGCGGTCCGCGCCCGCCGCTCCGCGCGGTCCGCCGTCCGCACCTGACGCCCGCCGCTCTGCGTGGTCCGCGCTTGACGCCCGCCGCGACCTGGCCGGGGCTTCCTAGCCCCACACCTCCCGCGCGGTCTCGACTATCAGGGCCAGCTTGGCGAACTGCTCGTCGGCGGTGAGCACGTTGCCCTCGACCGTGGAGGAGAAGCCGCACTGCGGGGACAGGCAGAGCTGGTCCAGGTCGATGAACTTGGCGGCCTCGTCGATGCGCCGCTTGAGCGCGTCCTTGGACTCCAGCTCGCCGCGCTTGGTGGTGACCAGGCCGAGCACCACCATCTTGCCCGGCGGCACGAAGCGCAGGGGTTCGAAGCCGCCGGAGCGCTCGTCGTCGAACTCCAGGAAGAACCCGTCCACGGCCAGCTCGCCGAACAGCGCCTCGGCCACGAAGTCGTAGGCGCCGGAGGCGGCCCAGGAGGAGCGGAAGTTGCCGCGGCACATGTGCGTGGTGATCGCCATGCCCTCGGGCTTGGCCGCGAGCGCGATGTTGATCTGCTTGATGTAACGCAGGTGCATGTGCTCGGCGTCGTCGCCGCGCTCGGCGAGTTCCGCCCGCTGCGCCGGGTCGTTGAGGTAGGCCAGGCTGGTGTCGTCGAACTGCAGGTAGGCGCAGCCCAGCTCGCCGATCCTGCGGACCTGCTCGGCGTAGGCGGCACTGAGGTCGCTCCAGAACTCCTCGACGTCGGGGTAGACGTCCGGGTCGATGGAGGCGGGCCCGCCCCGGTAGTGGACCATGCTGGGCGAGGGGATGGTCAGCTTGGGCACCGCCGTGGTCACGGTGTCGCGCAGGAACCTGAAGTGGTCGGCGAAGATCGGCTCATCCAGCCTGATCCTGTCGTGCACCCGCATCGCCGCCGGGGTGAACTCGAGGTCGCCCTGCTCGTTGTGGAAGCGGACCGTGATGTGCTCGCCGGTCGCCTGGCCGATGCCGCCGAGCTGGTAGATGAAGTCCATGTGCCAGGAGGCCCGGCGGAACTCCCCGTCGGTCGCCGCCTGCAGCCCGAGCTCCTCCTGCCTGCGTACGACCTCGCGGATCGCCTCGTCCTCCACCTCGCGCAGCGCCTCGCCGGTGAGACTCTCACGGGCGCGGAGCAGGGCGGGCGGCCGGAGCAGGCTGCCGACGTGGTCTGCCCGGAAAGGGGGTGAGGTGCGCATGCGGATCACCTTCTCTTGAGCGTCGTACGCCCCAAGTTAGGCCACCGTGCAACGGCTGTCACCGTTCTGCCCAACGTCCTCCCGATCACAATGTTGGGCACTCTATTGACAGTCGTAAAAAGCCTGCCTACATTCAGGGCCACATTCGCGGTCCCGGAGGTCCTGATGCGCAGGTTTCTCCCGTCCCTGGCCTGTCTCGTTCTCGCCACGGCCGCCTGCGGCAGTGGCGGATCGGGCGCCCAAGACCCGATCAGAGTGGGCCTCATCGTCTCGCTGACCGGTAACTACACCCCGCTCGGCAGCGAGGACAAGAAGGCCGTCGAGCTGGCCGTCGAACAGATCAACAACGGGGGCGGCCTGCTGGGCCGCAAGGTGGAGCTCGTCGCCCGCGACGACAAGACCGCACCGGACCAGGGCATCGTGGCCTACAACCAGATCAAGGGCGAGATCGACGCGCTGATCGGCCCGGTCTTCTCCAACTCGGCGCTGGCGATCGAGCCCCTGGCGCAGCGGGACAAGATGCCGTACCTGTCGCTGGCGCCCGCCCAGGAGCAGGTCGAGCCGATCAAGTCGTACGTCTTCGTCACGCCCGCGCTGTCCAGCATGTACGCCGAGCGCTACCTGCAGTACATCCAGGCCACCGGCCTCAAGACGATCGCGGTCGCCTACGACTCCAAGAGCGCCTACTCCGTCTCCGGCCACAAGGCCATGGTCGCGCTCGCCCCGAAGTACGGCGTGACCCTGGCCGTGGACGAGTCGTACGAGACCACGACCTCCGACTTCAGCCCGCTCTTCACCCACGTACGCGGCTCCGCCGCCGAGGCGCTGGTCTTCTGGGGCTCCGGCGCGCCCGGCGTCACCGCCGCCAAGCAGTACGCCGCCGCGGGGCTGAAGGTGCCGCTGTTCCTGACCGCGTCCCAGGCCAGCAAGCTCTGGCTGGAGCCGATGGGCGCCGCGGCCGAGGGGATGACCGTGCAGAGTGCCATCGGCGTGGTGGGCGAGCAGTTGCCCGACGGCAAGCAGAAGCAGGTCATCGAGCAGATGGCCAAGCCGTACCAGCAGAAACACGGCTACCCGCCACCGCAGTTCGCGCAGGACGGCTACAGCGCGAGCCTGCTGCTGTTCGAGGCGATCAAGAAGGCGGGGGGCACCGACAAGGCCAAGGTCCAGCAGGCGCTGGAGACCATGGACCTGGTCACGCCGAACGGCCGGTTCCGTTACTCCCCCACCGACCATTCCGGGCTCTCCCCCGAGTACATCTCGGTCAACACCGTGAAGAACGGTCAGTTCATCACCACGTCCTGGGCCAAGGCGGAGCTCGCCAAGACCGTGGCCGCGGAGTAGCGGTGCTGACGGTCACCGGGATCTCGCGCTCCTTCGGAGGCGTCTACGCCGTCGGCGACGTCTCGCTGAGCGTCGCCGAGGGCGAGGTGTGCGGGGTCATCGGACCCAACGGCGCCGGCAAGTCCACGCTGTTCAACCTCATCACCGGCCATCTGCCGGCGGACCGGGGCGAGATCACCTTTCTCGGGCGCCGGGTCGAGCGGCTGCCGCCGCACCGGCGGGCCCGGCTCGGCATGTCCATCGTCTTCCAGGGCGCCCGGGTGTTCCGCGGCATGACGGTCAGGGAGAACGTCATGGTCGGGATGCACAGCCGTACCCGGGCCGGGTTCGCCGCGGCGGCGCTGCGGCTGCCCCGCCATCGCGCCGACGAGCGCGAGATCGCCCGTGAGGCGGATCTCGCCCTCGACCGGGTGGGGCTGGCCGAGTGGGCGGACCGGCCCGCCGACCAGCTCCCGATCGGCCAGCAGCGGGCGCTGCAACTGGCCCGCGCCCTGTGCGCGCGGCCCAGGCTGCTGCTGCTCGACGAGCCCGCGTCCGGCCTGCGCGGCGGCGAGCGCGAACGGCTCGCGGCCCTGGTCGAGGAGCTGCGCGCGAGCGGGCTGACCATTCTGCTCATCGAGCACGACGTCGCGTTCGTGACCCGGCTCGCCGACCGCGTCGTCGTCCTCGACCTCGGGCGGGTCATCGCGGACGGCTCTCCGGCCGAGGTACGCGCGGATCCGCTCGTACTCGCCGCCTATCTCGGACAGGCTTCATGATCGACGTCTGCGACCTGGTCGTCTCGTACGGCGCGGCCACCGCGCTCGATCACGTCACGCTCTCGGTGGCGCGCGGCGAGATGGTCGCGCTGCTCGGTCCGAACGGCGCGGGCAAGTCGACACTGGCCAACACCCTGGCGGGCCTGCTCACCCCGGCGTCCGGCACCGTGCGGATCGGCGGCCGGCTGGCGCTCATCCCCGAGGGCCGCCAGGTTTTTCCGGATTTGTCGGTCGCCGACAACCTCGCCCTCGGCGGCTGGCGCTCCGGCCTGCGCGACCCCTCCCCCGTCTACCGGCTGCTGCCCCAGCTCGCCGAGCTGTCCCGCCGGCGCGCGGGCGTGCTGTCGGGCGGCGAACAGCAGATGGTGGCCTTCGGCCAGGCCCTGATGTCGCGGCCCGACGTGCTCGTGGTCGACGAGCTGTCGCTGGGGCTGGCCCCCCTGCTCACCGCGAAGCTGGCGGGTCACCTGGTCGAGCTCAACCGGACGCTGGGCCTGACGGTGCTGCTCATCGAGCAGAACGCGCGGCTGGCCTTCGAGCTGTGCGAGCGGGCGTACGTCCTGGAAGGAGCCCGCGTGGTGGCCGAGGGCGAATGCGCCGAACTGGCCGACGACCCGCGCGTGGCCGGCGCGTACCTGGGCGGGGCGATCACATGAGCGCGTTCATCGGTTACCTGCTCAACGGCCTGGCAGTCGGGTGCGCGATCGCGCTCATCGCCAGCGGGCTGGTCACCATCTACCGGGTCACCGGGGTGGTCAACTTCGCCCAGGGCACCTTCGCCGTCGTCGCCGGGCTCTGCACCTCCTCGCTGCTGGGGCTCGGCGTCCCCCACGGGGTCAGCGAGGTCGCCGCCGTCCTGGTCGCCGCGCTCGCGGGGCTCCTGACCGGTCTGGCCGCCACCGGCAAGCGGGACACCACCCCGTTGTCGTCGCTCATCATCACGCTCGGCGCAGGCGTCCTGGCATACGCCGTGGAGATCGTCCTGTGGGGCGACCAGCCGCGCTCGGCTCCCGGCCTGGCCGGCTCCGTGACCATCGCCGGGGCTCATGTCCAGACCCAGCATCTGCTCGTCATCTCCGTCGCCGCGGCGACGTTCGTCCTGCTCGTCCTCTTCTTCGGCCGCACCTACCTGGGCAAGGCGCTGACCGCGTGCGCCTCCAACCCCTTCGCCGCCCGCGTGATCGGCATCGACACCCGGCTGATGGGCCTGCTGGCCTTCGCCCTGGGCGGGCTGCTCGGCGGCATCGCCGGAGTGCTGGTCACGCCACTGCGGCCCATCTCGTTCGACACCGACGTCACGCTCATCGTCAACGGCTTCGCCGCCGCCGTGTTCGGCGGGCTCACCCGTCCGGCCGTCGCGCTCGGCGGCGCGCTGCTGCTCGGCGTCGCCGAGACCATGGCCGCGGGGTACGGGTACGGATCTCACCAACTGGAGGTCGCCCTGGGTCTCATGCTCGTGGTCATGGTCGTACAGGCGAGCCGCCGATCGACCATCCACCAGGAGGCGGTATGAAACGCCTGGCCGGCGGGCTGCTGATCGCCGCCGTCACGCTCGCCCTGCCCGCTGTGCTGGACGACAGCTCGCTGGCCGTGTACATCCTGCTCGGCCTGGCTGCCATGGTCACGGTCGGGGTCTCCCTGCTCATGGGATACGCCGGGCAGGTCTCGCTCGGTCAGGGCGCCTTCTACGCCATCGGCGCCTACACCGCCGCCCTGCTCGCGCTGAACGGCGTCCCTCCCCTGGTCGGGCTGGTCGCCGCCCCCGTCGCGGCGGCCGCGTTCGCCCTCGTGATCGGCACGCCGCTGCTGCGGCTCCGCGGCCACCACCTGGCCTTCGCCACCCTGGCCATGCAGCTGATCCTGCTCTCCCTGGCCGGGCAACTGGACGTCACCGGCGGCGACATCGGGTTGCAGGCCATCCCCCAGTTCGGCATCGGCTCGTTCGAGGCGGGCAGCGCGTCGGCGTACGCCTACCTGACGTGGGCGGGCCTGGCGCTGGTGATGCTCGTGACGCACAACGTGATCACCTCCCGGCCGGGCCGGGCCCTGCGCGCCCTGGCCACCAGCGAGACCGCCGCCGCCTCCGCCGGCATCCCGGTCGGCCGCTACAAGCTCGTCGTGTTCGCGCTGTCGGCCGCCTTCGCCGGCCTGGCGGGCGGCATCTACTGCTTCTACACCGGGTACGTCGCGCCGGGGTCGTTCCCGGTGCTCATCTCGATCCAGTACATCGTCATGGCCGTCGTCGGCGGGCTGGGCACGGTCTGGGGAGCCGTCGTCGGGGCCACCGCGATCACGCTGCTGGTGCAGGGGCTCGACCGGGTCGCGAGCCTGCCGGGGATGCCCACGTACGCGCCGAGCGTGCTGTCGTACGCGGTCTACGCGCTCGTCCTCATCCTCGTCGTCCTCTTCCTGCCCCGGGGGCTGCTGCCCACGTTCACCCGCGCACGATGGAGATTGTTTTCCGGCAGGGGCTGAAAAACGGCGGTGTGCTGATCTGGAATACCAGTGAACCTCTAATGGGGCGCACTGCGTACATCGTGGCAATCGACTTTCCGGAGACGGCCATGAGAATCCGGTACCTAGCCATTTTCTTCGCACTTTCCGGCGTCACCGCGTGTAATGGCGGCGAACCCGCGCAACCGGCTTTCGCGGGTGGCACACTGCCCTCTGCCGCGGCCTTCGCCCCGATCCCCCAGCCCGAGGCCAAGCGCATTCTCGACCAGTACGAGAGCCTGGCGAAGCAGGCGAACTGGAAGTCCGCGGAAGCCGGACTCTCGTTGCAACTGACCAACGCCGACAACCGGGTGAACGCACTGCTCGGCGAACGCCCAGAGAAGCGACCCACCATCACCAAGACGCGGTTCGCGATTCCGCCGAGTGGTGCCTGGTTCATGGCCGAGTACAAGACCGGGTCGAACTGGACACAATTGATCTTCCAGAAGACCGCCGAGGGGTGGCGTGTGGTCTCCGGCTCCGTGGCACGGCCACCCGACATCGCGACGGACCCCAACGGTCTCGCCACCGCCCTGAACGTGGACCAGCGCGGCGGCCTGGCCGTCTCTCCCCGGCAGGCGGCCGAGGCCCACACGCGCCTGATGAGCACGCTGGGCGAGGACGCGGCCGCCCAGCGGATGTTCGCCTCCGGTGACTACACCACCGAGCTCGTCGCCGCCCTGCGGAGCGACCGGCAGAAGGCTCGTGGTCAGTGGACGCTGAAATACCAGCCGCAGCTCGTACCGGAGATCTTCGCGCTCGAGACGTCGGACGGCGGCGCCGTGGTCTGGTACGGCGTGCGCCAGCAGGACACCTACACCGCCCGTCCCGGCGCGGCGGAGCTGAGGCTGACGCAGCGCGGATGGGCGGCGCTGAGCCGCGGCGCGTTTTACAAGTCCAAGGTCACCATGAAGAGCGGAGCCATTTACGTCGCGGTCATTCCTCCGTCGTCCGGGAAGGTGCGGGTCATCAGTCAGTGGTTCTCGCCGTTCAGCATCAACGGATCATGAATTCAGCGCTTCGATCAGCCACCCGCGCAGGATTTCCAGCGCGGCGATCTTCTCCTCCACAACGGTGAGCTTCCGGGCGATGACCCGCGCGCTGTCGGCACAGATGGGCCCGTCGGGGAGGCCCTCACCCCCAGCAGGTTCGTGGCGAGCTGCTCCTCGGCGACCTTCCTGTCGATCGCCGCAAGTGCCGCCCGCGGCGGCGAAGCGCCGCGGCATGGCCCGGCCTATCCCAGTACCGCCACCAGTGATGAGCACGGCCCGGCCGTGAAGGGTGTCTACCATGTGCGGGACGCTGAACCCGGCCCCTGGGGTCAAGGTCAAGTGCGGAGCCCACTCGTACGGGTTTGCGGCTGCGCCAAAATGTGTGCTATGGTCTGAACGTTGCAGTTGTGGTACCCATAAAGACTTGTGCGCACCTGACCTAGCAAGATGTTCAGGTGCGTTTTTTGTTTGCCGGTCATCTCCGGATGGGCTCATCAAAGCGACACAGGGTCCGTAAAGTGCGGATCCCGTATCTGCAACCATCAGAAGGAGATCGATATGGCATCCGGAACCGTGAAGTGGTTCAACTCGGAAAAGGGCTTCGGCTTCATCGCGCAGGACGGCGGCGGCGCCGACGTCTTCGCCCACTACTCCAACATCATCGCCAATGGCGGCTACCGTGAGCTGACCGAGGGCCAGAAGGTGGCCTTCGACGTCGTCCAGGGCCAGAAGGGCCCGCAGGCGGAGAACATCGTTCCCGCCTAGTCACGGCGCATGCCTTAAGCCGGGGCCCGCATCCGCATGGATGCGGGCCCTGACTGCGTTCGGACGCCGTATCGTGCGACAATTGTCCTGGTCAGGCCGCTTCAATCTCCCCCCGTGAGCAGGACGATGGAGAGGGACGGCCATGGACATCAGGCCGCAGGCGGTGGTCATCCCGAAGGAGACCGACCGGCTGGAGCAGGGGAAGTACGGCCCCGTCTACCCGCGCACCCCGGCATGTCACGGGTTCACCGTCATCGCGAAGGTCAAACCCGGCCGGGCCGATGCCATCCGAGAGTACGGCTACACGCTCGCCAAGGCCCTGGAAGGCGATCCGTATCTCCTCGCGCCGCTCAAGCTGCACTACCTGCGCTGGGTCCTCTTCGACGACGACACGCGCTTCATGTACCAGGGGATCTTCGACACCGACTTCGACAAGTACACCGAAGACGCCATCGCGCTGTTCAGCAAGGCGGGCGTGAGTACGGCCTTCGAGAACCTCGAAGGCTTCCCCGAGGACTGGAAGACCAACCCCGAGGCGTTCATCACGTTCGTCCGCGAGCATCACTGCCCGAGCTTCATCGAGTACGGCGAGTATCCGTACGTCACCGCGGATGAGATCAAAAAGGCTCTGCGGATCAAGAGCGCCCTGTCGGAGATGCTCGACCAACTGCAGTGAGAGCCGCCGGCGCCACTCGGAGGCGAGATGAGCGAGTTCAGAACGGCGCGCACCTACAACCAGAACCACGTACCGCGTCCGTACACGCCCGGCCGGCGGCGGTTGAGCATCTACGTCGCATGGAGCTATCCAGCCGAGGCGGGCCGGAACCTGGCCGAGCTGGACAACCGGTTCTCCACGATGACCGAAGTGCGCCGCGTGACCTGGCCGGCCTACGAGGACCGGAAATGGTCGGATCCGCTGCGGTTCCAGCAAGGCATCGCGGGCGGGCTGGAGCTGTTCTTCTGGGGCTGGTTGCCTTTCCAGCAGTTCGTCCAGGAGACCACCGGACATCCCGTGCCCGTGTACCAACGCGTCGACCAGGCCGGATTCCACACCCCTCTGGACGAGCGGGTGCTGGCCGACACCGACACGATGTTCGTGTGGGGGCTGGACCACATGATCACCGGGCAGGACGCCACACCCGGCGAGATCGAGGCGGTGCGTGACTTCCTCACCCGCGAAGGGACCTGCCTGGCCCTGGGGCCGCATCATGACGTCGGCGCGTCGGACGACATGGCGGTGCGCGAGATCGAATATCGGCACCACGGTGACGCGCTGGTGCCCCGCCAGCAACGCTTCGGCAGGTACACCCGATCGCTGATCGCCGGTCTGGGAGTGCCCGTCGAGAACCGCTACGGCCTGCGTCCCGCGGTGACGGAAGGGAAGAAGAGCGCCCCTCTGTCCATCGCCCGGGATCTGGACACCAAGAGGTGGTTGGAGGGCGTGTCCAGCTTCAACTTCCACATGCACCTGCCCCACTACGCCGTGACCACCGACGACCCGAACGTCATCCACGTGCTGGGCAGACAGCCGATCGACCTGTCCAGACCGCATCCCTTCACGGAGGCCGGAAACACCGAGTTCAACATGTTCCTGTGGATGCCGCCCAGCGGTGACCGGGCCGGTGACGTGATCATGGCCGACACCACGATCTTCAGCTCGCTGTTCGGCGTCGACGAAAGCCTGCGCGCCTTCTGGAACAACATCGTCTCGGCCAAGTAGCGCGGGAAGAGCGAAGCAGCCGGAAGAGCGATGCAGCGGGAAAAGCGGAGCAGCGGGAAGGAGGCGAGGTCGCGGTGAGCGAGCGAACCCACGTCAGGCTCGAACTCGACGACATCCAGCGCGGGGTCCTCAGCCCCCGGCCGAGCCCGTACGCGGCCACCTACATCCTGTTCCGCATCGACGACCGCGGGCGCGGGCGCGAGCTGATGCGACGCGTCAGCGCCGTGGTGACCTCGGCCGCCGACACGGTGAGCCCGCTGGGTGAGACCTGGGTCAGTGTCGCGCTCACCTACCACGGCCTCAAGGCGCTCGGAGTGCCGCACGAGTCACTGGAGACGTTCGCCTGGGAGTTCCGGCAGGGCATGGCCGCACGCGCCAAGGCGCTGGGCGACGTCGGCGAGAGCGCCCCCGAGAACTGGGAGGCGCCGCTGGGCACGCCTGAGGTCCACATGGCGCTGGTGGCACTCGCTCCTGACAGTGGGCACCTGGAGGCCGCCATCGACCGCGCCCGACCGGCCTACGACGCCCTCCCCGGTGTGACGGCCATCTGGCGCCAGAACTGCCACGCGTTGCCCACCGAGACCGAACCCTTCGGCTACCGCGACGGCATCAGCCATCCGGCCGTCGAGGGCAGCGGCATCGCCGGATCCAACAGGCTGGAGGTGCCGCTCAAGGCCGGCGAATTCGTGCTCGGCTACCCTGACGAGCTCGGCGGCGTCCAGACGCCGAAGCCCGAGGTGCTCGGCCGCAACGGCACCTACGTGGTCTTCCGCAAGCTCCACCAGCGCGTCGCCCTGTTCCGGCGCTACCTGAAGGACAACGCCACCAGCCCCGAGGACGAGGAGCTCCTGGCAGCCAAGATCATGGGCCGCTGGCGCGGCGGCGCGCCCCTGGCGCTCAGCCCGCTGCACGACGATCCCGTCCTCGGCGCCGACCCGTACCGCAACAACAGCTTCCTGTACGAGCAGGACGATCCGACCGGCTTCACCACTCCCGGCGGCAGCCATATCCGACGGGGCAACCCCCGGGACGCGGCGGTGGCCGGAGTGCCGAGGCTGCACCGGATGATCAGACGCGGCACCGCCTACGGCCCGCTGCTGCCCGAGGGCGTCCTGGAAGACGACGGGGCCGACCGCGGGCTGATGTTCGCCTTCGTCGGGGCGCATCTGGGGCGGCAGTTCGAGTTCGCCCAGTCCGAATGGATGAACGACGGCGTCTTCTTCGGCGCGGGCGACGCGCGGGATCCCGTCATCGGCTCCCGCGACGGCTCCGGCGATTTCACCATCCCCCGGCGTCCCGTACGGCGACGCCTGGTCTCGCTGCCGCAGTTCGTCGTCACGCGCGGCGGCGAATACTGCTTCATGCCGGGACTGACCGCGCTGCGCCGGCTCGGCGACCTCACGGACTGAGCGCGGCGACGCCCGGTATCACCAGCATGACCGTCATGGTCTTCCTGGAGCGGCTCATCTGAACCGGCGGACGCCCCAACCGAGCAGGGCGAAACACCCGCCCCAGCCGCCGATGGCGAGCACGGCGGCGACCGGCCCCCACGCCACGAGGGAGGGCATGAGGACGACGAACACGTACAGGCCCGTGATGAGCGGCGCGAATCTCCCGACGCCCGGCCGGCCGCCGTGTCGCACTGTGGCGACGCCCGCCACCACCAAGCCGAGTCCGGACAGCGGCGTGGCCAATCCGAAGATCGTGCCGGCCACCACCGTCGACGCGAAGGCCATCAGCTCGGCCGGGACGAACGCGGCGACCGCCAGGGCGGTCACCCAGAAGCCGATCCTGGCGACCACGCCGGACGCCGATCGTGCCAGCAGGAAGAACCCGGCCGCCTGGGGCACGTGGATGAGAGACAGGACCACCGTCCACCAGAGCGGGGATCGGCTGTCAAAGCCCAGCGAGGGGATCAGGACCGCGACGAAGCCCGCCACGGCCTGCAGCCCGCCACCGGCGACCAGCCAGGGAGCCGGGCCTTTCATCGGCAGTTGTCGTCTGCCGGCGGGACACTGCTGAACGTGATCGCCTTCCGGAAGCTCAACCTGACCCGAAGAACGAGGCATCCGCGCTGGTCGTAGGCGTCGATGAGGTGCGTCCGGGCTTTGTCATAGAGGTAGGAGAAGCTCATGAGGCACGCGGCAGCGATGATCTTGTTTGGTACGCCTACACAGATCAGCTGAGCCACGGCCTGGGTGGTCCATTCCGTGCCCTCGAGCCTGGTCTTGATCGAAGCGGTTCGTACCCGGCTGAAGTAGTAGGCGCAGGTGGTTCCCGAGCACCTCAGCCCGGACGGCCGGGTTCCGCTCTGGTTCGCCGCACTGACCCGAGACGAGGCCGGTGCCGGCTGAGCCCGGACGTCGGTGCCGAGGAGCGTCAGGACGATGGCGGACGCGATGATCGTGGTGGTGAACATGTGGCGCACGAGACATGCCCTTTCTGGATGAGATTGGATGATGCGGTCTCGACGCTCGGCGTCCGACGACGTGTCCGGCAACGGCCACGGACACTTTCCCGAACGAGCCGTTGAACCCGCAGGTGGCGCCCTATGCTCGGGACGCGAGACATGTCCGGCACCGCCGGACACCTGGTGGAATCCGGGGGCTTGACTGGGGCGAGGTGCTCACGTGCGCGACGATGCGGATCCCCGTCTGCGATTCGCCGAACGGCTCCGGGCGTTGAAGGACGCGACCGAGGTCTCGGTCCGCGATCTGGAGGTCGCCAGTGCCCGAACCCCGCGCCGCCGCGCCGGGCAGCCACCGCTGCGGTTGAAACGCAGCACGATCGCCGGAATGATCAGCAGGACCCGCCCGGTGCGCCCGGAGCAGGAACATGTCGAGGTATTCGTCGACACCTGCCTGCGCATAGTCAGGGGATCCGGCCGGACCCTCCCCGACGAGCTGGGCGAACGCCAGGCCTGGGATGCGGCCTATTGGGAGTTGCTAGGACAGCTGGCCGAAATACGCAGCGGCAGGCGGCTGTCCCGCGAGCCGGCCAAGCGGCTACCGGCGGAAACCGGCGACCGCACGGGGCGACCCGACTCGGCGGGCTCGGCCTCCGAACGCCCGGCAGCCGAGCCGGCGCCGTCGTACGACACCCGGTCACACCCCTCGCCGCCACCCCGCCGGCGCAAGGCCGGTCCCGCGCCGGTGACACCGGATGCGATCGTGGTCGCCAAGGAGGTACTGGCCGGGCTGGTCGGCCAGCAGTGGCGCACGGAGGCGATGCTGCGGTCGCTGGACGACCCCGATCCCATCCCCGTACGCTGGCGACTGACCAGTGACGACCGGCTGATGGATCATCCGGCGAACCTCACCGCGGCCTCGCCGCCACTGACCGCCTCCAGCGACGACATCGCCACCATGATCCGGCACTTCCGCGCGATGCGCCGCCGTCGCCTGGTGATCCTGGGCGGGCCGGGCACCGGCAAGACCACCCTGGCGGTTCAACTACTGCGCGAGCTGCTGGTGACCCGTCAAAGCCATGGGGATGAGCCGGTTCCGGTGCTGCTGCCCGTGGCCGATTGGGACACTGGAACGTTCCCGCTCCTGCAGGATTGGCTGGCGGCGCGGCTGGCGCGAGACTATCCGGCGCTGCGCACCACGAGCCTGAGCTCCGAAGCACCTGCGGCCCTGGCGATGCGCGGACAGATCCTGCCAGTGTTGGACGGCCTGGACGAGCTGCCCACAACCGCCCAGTCCGCCATCATCGCCGCACTCAACCGATCCCTCAGCGGGACCGACCAGCTCATCATGACCAGCCGTACCCTCGAATACCGGAACGCCGTCGAGAGCGCCGGGGACGTGCTCACCTCGGCGGTGGTCATCGAGCCCGACCCCCTGAGCCCCGCCGCGGCCGCCGAATACCTGCGACGTTGCCTGCCCGTCCGGCCAGGACCGGCTTGGGAGCAGATCTTCACCGGCCTGTGCGCCGTCCCCGTCCCTGAGACCGGCCCGATCGGCGCGCTGGCGGAGATCACCGCCACTCCGCTCGGGCTGTGGCTGCTGCGCGCCGGCTACATCACCCCGCACGCCACCCCGGCGGTGCTGCTCGATGCCGCCCGCTTTCCCGATCTCCCCACCCTGCGCGCCCACCTCTTCGACCGGCTCATCCCAGCGCTGATCGACACCCGCCCGCCCAGCGTCCATGAGGCCGACCTGTTCCGGCCGCGCCACCACCATGACCCCGACCAGGTACGGCGCAGGCTCAGCTACCTTGCCCACCACCTCACTCACCCCCGCGACGCTGACGGCGCTCCCCGGACCCGCGACCTGGCCTGGTGGCGGCTGGCCCGCTCCGCTCATGCCGTAACGCGCCCGATCAGGTTCGCCATCGGCCTGATCATCGCGCTCGTGATCGCGATCGCTTCGACGGTCGCGATCGGGCTCACCGAGGGGCTCGAGACAGTTCTGACCGACGGCCTGGCCTATGGGTCGGCGTTCGGCCTCACCGCCGGGCTCGTGGTCGCTTTCGCGACGCGTTCCTGGTCGCTGCAGCCGCCGGGCTTCGCCGCCCTGAGCCTGCGCGGCCGCCGACCCAGACCCGCGTTCAGACCGGTGCGCGGGTTGGTTCTCGGCCTGGCCGCCGGGCTGGCGATGGTGGTCATGATGTGGCTCACTGTCGGTCCCGTCCTTTCCACCCTCGTCGCCGGGGCCGTCTCCGCGCTCGCGGTCGGCCTCGCCTACGGCACCGCGTCCGGGTTCGCCGCCTGGGCGGAGGCCCCGACCCCGGAAGGGCAGGCCAGCACGCCAATGACCAGTTGGCGAGCCGACCGGACGCTCAACCTCGTGCGCGCCGGCACGATCGGCTTCACCGGCGCCCTGACCGGCGGCCTGGCAGGAGGGCTCGGAGCCGGGCTCACCGACACCCCCGCGTTCGGGGTCTCGGTCGGGCTTGTGTACGCGCTCGCCTTCGGTCTCACCGCCGGGCTCGCGGCCGGGCATCACCACGCCTGGATGGCCTACCTGATCGCTACCAGCCGTCTTGCCCTGGCCGGCCGGCTTCCCCGCAAGCTGATGCTGTTCCTGGACGACGCGCACCGCCTCGGCCTGTTGCGCGCGGTCGGCCCGATCTACCAGTTCCGCCACGCCGAACTCCAGGACCATCTGGCCGCCGCTCACCACTCCGAAGGGGAGGAATAGGAGCCGGAGCTGAGCTGCGGAACCTGCGGGCTGAAGGCTCAGTAGCCGGCAGGCGCCGGCCAGTGGCGTTCAACCCCGATCTTGTCCAGTTCCCCGGTGAACTCCGCCAGCAACGCCTCCCGCTCCCTGACCTCCTGCGGTTCCACCCCCCGGCGCAGGCAGTACGCCGCCAGGTGGCCCGCGACCTCACCCACATTCCATTCCACCGGGTGCAGGCGGAAACACCCGTTGGAGATGTGCGTGGTGCCGAGGTTCTTCCCCGCGGGCAGCAGGTTGCGCATCCTGACAGGCAGCAACGCGCCGAGCGGGATCTCGAAGGGCACACTGGCGATGTCGATGTAGTTGTCCCCGCCGGTCGACGGGTGCAGGTCGATGCGATAGGCGCCGACCCCGACGGAGTCATGGTGCCGCACCGTGCCGCGGTCACCGACGATGGCCCTGGCGACGTGGTGCTCGGTGACGGTGGTGACCGCGCGGATGCGCCTCGACTCCCTGACGTAGGCGGACTTCGCCAGCCCGTCGGCGGTGCCGACCACGTCGTGGCGGAGCCGGAGCCCGGGGAAACCGGTGCCGCCGTCAGGACGGGGCGCTTCGGTCTGGAGCCAGTACAGCAAGGACAGCGACAGTTGCTTGGCCTCCCGGTGCGCCAGCGCGGCCGTGTCGGCATCCACCTCGATGATCGGGCGCAGCCAGTAGTCGTTCAGCGGCCAGTTGACCAAGGTGATGTCGGAAGCGGTGAACCCGGGCTCGAACAGGTCGCGGGCGAGGATCCTGCGGAACATCCACAGGTCCTTGTCCCCTGATTGGGCGCTCTGGTCGGCCAGCACCCCGCGGGGGTCACCGGGCGGGTTGGGGTCGAACCAGCGGGCTTCGGGCTCCAGGGTGCGCGGGTCCGGTGCGCTGAAGCCGAGCAGCGGCCCGGGCCAGAAGCCAGGCCGGTAGTCGCGCCAGAATCCGTAGTCCACCGGCCGGTCGATGACGTGGTTCTCGCCCTCGTGGTGGGAGACGGCGAAGCAGTAGGTGATGCCCTGCATGTTCAGCGGCTGGTACTCCTCCGGCGCGTGCGGCTCGTCGTGCTCGCTCCTGGCCTCCGCGCCCGTGACGTACTCCGTCTTCGCCAGCGGCAGCAACTCGCCGGTCTCCGTCGCGTCGAGGACATAGGCGGCGGCGATGGTGTGCGAGTCGCCGGAGCGGGTGTCCAGCAGCGTGACGGCCCGGACGCGGTCGCCGTCCACCTCGACGTCGACGGGGCGGTGTTCCAGGAGGACGCGCAGCCGCCCGGCGGCCAGGTGGGGGGCCAGCATGGCCTTGAGGATCGCCAGGGAGACGCGCGGCTCGTGGCACAACTTGCTGACATATCCGGCACCGGGGTTCAGCTCGCGCCAGCGCCGTGCGCCGCCGGTCATGGGGTACCAGTGCCGGTAGTAGTCGCGGATGGAGCCGCGCACCTCACGATAGGTGGCGGTGGCTCCGTAGCTCTCGATCCACGGATGCTCGTCAGGGGGTACGGCCTGCGCGGTGAGCTGGCCACCGAGCCAGTCCGTCTCTTCGGTGAGGACGACGTCGTGGCCCGCGCGGCAGGCGGCCAGGGCCGCGGCGACGCCGCCGAGCCCACCGCCGACGATGAGGATGTCGGTCATGGGTGGTGCCTTTCCAAGGGGCTAGCGGGGAGGTGCCGCGGTCTCGCCTGGCTCCAGCTCGCAGGCCATGAGCTGGTGCCTGAGGACCGTACGGTCTCCCGCGATGAGTTTCGTGAGCAGCCGGACAGCCGCGGCCCCCATCTCGCGACGGGGTACGGCGAAGCCGGTGAGACCCGCCGCGCGGTCGCGGGGGTCACCGAACGTGGCCAAGGAGAGGTCGTCGGGGAAGCGGAGACCCGCGCGCTCGGCGGCCACCAGGAGGGCGCGGTGGGCGGCGTCGGTGTCGGTGGCCTCGGTGACCATCGCGGTGACACCCTGCTCGCGCCAGGCGCGCAGCCGGTCGGGGGTCAGGTCGGTGCCGTCGGTGCGCACCACCTCGGCCGCCAGCCCGCATTCGTCCATGCCGCGCCGGAAGCCCGCCTCCCTGTCGACGGAGGTGATCGCCTCGTCGGCTTCGCGCACGTACAGGATGCGCTCATGGCCGAGCCCCGCCAGGTGCCGCACCACGGTGGCGCCGGCGGAGACGTAGTCGGCGCCGACGTAGGGCAGGCGGTCGCCGAATTCGTCGTGCCGCCCTATGTAGACGACGGGCAGATCGGTGGCCAGCAGGCGATCCATCTCCGGCACGGGCAGGTGCCTGCCCAGGAACAGGCAGCCGTCGGCCAGCCGTACCCGGTTGAGCACCTGGGCGTGCGGGCGCTCGCCCGTGACGCTGGAGGCGATGAACATCAGCAGGTCGTAGCCCTGCACCGCCGACTCCTCCTCGATGCCCACCAGGAACGGGTAGTAGGCGTGGGACATCTCGGTGGGGAAGGTCGAGGTGAAGGTGTAGAGACCGAGCAGATTGTTCTGCCCGGCCGCCAGGCGGGTGGCGATCGGGTCGGGCATGTACCCGAGTTGCTCGGCGGCCTCCATGACCTTGCGCTGGGTCTCCTCGGCGATGCCCAGGGCGGCGGCGCCGCCACCGAGGATCAGCGACACGGTCGGCTGCGAGACGCCGGCCAGCCGAGCGATGTCCGCCTGACGAGGGCGACCGCTCGATCTCATGACATACCCCCATAGAAATAGTCGATCACGGAGCCTCGATCCCGCCGTCCGGCCTGCGTACCCGCGCGGCCCACCGCTCGTGCAGGTGCGTCTCCGGCTGGTACCGCCTGGCGGCGCCCTCATCGAGGTCGATACCCCAGCCGGGCCGGTCGGAGGGGGTGATGTAGCCGTTGACCGTCCGCAGCGTTCCCGGGAACACCTCGTGCACGGTCTCCGGGTAGACGTGCGCCTCCTGGATCCCGAACGCGGGGCTGGTGACGTCGAGCGTGACGTTGGCCGCGGCGCCCACCGGCGACACGTCCGGCGGCCCGTGCCAGGCCGTCCGCACCCCGGTCAGCTCGCACAACGCGGCGAGCTTGCGCACGGGCGTCAGCCCGCCGACGGCCGAGACGTGCAGGCGCAGGTAGTCGACGCCACCGGAGGTGATGAGACGCGCCGCGTCGGTCACCGAGGAGACCAGCTCGCCGGAGGCGATCGGCATCGGCGCCGCCGCCCGCACCTCGGGCAGCCGGTCGAAGTGCTCGGGCGCGAGCGGATCCTCCAGGAAGAACAGCCGGTACGGCTCCAGCGACCGCGCGAGCACCACTGCCTCCTTCGGCGTGAGCCGGTTGTGCGCGTCGTGCAGCAGGCCGAGCTCCGCACCGAGGACCTCGCGGGCGCGCTCGAACAACCTCGGCGTGGTCCGCAGGTAGTGGCCGACGTCCCAGCCGTCGGGATAGGGGCTGCCCGGATATCCGCCGGGCGTGCCGACGCCGCCGTACGTGCCGAGCCCCGGCCCGCCCGCCTGCAGCCGCACGTAGCGGTAGCCCTGCTCGGCGAGCGCGGCGGCCCGCTCGATCGACTCCTCGATCTCGCCACCGCGAGCCCCGGTGTAGACGGCGGCTGCCGCCCTGACCCGCCCGCCCAGCAGCTCGTACACCGGCACGCCGAAACGTTTGCCCGCGATGTCCCACAACGCCTGGTCGATGCCGGACAGCGCGTTGTTGTGCACCGGCCCGCCCCGCCAGTACGAGGAGTAGTGCAGCATCCGGCCGATGTCCTCGATATCGGCCGGATGCCGGCCGATGACCATGGGCGCGACGTGCTGCTCGATCGCGGCGACCACGGCGTGGAAACGCTGGGTGAAGGTGGCGCAGCCCAGGCCGTACAGACCGGGCTCCGAGGTGTCGACCCGCACGACGACGAGCGGGACCCCGCCCGGGGCGGTGACGATCGTGCGCACACCGGTGATGCGCAGCCCGTCCCTGGCCTGCCACGGCGCCTGCGTCTCCGGCATGATCATGATTGTCGCTCCTCTGGAAACGGATGCGAGGCGGTGAACCCGAGCAGCCGCCTGGCCGGTTCGAGATCGATGGCCACCGTCCTGCCGGGCAACGCCGTGCGGCACGGCACGCCGGGGTGGTGTGTCGCGAGCAACTCCTCGGTGGGAGTCGTCACGAGCGTCTCGGGCGCGGCGACGAAGACGACCGGCGCGCCGTACAGCGGAGCCGTCAGCCCGAGCAGGCAGGCACGCGCGGCGTCGCGCAGGTCGAGGTAGCTCCACACCTCCGATGCCCCGGCCACGGGATCCCTGGCCAGCTGCTCCGCGCGCGCGGCGAGCCTGGCCTGGTCGCCGAGGAAGGGAAAGCGCAGCGCGACGACGGTCATGCCGTGCCGCCGGTGCATCATCGCCGCCGTGGCCTCGTCCACCTGCTTGGACAGCGCGTACGGATCCTCGATCTGCAACGGCACCCGCTCGTCCAGCGGCAGGTACGGCGGGCTCGGGCGCGACCTGGCGAAGGGCAGACCGGTGATCGACAGGCTGCTGGCGATCACGGCCCGCCGTACCCCTTGCTCTCCCGCCTCGTTCAGCACGACGAACGTCGCCAGCGTGTTGGCCGAGAACACCACCTCGGGCGCCCCCATCTCGGGCGAGGCGAGCGCCGCCGTGTGCACGACGGCGTCGGCCCCTTCGAGGGCCGAGCGGACGGCGGCCGGGTCACGGGCGTCGCCCACGACGACCCGCTCCGCCGGCAGCGGGCCGGGATCCTCCGCGACGAGCGCGGTCACGGCGATGTCCCGCGATGCGAGTTCTGTCAGTACGGCGGAGCCGAGGCGGCCGGCCGCACCGGTGACCAGGACCCTCATCCCTTCAGCCCCGTGAAGGCGATGCCCCGGATGATCTGCCGCTGGAACAGCAGGAACACCACGACGGGCGGGATGATCGCGATCAGCATCCCGGCGATGAGCAGGGCCTGGTCCGAGGTGTCCGCCAGCCGGGGCAGGGCCACCGCCAGCGGCTGGCTCTCGGTGTCGGTGAGGGCGATCATGGGCCAGAGGAAGTCCTTCCACGCGTTCATGACAGCCAGCAGTGATACCACGGCCAGGATCGGACGCGACATAGGCAGCACCAGCCGGGTGAAGATCCGCCACGGCCCGGCGCCGTCGAGGCGCGCCGCCTCGAACAGCTCCTTGGGGATACCGTCGAAGAACTGCTTGACCAGCAGGACGTTGAAGGCGTGCGCGCCAGCGGGCAACCACACCGACAGCGGGGTGTTGGCGATGGACAGATCCAGGACGGTCAGGTACAGCGAGACCATCGAGACCGTGCCAGGCAGGAACAACGTCGCCAGGACCGCGCCGTAGACGTACTTGCCGTAGGAGGGCCGCAGGACCGACAGCGCGTAGGCGCCTGTCGTCGCGACGAACAACTGCGTGAACCAGGAGCCGCCGACGAGTATGACAGTGTTCGTCAGGTAGTGGCCGACCTCCAGGGTCGTCCACGCCTCCGACAGGTTCGACCATCGCACGTCCGCCGGCCACAGGGCCAGCGGCCGGCGCAGCGACTCCTGGGTGGAGGAGATCGCGCCCTTGAAGATCCAGTAGATCGGCCCGGCGCCCTCCAGGACCAGGGCCACGATCAGGAGCACCTGGGTGGTGCCCAGTCCGAGGCGCATCCCGCGCCCACGCCTTTCGGTGTCGGAGATCACTCCCCTCACTTCGTCCCCCAGGTTCTGGTCATTCGCAGGTAGACGGCGGACAGCACCGCCAGCACCACGGCCAGGCTCACGCTCAACGCCGCCGCCGTGCCGTAGTCGCCGTTGACGAAGGCGTACCTGTAGATCAACAGCAGCACCGTGACCGTCGAGTCCTCCGGCCCGCCGTCGGTCAGCACGAACGGCTCGGTGAACACCTGGAAGGTGCTGATCACCTGGAGCAGCAGCATGATCAGCAGGATGGGCCGCAGTTGCGGCAGCGTCACGTGCCACAACCTGCGCCACACCGACGCCCCGTCCAGCTCGGCCGCCTCGTACAGCTCGGTGGGCACACCGGACAGCGCGGCCAGGTAGATGAGCACCGCGCCGCCGGCGCCCGCCCAGGTCGCCTCCAGGACCAGGCTCGGCATCGCCATGCCCGTGGACTGCAACCAGGGGTACGGTCCCAGCCCGGCCAGCCCGAGCAACTGGTTGAACAGGCCGGAGTCCGGGTCGTAGAACCACTTCCACATCAGCACGGCCACCACCGGCGGCACCACCACCGGCAGGTACACCAGCACCCGCAGCAACCCGGAGCCGCGCCGCAGCTCCGACATCAGCACCGCCAGGAAGATCGGCAGCGGGAAGCCGATCAGCAGGGCCAGGCCGGTGAACAGCAGCGTGTTGCGCACCGCCATGCCCAGCAGGGGGTCGGCGAGCAGGGTGCGGAAGTTGTCCAGGCCCGCGAACGTCGCCGCCTCGACCAGGTTGGTCCGCTGGAAGCCGAGCACCACGCTACGGATGATCGGCCACCACGAGAACAGGCCGAAGACCAGCACCGTCGGGATGAGGAACAGCGCGGCCGCGACGCCTTTACCCCGGGTCACTGTGCTTTCTCGAGCAGCGGCGCGACTCGCGCCGCCGCCTTGGTCAGCTCGTCGCGCGGGTCGGCGTCCTTGCGGGTCAGCACGGCCTGCACGGCGGTGTCGAGCGCGCCGTACAGGTCCTGGGCGGCGACCGGGGGCTCGACGACGTACTCCAGCTTGTCGGTGTCCTTCACGTAGGGAGCGAAGTTCGACACCGGGATGTTGGCGTGCTTGGCGATCGCGGCGTTCACCGGGCCCGCCACCGACGTGCCGTAGAACGGCAGCGTGGGCAGGGCGACGGCCAGCTTGTCCGCCGCGTTGGCCACGGCCAGTTGCTCGGCGGCCGCCGGGTCGTAGTTGGGCTTGAGGTAGTAGAAGTCGATCCACTTCACCGCGGCGGCTCGCTGCGCGGCTGTGGCTTTGGCGTTGACGGCCGCCACCAGGCCGCCCAGCAGCGTCGCCTTGCCCGCGCCCTGCTGCGGCAGCGCCGCGATGCCGAAGTCGTCCGGCTTGCCGGAGTAGAGGGTGGTGTAGCGGTTGTAGCTGTTCACGGTGCCGATCAGCATGCCGATCTTGCCGGCCGCGAAGTCGCGCTCCGCGTCCTGCTGGGTGCGCAGTTGGTTGGCGCCCATGGAGTCGTCCTGCCACCGCATCGCGGACAGGTGCCGCAGCGCCGCCTCCGCCGGGCCGTCCAGGAGAGAGGACACGTACTTGTCGCCCTCCTGCTTCTCCATCCGCCCGCCGAAGGAGTAGGTCATCGCGGTCAGGATCCAGCCGCCGGTGTTCTTGACCGTCATCTGCGTGTATCCGGTCGCACCCGTCCCGGCGATCTTCTTGGCCGCCGCCCTGACCTCGTCCCACGTGGCCGGTGGCCGGTCCGGGTCGAGCCCCGCCTTGGTGAACAGGGCGCGGTTGTAGACCAGGCCCAGCGCGTACTCGGTGACGGGCAGGCCGTAGACCTTGCCGTCCGCGCCGGTCGCCGGGGCCAGCGCGCGCGGGTCGAAGTCTCCCGCATGCGGCAGGCTCTTGATCTCGGCACTGAGGTCGGCGACCTGGCGCCGGGCGATGAGCCCGGGCGGCTCGGTGAGCGGCACGGTCAGCACCGTCTCCGCGTTGCCGCCGGCCAGCCTGGTCGCGAACGTCCTGGCGTCCCACTGCGTGTCGGTCGGCTTGATCTTGATGGTGGGGTTGGCCTTCTCGAACGCGGCAACCGCGTCGAGGAACTGCTTACGGGTCTTGGCGGCGGTGGTGGGCGGCATGCCCGCCACGGTGATGGCGGTCTTGCCCGAGTCCTCACCCGACGAGCCGGACGAGCAGCCCGCCGTCGCGGCGGCGAGCACGAGCGCCCCCGCCATCCACCTTCTGGAGGCTGATACATCCATGGCTACTCCTCTGGCCTAATGCGGATTAGGTGGCATCTAATCCGCATTAGGAGACGGTGTCAAGGCGTTACCACCAGATTACGTGATGCGCACAAATCACCCTTGACACTCTCGTTCCGGCCGGAGTACACATCTCCCTAATCCGCATTAGGTCGACAGGGAAGAGATCTTCATGTCTGACATCCCCCGACGCCGCTTCCTCGGCGGAGCCGTAGCCGCCGGGCTCGCGGGAGCGTTGCTTCCCACGGCCCCCGCCAAGGCCGACACCCCTTCGATCTCCGCTGACGGCATCACGCTGACCGCCGGTACCGACGGCGGCATCACCGTCCGCGACGGCGGCGGCGTCGAACGGGTCAGGCTCACCGGGTTCATGACCAAGGACTCCGTCACCGGCATCCAGCGCACCACCGGCGGAACGCCGTCGCTCGTCACGCTCCAGGACGGCACGCAGGCCATCCAGGTCGACTACACGCTCCCCGCCGCGGCCGGGGGAATCACCGTCCGCGGCGTCTTCCACGTCGCGCCGCACCGCGCGAAGCTCCGTTGGGAGGTCGGCGGCTCGACCACGCTGATCCCGGCCGGTTTCATGCTCGGCCGCGCCGTCATCGCGCCCTCGGCGCCCGAGTCCTTCGCCGCGTTGACGACATGGAACCGCGATGCCGGGGGCGGGGTGCCGTACGAGAGCAATGCCGGGGTCGTCTACCAGGAGACCTGGGCCGACACCCGCGCCTACTTCCGGCTGGCCACCACCACCCCTGCCTGGACCAACGCCACCTGGATCCACGCGCCGGGCACCGGGACCGCGAGCGCGGCCGTGACGGAGGCCGACCTGGTGCTCGGCTCGATGCGCCCGGCCGCGGGCGGCACCATGGGCGCGGGCCTGCCCCTCGGTGTGGAGGTCTGGACCGACCAGCCCTTCTCCCTCTGGGACGCCGGCGGCCAAACCATGGCCCTGCACGCGGAGGTGGCCAACGGGGGAAGCGCCGCCCGCAGCGTGAAGCTGTCGTGGTGGGCGCGCGACTTCGACGGCAGGACGCTGGCCAAGGGCAGCGTGACCGGCACGGTCGCGGCGGGAGCCGCGTGGACACAGACCTTCACCGTCACCTCGCCACCCCGCGGGATCGTGTTCACCGAGGTGAAGGCCACCGCGGGCACCGACAGCGCGTTCGCCCGCACCAACCTCACCGTCCTGCCGCCGCATACCTATCAGGCAGGGGCCGACAGCATGTTCGGCATCGCCAACTACCCCTGGCTGCTCAAGCCCGACGCCGCCGCCGTCGTGGGACTGATGAAACGCCTGGGCATCCAGCGCGTCCGCATCTCCTACGACGGCGGGCCGGGCCTGCCGCCCGCCACCCTCGACGCGGCGGGGATCCGGCACAACATCGAGCTCGCCGGGATCCCCCTGGGCGGAACCGCCGCCCAGGTCGCCGCCTGGGCCGACACGAACACGCAGAAGGCGATCGGCTCAGGTGCCGGCTACTTCGAGGTCGCCAACGAGGTGAACAAGCCGTGGATGAGCGGCGAGACCGCCGCCGCCTACGTGCGGGACGGCCTACGCCCGGTACGTGACCGGCTCACCGCCGCGGGGGCGCCCACCAAGGTGCTCAACGCCGGTCTGGCCGGCATGGACCACGTCTGGACCAAGAACTTCTACGACGCCGGCGGCTGGGACCTCATCGACGGCTTCGCCTTCCATCCAGGCAGGGGCAACTTCACGCCGGACTACGCGCCGCCTCCTGAGGAGTGGACGCAAGGCGGCAACGGCTCCTACTGGAACTTCCTCGGCGGCCTGCGCAAGGCCCGCGAGACGATCGCGGAGTACGGGCAGAAAGAGTTGTGGATGACCGAGGCCTACGCCTGCACGAAGCCGAACAGCTGGTGGCACGACACCTACCGGCAGGCCGCGGAGAACGTCCTGCTCACCCTGGCACTGGCCATGGCCGAAGGGGTGCGCTGCGTGAACTGGTACCAACTGCACGACAGCGTCCTCGGCAAACCGCAGATGGCCGACCCGGCCAACCCCGAGTACCACTACGGCCTCATGAACCGCGACACCAGCGCCAAGCCGTCCATGCTCGCCTACGCCACCGCCGCGCAGGTGCTGGACCGGGCCACGTTCGTCCGCTGGCTGAAGCCGGCCGACCCCGACCTGAAGGGGCTGCTGTTCAGCACGCCGGACGGACCCGTCTCCATCCTGTGGAGCAGGAAGGACGGCTACCTGCTCAACACCGACCACGCGCCGGGCGCCACGTGGTTCGCCGCGCCGGAACCGTGGGTGGACGGCTGGCCGACCAAGACGGAGCTGAAGGTGGCCGCGGCCGGGAACTCGGTCAGGGAGCTCGACTGCATCGGCAGGGAACGGCGGCTCACCGCCCGCGACGGCAAGGTCAAGGTCCACCTGGACGGCGCCCCGCGCATCTACTACGGCCTGACGGAGACGCCTGACCAACTGCCCTGAGGCCACCATCTTGCCAGGTGGCCCGCCGAGGAATTACGGTCAAGGCCGTTATACTTTCATCGGAGGGCCACATGCGCATCCTCGCCGTTGCGTTAGCCATCGCACTATCCATCACATCTCCGGTCAAGGCCGAAACCGCTGCCGCCGCACCACCGACAGGCTGTGGCTTCCAGAACCTGGGCACTCTGCCGCTCACCGGCGCCACCACCGCGGGCACCGCGCGCGACGGCGACCGCGTCTACTCGGTCACCTCCAGCGCGTCCGGCCCCGCCATGCTCGGGATCAGGAACGCGGCGGACGCCGCCCTGGTCGCCGAGCGGCCGTTGCCGTACGCGCTCGGCTCCTGGGCCGTCACCGTGGCCCCCGATCACTCCGTCTACGTGGGCAGCTACAACAGCGCGGTCGGGGCCATGGGCCGGCTCTTCCGCTACGACCCCGCCACCGACCTGGTCAGCGAGCTGGGCATCGCCGTGCCGGGCGAGACGTTCGTGTGGACCGTGGCCGCCAGCCCCGACGGCTCCGCCGTCTATGGCGGCACCTCGCCCAACGGCCGGCTCTTCCGCTACGACACGGCCACCGGGAAGATCGCGGACCTGGGCAGCCCGGTGCCCGGCGAGCAGTACATACGCGACCTCGCCATCGCCAAGGACGGCACGATCTACGCGGGCATGGGCGCCACGAGCATGAAGGTGGCGGTGCTGAAGCCCGACGGCACCCTGATCAAGGTGATCGACCCGCCGATCGAGGGCAGCGGCTTCGCCTACGACCTCGACGTCGTGGCCGGTCACCTGCTGGTCCGCTTCACCACCTCCACCGGCACGAACCCCATGGGCGTCTACGACCTGGCCAGGAACCGGTGGCGCGACGTGGAGGACGACGTCGACAGCCTCACCGTCGGCGGCGGGGCGCGCGGGCACCAGGTCTACCTGTTCCAGGGCGAGGAACTCGCCGTCTATGACATCAAGCGCAAGAAGACCACCCGGCTCGGCTTCACCGACTTCGGCGGCGGCGCCGCCCGGCCACTGGGCTGGAAGGGCCGCACGCTCGTCGGCACCTCCTCCACCGGCCGCATGTGGCACTACGACCGCAAGAGCGGCCGGGGCAGGTTGTTCGACTCCACGCTGACCGGCCAGCCCGTCTCCATCAGGTCGATGGGGATCGGCCCCGACGGCCGCGTCTACGCGGGCGGCTTCTTCACCGGCGGCCTGGCCGCCTACGACCCCGCGACCGGCGCGTCACAGTTCTGGCCGAACGTCGGCCAGAGCGAGGGCATCGTCACCCACAAGGGCAAGCTCTACCTCGGTGTCTATCCCGGCGCCCGCATCTACGAGTTCGACGGCACCGAACCCCGGCTGCTGCTGGGCCTCGCCGACCAGGAGCAGGACCGGCCGTTCGCCATGGTCTCGGCCGGCGACTGGCTCGCCTTCGGCACGGTGCCCAAGGCCGGCGCGGTCGGCGGCGCGCTCGGACTGCTCGACCCCGCCACCGGCAAGTCGGTGATCAGGCGGAACCTCATCCCCGGCCAGAGCATCATCGGCCTGGCCTATCGCGACGGCGTCCTGTACGGCACGACGTCGGCGTTCGGCGGCATCAGCACCCCTCAGGGCGACGCCGCCCACGCCTTCGCCTACGACATCGCCACCGACACCCTCAAGTGGACCAGCACCCCGGTGCCCGGCGATCTGGCGCTCGGCTCGATCACCTTCGACGGTGACGGCAAGCTCTGGGGGCTCTCGCCGGACACGCTCTTCGAGCTCGATCCGGCCACGGGGCAGGCCCTGCGCACCGTGCAGCACCAGACCTACCCGTGGTCCACCGCCACCCAGGTCTGGGTGGACACCAACATCGAACTGGGCCGCGACGGCCTGCTGTACGGCAAGGTGCAGGGCAAGGCCTACCGGATCGACCGGGCGGCGATGACGCTCACGCTCATCGCCCGCCCGATCTCTATCCTGCTCAAGGCCCCGGACGAGCACATGTACCTGTCACGCTTCGAGAACTTCTACACCTACCGGCTCTGTGGCTGATATTTGAACAGCCGCGGCCCTTCGGCGAAGTAGACGCCTCCGGACCTGTGCACCGCGAGCTGGTGCACAGGTCCCCGCCGCAGTACCTTCCGCTTCCCGGTGACCGGGTTCAGCGCGAACACCTCCGTCCCCGCGTGCGCGCCGTAGAGCAGACCGTCCGCCCGGTTGAGGACCAGGGCCCCGCTCGCGCTCGTACTCGACGAGAGGGTGATCCTGGAGACCACCTTGCGGGCCGCCACGTTCACCCTGAACACCTCGCCGCCCGCGATGCCCCACAGCCGCCCGAGGCGGTCGAAGGTGAGCGCCGGGATGGCCGGCTTGCCCGGTGCGGGGACGATCTCCCACAGCAGCCGGTCTTCCCGTACCGACCAGGCGAACAGCTTGGCCTCGGGCTGGGTGGGCGGGGTGGCCGACTGACCGCTGTAGATCGAGGTGCCGCCGTAGACGACGCCGTCGCGGTAGGCCAGCGACACGATGCTCTGGTCCTTGATCACATTACGCTGGGAGTACTTCAGCGCGCCCTTCCGCGGATCCCACACCGCCAGCACTCCGCCGAGGTTACCGAGGTCGGGCATCGTACCGGCGACCAGGTAGCGGCCCGCCGACACCAGGGCGCGCGGCCTGATCTGCTTGTCGGCCGCGAGGTCGAACAGCCTGGCCGGGTTGGGCTCCAGCCCCGGCTCCGGGCTGGGTGAGTACTCGGTGCTGTTCCACGGCAGCGCGGGGTCGTAGGCGTAGACCCTGGCCTCGGGGTAGGCGCCGACGTACAGCTTGCCGGCGTGCGTCGTCATGGCCTCGCTCTGGGAGAAGGTGTGGAACTCCGCCCGCTCCCCCGTCTTCGGGTCGAGCGCGGCGAACCCGCCGTTGAGGAAGCCGCCGGTGTAGACGCGGCCGTCCGGGCCCTCGGCGATGGCCGTGATGTCGATCGGCTCGCCCTGGATGCCGGTCTGGACGAACGAGCGCGCGCCGGTCTGCGGGTTGTAGCGGAACATCAGCCCCCGCCACAGCAGCCCGACCAGGCTCTTGCCGGGGTAGTCGGGCAGGCCCAGCTCCGCCCAGCCGATGCCCCGGGTGTTCGCCACCCGTCCCGTGAACGGCATGCCGGTCCCGGTCACCGTACGGGTGCGCGGATCGTAGCCCACCAGCTCGCCGGCCTTGACGAAGTAGACGCGGCCCTGATCGTCCGGCGGCGACACGTCGAGGCCGTGGGCCGACTCGAGGGCGTCCGTCCAGGTGCGAGCGGTGATGTCCCAGACGTGCAACGGCCCCGGGAAAGCGCCCCCGAACCTGACGTAGAGGAAGCCTCCGGCGGCGTTGACGTCGTAGGCCCACTTGCCGGCGAGGTCGAGCCCTGGCGGGTCGGGCAGCCGTTCGGCCACGCCCGTGGCGGCGTCCACCTCGAAGACGGCCGCCGGGCCCTCCGTACCCGCGTAGATCTTGCCATTGGTGTACGAGACGCTGCGGACGTAGGCGTGCGTCGGGGACAGCCGGCCGTAGTCGCGGACGCCGCCGGCCGGGTCGTAGCCGAACAGCCGACCGCCCGGTGACGTGCCCCCGTAGACGGTCGCGCCCTCGCCGGCCGCCACTGACCAGATGAAGTTCTCCGACGGCAGGGGGCGGCCCAGGTCGGCGACGCCGCCCTCGCGGGTCCAGCGGTAGAGGCGGCCGTCGCCGTACGTACCGGCGTAGAGGCTGCCGTCCGGCGTCGCGTCCACCGCCCAGGCCCCGGCAGCGCCCGGCAGGTCGAGCCGGCCGCGTTCGTCGCCGGTGGCCGGGTCGACGGCGTTGAGGTGGGCGGGGGTGCCCGAGGAGGCACCCCAGAGCACCGTACGGCCGTCGGGGCCGGGAGCGACGACGCCGCCGAGGAGGAGCACGTCCTGCAGCGGGACACCGAGATCGGTCACCTTGCCCGCCCCACCACCCGCCGGAGCGGGTGACGCGACCGGAGTGGGTGCGAGTGCGTTGACGGGGGCCGCCATACCCAGCAGCGTGGTGACGCTGATCCCCGCCACCACGATTCGTCTTATTAGGGTCATGACCGAAATTTAGGAAACAGCGAGGCTCTCGTCAATGGATCGGCATTACGGTTAGGCCCGTATCATCAGCCAACGAAGACCCGCGAGAACGGCGGGGAGCCGTCCCCGTGGATCGGGGACGGCTCCGCTCAGGTCGTCGGCGGCTATGCCCAGGGCTGGTCGACGGACCAGCTCACGTCGGCGGCCCACGAGGTCGCGCTGTCGAAGGCGTTCGAGCCGCCGTTGCTGGCTATGTAGACGCTGTTGTTGTAGTGGCGGATGAAGCGGCTCGGGAAGTTGTAGGAGGCGAGCGAGGTGCCCTGGCCGCTCTTGCCGGTCTGCGGGCAGAAGGTGGCGTCGGCGGCGAACAGCGAGCTGCCATCGTTGTGCTGCCGGTACAACTGGTAGTTCTGGTGCCGCAGGAAGTCGCCGGGGTAGTTCCTCGACTCGAACGACAGGCACGAGCTGCCGGCCAGACCGCTGCGGACGATCCACGAGGCGTCGCTCTTGTCGAGAGACGAGCTGGACGAGGTGATCACCGAAGTGACGACTTGGTCGTTCTGGTGACGGATGTAGCGGGTCGTGCAGCAGGACGTCGTCGCGCGTAGCGAGATCGACGAGCCGGGGGTGAGCGTTCCGGGCGTGCCGCCGCCGCTCGACGTCGTGTATCCGGCGGCGACGATGTCGGCCTGCACCGCGTTCTCGGTGGCGTCCGACGGATAGCCGGAGGTCATCACGCCTTCGTAGAAGGTACCGGCGGAACTGTTGCTGTTGTCGCCGCCGATCCCGAGGATGATGGCCCCCTCCTTCTTCATCGGGTTGTAGCCCGAGACGTTGGGGCGCGCTCCGTTGTAGTAGGTCGACAGGCTGCCCGACTGCGCGTTGCCGGCGCGGATCGCCCAGTGGTTCGGCTCGCCCTTGATGATGGCGGTCAGGTACCGGTGACTCACGGTCGGGTCGTTGGCGTTGTAACCCGCGTTCACTCCGGAGAACAGGCCGTTCTCGAGGTCGGCCATGACCCAGGGGCCGTTGCCCGTGCCGTAGCCCCAGACCTTGATGTTCCCGAAGTAGATGGCCTCCATGGTGCCGTTGCCGTTGTCCCGGCTGTTGGTCTCGGCGTTGCCGTAGTCGAAGCAGCAGCCGCCGTTGTAGTGCGTGCCGTCGAAGACCGCGTACATCCCCTCGGGCTGGTCGCCCTTCGCGACGCCGTTGGTGCTGTTGTTGCGGTATCCGGTGCCAGGAGCCACGTAGACGCCGTACGCCTTGTGGCCATTGATCATGGTCGGCGCCGCGGTCGCGACCGCGAGGTTGTCATATCCGCCCGCGGCCGGGCCGGAGAACCCGCCGGGAGGCGCCTGGGTGAGGCGGTTACCGCGACCGGACTGGTCGTAAATGATGGTGATGAGGCAGGTCGTACCGGTACAGAACGAATCCTGCGTGGCGGCGTTGGCATATCCGCCCGCGCTCAGGAGGCCGATGTCCCGGGTGGTGTTGTCCGAGGAACGGCGCACCTGGTAAAGCGCGCCGTTGTAGGCGGCATACAGGGCGCGGGTCGTGCTGTGCGCCGCCACGCACGGGGTGCCGCCGGCGGCGTAGATGTCGCACGCGAGCGACGTCGCGGCCTGCGAGGGCGTGGAGATGCCGGTCAGCAGGCCGGCGGCGAGCGCGACGGCCGCACCCGCGGACAGCAGTGCCTTTTTGAGATGCCGGAATCCGGACCGAACAATCATGCTGAACCACTGCCTTTCAGGGGGGCGCCGCGATGCCGGGAGATGCCCCGCCGACCTGCGACATCACGGCAGGGACGGAAAGGAAGTTACTTTGTTAGCGCTAACATTTTTTGTTCTGTACGACCTCCGAGATGCGCTTGGGAGTAACTGGCTCACTATGGAACGGAAGCGTATGTTGCGTCAAGGTTTCAAGGTGGGTGGTGAAAATACCGCGAGACCCGAAAGGCGCGGAGGCGGGAATCGCCTTTTTGGTCTGCACCCATGCGATCCAGGAGCAAGCGGTCACGGCCGCGAGCCCCGTCGCAACAATGTTCGAAAAAAACGCCAGAGAAAGCCATCCCGCTCCGTGCAACGAACGCTGAGAGATTTCATGCGCGGAGCCGGGGATCACGAGATGCGGGTCGATTTCTCAGACGTCCTGAGGAACTTCGCGCCGTTCCACTTGTACGTCTGGCGGACGATCAGATCGGGGCAGCAATTGGCGGCCCGACTGCTGACCACCTTGCCGCGTAGGTGCACCTGAGCCTTCTGGATGGTGACGGTCTGGGATTTGAAGTAGCGGTTCTTGCCCAACGCGCCGATCAGGCGAGGAGCCGAGCGCTTGGCGGCGCCGTCGTAGACGAAGGAGATCACCGGGTTGCCCGACGTGGGGCTCGGGCAGGACGACACGACCACGGTCTCGGGCTTTCCGTCACCCGTGAGGTCGCCCACAGCGGCGACGCGGGCGCGCACGACATACCAGGTGTCCTCCGGCCGCGGCTTGAGGCAGTGCAGCGCCCGCTCCACCACGGGCGCCCAGTCGAACCCGTTCGCGATCTGACCGGTCTTTTCGAGGGCGGCGGCCGTGCTGTCCGCGGTGGCGGTGCCCATGACGAGGAACGGCGCCAGCGAGGTCGCGATGGCGACGGTCCCCGCCCAGCTACGGAGTCTGCGGCTGCTCTTGTGCTCGGCGCGTGAGTTCATGACCAGTCTGATGCGAGGAATGTCGGAGAAGTTCGGCCTCAGGCCTTTCCATTGGCGGCGCACCAGTCGGCCCAGGTGGTTGCACCCTTGCCCAACTGCTTGTTATAGAAGGAGGTCCAGGAGTTCTCGCTCGGACCGGGCTCAGTGGGAGCGGCGTTGAAGAGCGGGTAGGAGGCGTCGACCTCCGCACGCAGCCACGGCTCGATGTCCTGGTAGGACTGCAGCGACCAGCTACGGGCGTGGTAGGTGAGCTGCCCGCGGACGTCGGTCTCCGGCAGGCACATGAACGGCGCCCACGGGCTCGTCCTGGCCCAGCTGATCTTGGTCTTCATCGCGCCGTTGGGGACGGTGCCCGCGACCGTGCGGGCCTCGACCTCGCGGGCGTCGACGTAGAAGTCGAACATCTCCTGGGCCGCGTAGACGCCCTTCACCAGGCCGAACGACTCGCCCAACGCGAGCTTGAAGTCCGTGCGAACCGGGATGTCGCTGGTCCACTCCGTCTCGTCGTACATCTGCCGCAGAGACGGGCCGACATAGGCGGAGGTGACGTTGAACGGGCCGAAGTTCACCGCGTCGTTGTTGATGGGAACGACCGGGTAGGTCCGGAGGTCGATCGGGTTCTTCCATTCCCGCAGGATCTTCGTGGGGTCGGCGGGGTCGGTGTAGAACACGATCTCGCGGGAGAGCTGGTAGAGCTGCGTGGTGCCGGGCACCCGATACAGCCGCCGGATGTTGTAGCCCTCGACGTTGAACAGTTTCTGGCCATGGCGCAGCTGCGGATCGTAGGCGTTGCCCTCGATGTTGGCGTAAACGGCTCCCGAGATCCGGAAGACCATGTCCCGCCCGTCCGGCCGCCCATTGGTCTGTAAGGACAGCAACCCGCTCTTGTCCGTGACCGTCTTGTAGACCGGCCCCGGATATGTCGGGTCATCCGGCTGCTCGCCCGCCGCCGCGCCGGGAACGGCGACACACACCAACAGCGCGGCGAGGGCTGCGGACAAGGTCAAACCACGACGCTTGAACAAGAGTGCTCCTGCGATACAGAAGAGGGATGACAGAGACCACGCTGATCATTTCAGCAACCGAAACCCGTATGCTCGGCGGGGACCGCGCGACGCCCACTGCGTGGACGCGGCGCAGGTACGGGAGGCCGGGTGTCGAACAGCGTGCTGACCCACGAATTCCACGTGGACGTCGCCCCGGAGAAGGTGTTCGAGCACCTCACGGCTCCGGAGAGCTACATCGGCCTGTCCCCCCTCGTGGTCGCCGTCAGCGATGTGGACCGCTCGGAGCCTGGCGTGATCCGGTACACGGCCGTCGAGCGTTTCCGATTCCTGCGGATCTTCACGTACGACAACCCGATCAAAGTGGCCCTCCACACCGACGACCTGTCCCTCTACGGCGAGGTGCGGAGCCCGGGGCGCATTCGCCTGGCCTACCGCTTCGACCTTGAGCCGGACGGCACCGGCACCCGGGTGAGCGACCGGCTCGATCTGACGGCCCCGTGGCTCCTGGCCGGGTTCGCCGCAGGGCAGGCGCGCAATGTCCAGCTCGCCCGCGCTCGGATCCTGGCAGAACGGTTGTCTCACCACCGATGAGGACACTGTCCTCGTGGGTGGCGTGGGCGCCGACACTGTCCGCCCAGGCCCGGTCGACGGCGGGCCGGTCAGGAAGGCGGCTGACCGCCGTCGCCGGGGAGTGATCGCGCGAGGGCGTCGAGGATCACGTTGAGCCCGAACTCGAACTCGTCACCGAAGTCGTAACCGGGCCGGAGGACGTGCTCGGTCGCCATCTCCACGAGGTGCGGATAAGCGCCGTCGGCGAACTGCTCCATGATGGACTCGGTCACCTCGGCCGCCGAGCCCGGGCCTTTGAAGGGCAACGAGGCCTCCTGCAGCGCGAAGCCGTACGTGTAGCTGTCGAGCAGGGTCTGCGCGTGCGCGGTCAGCGGCACCGAGAAGCCGGCCGCGCGCAGCGTGGCGATGGTCGCGTCGAGGTGCCGCAGCGTCGAAGGACCGGGGGTGGCTCGCGACTCGAGCAGGCCGATGGCCCAAGGGTGGCCTCTGAGCACGCGCCGGGTCGAATCGGCCCGGCGCCACATCTCCGCGCGCCAGCCGCCGCCGGGAGACGGCAGGTCGATCTCACCGGCGACGAGGTCGACGATGCTGTCGAGGATCTCGTCCTTGTTGGCGACGTGGTAGTAGACCGACATCGGCTTGACGCCGAGCGCCTGGGTGAGCGAGCGGATCGTCAGCGAGCCGATCCCGCCCGCGTCGGCGACGGCGACGGCTGCCCGCAGCACCCGCTCCCGGGTGAGCGGCACGCGCGGCGCGGCTGTCCTGCTCTTTGGCTCTGACATCTCGCTTCGAGACTCTAGCACTTTCATACTTAGTACGTTATCTTCCCGTACTAAGTATGAAAGTACTAAGTACGAAAGCTTCGACGGACTTCGACAGAGCTTCGACAGAAGGGAAAGGCCATGTCAGCGCGTACCATCGGCCGGATCGTGGGGGCCTGCTACCTGCTCGCGTTCGTCGTCTACCTCGCGGGCGGCGCTCTGGTCGACGCCGCCTCGGACGGCGCCGACCTGCTGTCCGGCGTTCTCGCCGCCAAGACGACGCTGTCGGCGGGAGCCCTGCTGATGCTGGCCAACTCCGTCTTCGACATCGCCAACGGCTTATTGATCTTCAACCTGCTGAGGACGCGCCGCCCGTTCGCCGCCACCGCGTACCTGACGATCAGGACGATCGAGGTGGTGGTGCTGGCCGTCGGGGTCCTCTTCCTGCTACTGCTGATACCGCTCGCCCAGGAGTACGCGGCCGGCGGCCGCGCCTCGGTCTTCCCCGCACTGGCGCGGGTCGCCGAGCAGGGGAACTACTACGCCTTCCACCTCGGGATGCTCGCGGTCTGCGCCGCCATGGTGGTGTTCTGCCGCGCGATGCTGCGCGAGCGGCTGGTGCCCGCGTTCCTGGCGGTGTGGGGGCTGGTCGGGTACGCGCTCTTCATGGCCGGCACGATCGCCGAACTCCTCGGCTACAAGATCGCCCTGACGACGTCGATCCCCGGCGGTCTTTTCGAGGTCGCCCTGGGGATCCTGCTCATCGTGAAGGGATTTCCCGCCAAGCCGGAGCCCGACCACGCGAAAGCGACGCAGCCCGCACTGGCGGACGCCTCCTGAAGAGGCTGCGGAGGGTATCGACGAGAGCGGCCCCTCACCGTGTTTCACCGGTGAGGGGCCGCTCTGGCAGGACGAGATCTGAACTAAGCGAAAGTACGATTTTCGCTCTGACTCGCGGAAGGCGGGTTCAGATCGTCTCTACCCAGGTATTGGTCCAGGTGTTCCGCCCGACGATACCGTCGACCATGAGAGCATGCTCTTTCTGGAATTGGCGGCAGATTTCTTCGCTTTGTGGCCCGTAACTCCCGTCGACCGTGATGGGCCAGCCGCGCATGTTTATCTCTTCCTGCCACAGCCGCACTTCAGCGCCGTTCATGATCGGCGGCTGCTTGAGGTCGTGACCGGGGTACGGCGGAGCCACCGCGCTCGGGGCCGTCCACGTCTTGTTCCACGTCGTCTCGTCGACGATGCCGGTGACCTGCAGGTTCTTCTCGGTCTGGAAGTTCTTGCAGAGGCGCTCGCTCTCCGTTCCATAGATCCCGTCTACTTTGATGTGCCAGCCGCGGTCCTGCATCCGCTGCTGCCATTTCTTTACGGCTTCGCCCTGCTGCGGTTTCTTGATGATGCCGGGGAATGGCGGTGCCTGCAAAGTCGGCGTAACGGTCACGAGTTCGTCCTCCGTCGTGTCGTCGGCAGGGCGGGCTTTCTGGGGCAGGTCATGGCCCACTAATTCGTCGCCCTAATCCACGTTAACGGCAGGTGGATACCCAGCACCCTCGGCGATACTCTGGGGAAGCAGACGATTTAACTCGTTCTGGAAAATGTCGATACGCCCTGTTGACACCAGCCCCTTGATTGATCAGGCCGGAGTCACGGTGCGGCACCGGCACCGCCCGCACAGCGTGGACGTCAACAGCACCGGACGGCGTCCGGTCACCGGGCCGCTGCTTCAAGGCGGGACCGACACCATCACCACCAAGGCGATGACCGACCAGTCGCCGCGACGCTGTGCCGTACCGGCTCGGCTCGGCGATGGGCTACCGCCCCACCCCATGCCTGATCGTCCTGGCCACCTACCGGCCTGCGGCGAGGCACGGCGGTCGACCTCGCTTAGGGTAATGCCATGCCCAAGGTGTTGATCACGGGAATGTCGGGGACTGGCAAATCGACTGTTCTTCGAATCCTGGGCTCACGGGGGCACCGGATTGTGGATACGGACTACGGCCGGTGGAGCCACGAGATCACGCTGCCAGATGGGTCGTCGGACTGGGTATGGCGCGAGGAGGCCGTGACTGACCTGCTCACCGGGCACAAGAAGGACGGCTTGTTCGTGGCCGGCTGTATGAGCAATCAGGGGAAGTTCTACCAGCGGTTCGACCACATCGTGCTGCTGAGCGCGCCCGCTGAGGTGATGTTGGCCCGGGTCATGGCGCGGACCGACAATCCCTATGGCAAGCGGCCGGAGGAACGAGAAGCCATCCTGGAGAACCTTCGCGTTGTCGAGCCGCTGCTGCGAACTACCGCGACCATGGAGATCGACACGTCCGCTCCGGTAGAGCAGGTCGTCCGGCAGCTTGAGGGGCTTGCCTCGCCGTAGGGCCGTGGTGCCATCCGTGGGCTCAAATGGCCGCGGCCCGAGTGGCGAGCCACGCGCAAGAACGGCCCCTAAGCCACACGCGATCTCGTACGCCCACCCCATGAGCGCCCTTGTCCGTCGTTGAGGTCCTCCTTCCGGCCGACCGGCACGAACCAGGAGACGCCTGATGGCGTAGGAATCCATCCGGCTCTATATGCGAGGCCATCGATCCGCTTCGCTCTACATGCAGCGCCAGTCCCAGTCCCAGTCATGGGAGTCGTACACCTCGACAATGACTCGGCGTCCGCCGGCAGGTCCCTCGTCTTCGAAGAACAGGGAGATCATCGCCTTTTCCTCGGCGCCCGTGATCGATGCGCTGCCATAGTGGCGATGGATCTCCTGCGGCGTCAGCGCAGTCTGCAGCGTGATCCTTACGCGATAGTCGCAGTAGGCTCCGCTCCCCTTGGCCAGGTTCTTCCCGAAGGTCACGTCACGATCCATCGGGAAGACGTCTCCGGTACGTGGCGGAAGAGGATAGGCGAGGACACGCTCGTACAAGGCTTCGAGGCGGGCGTTGTCCCGCCACACGGGCATCATGACCAAGACGAACACCGCGGCAATCAGCGCGAACACAGCCGTCAGGGGGATCCACAGACCTCGTCTCATGAGATCGCACCATAAGGCCCCTTCATCAAGCGGAGGAACCAAGAGGAAGTCCAGTTGCCTCCGCTGCCACCGGGATACGGACCTGCGAGTGTTGGCTCTGAGCACGGCCGGTACGATTCCCGCCCGGACGAGACAGCCGATGTCGATGACACGGACATGCCTGGCAAGGTCAATGCGAGCTGGTTCCGGATGGCAACTGAATACGGGCTCATCAACGATGACCGTGAGTTCCTGCTCTCAGAGTGCGGTTCGCGAGCCTATGCCCGTGATGTCGTAGTGTGATCGTATGGATTTGTAGCGTTACCGCCGGTCGGCGGGTCCGGTCGTGCTGTGATGGTCGAGTGACTGAGCGCAAGCCGTACCCCAGTGACTTATCCGACGCGCAGTGGGCGGTGATCGAACCGGTACTCACCGCGTGGAAGGCCGCCCATCCGTCCGTCAGCGGCCACGAGGGCAACTACGAGTTACGCCAGATCGTCAACGCCATCCGCTACCAGGGACGGACCGGCGTCCAATGGGACTATCTCCCGCACGACCTGCCGCCCAAGAGCGCGACGTACTACTACTTCGGCAAGTGGCGTGACGACGGCACCGACAAGACCATCCACGACCTGCTGCGCTGGCATCTGCGCGAGAAGAAGAAGCGATTAGCCGACCCGAGCCTGGTCGTGCTGGACACCCAGAGCGTCCACGTCGCGGCCGGGGTCCCCGCCTCCACCACCGGAAAAGACGCCGCCAAGCGCGTGCCGGGCAGGAAACGCGGCCTGGCGGTAGACGTGCTGGGCCTGGTCATCGCCGTGGTCATGCTGGCCGCCTCGGTCCACGAGAACACCGCCGGGATCGCCCTGCTGGACCGGGTCGCCGCCAGCACGCAGGGAACCGTGACCAAGGCGCTGGTCGACCAGGGGTTCAAGAACACGGTCGTCGCGCATGGCGCCGACCTGGGGATCGACGTGGAGATCGTCGAACGTAGCCCCGCCGGCAAGGGATTCATCCCCCAGCCCAAGAGATGGGTCGTCGAGCAGACGTACGGCATTTTGATGTTCCACCGCCGTCTGGTCCGCAACTACGAGCACCTTCCGGCCAGTTCCGAATCACGGGTGTATTGGGCGATGACGGATGTGATGTCCCGCCGTCTGACCCGTGGTACGGCCCCGTCATGGCGGTGGACATGACCGGGCCCGACGTGCGCCAGTCCGACCCCGGCGCCTGGCTCCTGGACCGGATCGACGCCCGCGAGCACTCCCTGACCTGCCAGATCGAGCAGATCCAGGCGGAGATCGACACTCTCACCGCGCGTCTGGGCGAACTCAGCGAGCAGGTTGAGCACCTGCGGATCAGCCGCAAGACTCTCATCTCCCTCGCCGACGAAGATTCTGCGCCGGCCGACCCGCCGCCGGTTGTCCCCGATCATCCCGCCTACCAGCAGATTCTCGCCGTCTTCGGCGAGGCCGGTGGCTCCCTGCGCGCCCGTGACCTGGCCCTGGCCATGGACCTGCCCCTCAGCCAGAACAACATCCAGAACGTCCGCGCCAAGCTCAAACGCCTGGCCGACCGCGGCATCCTCGTCGAGACCGAGCCGGGATTGTTCACCCAGCCTCGCCCATAGCCCGAGCGGCGAGCCTTCGACCGGCCGACCTATCCCAACCCCACCGACGAAAGGGACATCAGCTCGCGGAACGCACTCTCAGTCTGCTACGCGAGATACTACGAAACGGACGATGGGTACGATGACCTCGCGTGGGTTCAGGTACGCCTCCTCGATGACTGGGATTTCGTCGCGAGTGAAGTAGATATGCTGCGAAGCGGGATGGCAGGGCTGTTCACCACACGCTTCGTGCCGGAGTTCACGGTGGCGTCCCTGGACGGGCGGACGATGATGAACACCACTGCCTGAGGCAACGGCACCGTCAGCACCATCGCGATACGCGCCCACAACGACTCTGCGCAGAGCGCGCGTTGATCCCAAAGAGGGCCTAGAGCCGGCGCGCCAAGCAGGAGAACGTCCCAACCAAGACGAGGGTGTTGTTCGGCAGCTCGTCGATCACCAGTCGTCGGTGATGAGGTGCTTGGGCGGAGCCGTAATCTTGACGGGTTTCCCCCATCCTCGGTAAATGATGTTCATCGTCATGGTCTCGGCGTCACCGCCCTCCGACGGGGCGAACCTCATGATGGCGTGGAAACGTCGCGGCAGGTTGTCCGGGCCCACCCAGAGTTTCCAGATGATCGGCCCGCTCCATACACCATCCTCCTTTGCGGTCCCGAAGGTTATCCCTGCCTGCCTCTCGCCCAGCGCGGGAACCGTCACCGTGCCGCTGTGGAGGGTCGTCTTCACTCCCTCGAAAGTTCCGCCATCGGCGCTGGTCGCATCGTGAGAGGCGACCTGTTTGAGGAAGCCCGGGTTGATCCCGTTGATCAGGTCCTCTCCCCAAATGACCCCGGGGAAATTCCGCCCGTAGGTCCATTTCCCCACTGTCGACGGCGACTTCCAGACGTACTTGCCGTCCTTGGAACGCACGTAGGCCTGTGAGTAGAACTCCCGGCCGATGCTGATTTCCCGGGAACGGCCTGTCCCCCCTACCTCCTGGGAGATCGTCGTGGTGTCGGCGGCGTACACGCCTGAAGCCCTGAAGCGGTACGCACCGGACGCCTTGATGTCCCAGGTGGCCGGGGGCCCGCCGCGTCGCTTGACGGAGAAGCGCACACTGCTCTTCGTCGCGAACTGCTTCTTGATCGCTTTGACGACGGAGTCGAGAGACTTCGATTCGGAAGTCGCGTGCACGGCGCCGCCGGGAATCGCGACGCTCAGCAGACCGGCCACCACGAGCACGACGCTCATGCGTTTCATGCGCGGATCATCACAGATGATGATCTCTATCTCATCACGGCAAGTCCCTGGCCCAGCACCGTCATCTGGCTGCGGCAGCGGCGCGCAGGATGTGGACCGCTTCGTCGCGATCTCGTGGTGGTCCGAAGACTCCGTCGCCGGCGAGTCGCATCGCGCCGTACCCGACCCGGCGCACGCGCTGTGCGCCGAGGACGAAGGACCCTCCGAGGTCAGGGGTGGATCTGGGAGCCATAGCCGAGGTCCAGGCGGATTGATTCGAGGATGATGAACGCGGTGCTGGCGGTGAAGACGTCGCCGGCGGCGAGGACGCCGGTGTACTTCTTGATGACCGGTGCTGCGGCGTGGTCGGCCGCGGCGTCGAGGTAGGTCCTGACTCCGGCCCAGGTGTTGTTGCCGTACTTCGTGAAGTACGGTGCCGGGTCGACCGTTGCCAGGGCGGTGCGGACGCCGGCGACGATGTCCGTGACGTACTGCTGGTGCACGGCCATGTCGTCGCGGGTGCCGAGCCGGCCCATGTGGCCGCCGATGTAGTGCTTCCACGGGTAGGACAGAGCCTTGGCCCGCGCGGCGATGGATCCGGGGACGTCCTCGTTCAGGTTGAAGCCGTAGAACGGCACCCAGCCGGGCAGGGCGACGTCGACGAGCATGAGCATGTCGTGGCCGGGCAGGCGAATGTAGATGTTGTCCGGGGTGTGGTTGGTGCCGTGCCAGGCCAGCTCGATGCGCTCGCCACCGACGCGGAGCGTCTTGTGGTCGTCGAAGGTGAGATGTCGCGCTCGACGCCCTCGACCGGACGGGTGGCGGTGAGAGTCCCGGCTGCCGCCTACGGCGGGTTGATCAGGTCGCGGAGCTGGTGGCGGCTGTGCCAGCTGGATGCGGGCGCTGGATGACGTGGCGGCGCTGGAAGCCGACACCGTGATCGCCGGCCACCGCAACCCCTCGGCCGTCGACGACGACGCCCGCCGCCAGCTCGGCGAGTGCCGCCGCTACCTCGCCGATTTCGAGGCGGCGCTGCAACGTAGCTCCGCCCCTGCCGAGCTCATCGACCGGATGATGGCGTCTTACCCGGACCTGGCGAACCCCTACACACTCTGGTTCGCGGCCCATGACCTGCTCAGGCCGCTGTAAGGTCGCCGATGACGCCGCGGAGCCCAGATCCGGTAGCCGCCGGGAACGCCACTGGCGACGCCTCCTCCGCTGATCTTTCTGCCAGGACTGCCAAAAGCGGCCACATATTCCATCGGCGTAGATGATCCGTTAGAGTTTCGCAAACGTTTGCTATAGATCATGGAGTCGAGGAGACATCTCCCCCAACGATCTGACCCCCGCACGGGTATTGCAATTCAACCCGGAGATCTGGGTCAGCGCGGGGAGAGGCGTCTGGGAGGCCGCTGATGATGCGGCCCTGGGCGTGGACGCGTTCTGCCTGGCGATGGATGAACGGCCCTTCGGTCAGGACGATCTGGGCCGGGCGCTGTTCGAGGGCGATCCCGAGGCGGGCCTGCCGGGGTTGGCCGGAATACGTGACGACCTGCTGAAAGACCTGGTCGTGGCGGTGAACCTGCTACGCGGGATGGCAGCCGGGCTGGTCGTCACCGGGGGCACATACGCCACAGCCGAGGGGGCGAACACCGGGATCCCGCGCGCGCAGCCGTACCCGGGATGGCTGACGGATCCGGAGGAGTACAAACCCAAGCTGGGCCCGCACGGCCTACCGACGACCACGCCACCGCCTGACCTCGTGAGCCGGGCGCTCTGGTTCCTCGAGTCCGTAGGAGTCGGGGCCGCGTGGCCGGATGGCGATCTCGACGGTGTGGCGCGACTGCGGGATGCCGCGACGGCGCTGGGACGCGTGCTCGGCGATGTTCAGGAGCAGATCGCCGGGCAGGCCAGGCGGGCGACCGGGGCCGGGGCCGGGCCGGCAACGGCCGCGTTCGGACGGGCCGCGCTGATGGTCCACGGCGAGAAGGGGCAGTTGGCGGACCTCCGGCGGCGGTGCGAGCATCTCGCCTACTGCGGCCAGATCGCCTATGACGCGATCGTCAAGGCCAGATGGCGATTCGTGGCATCCGCCGCGTTCGTGCTGGCACTGATGCTCCTCGCGAAGCTACTGGCCCCCCGCCTCGGCCCATTACTCGACGCCGCGGTGAAAAGGCTGCTCCGAACGGAGGGCCTGGCACTGCGGATCACCTTGCTGATCATCCGTCAGGCCGCGCTGGGCGCGATGTACTCCGGCGGGCTGAGCGCGATCGATCAGTTGTTCACCACCGGCACCATCGATGCGGCGGGGTTGCTTCGGGGTACGGTGCACGGAGCGCTCGCCGGCGGGTTGATGGCCGGTGCGCACGGCGCGCTGCCGGCGTTACTGCGCCGGGGCGGACCCGCGCTCACCGGCTTGGCCGAGGCCATGGAGTCGGCCACATGGGAGCGGGCATTCTCCCGGATCCTGGTCGGCGGGGCGGTGAGTACAACCGTGCTGGCGACCGCGGGATGGGCCGGCGGTGCCGGCTGGAATTGGAAGCACGCCGCTGAGATGGGATTCGGCATGGCCGTTCTCAGCACCGGCGCGGCAATCGCCGCCCGAAGCTGGCCTGCCCCAGCCTATGCGAGTCTGACCGGCAAAGCCTGGAAGCAGAGTCCGGCCAAGCGGTGGCATGACGTCAAGTGGGCCTCGGGGATGCTCCTGATCACCGGTCCTGCGATCGCCGTCTTCGCGCTCGCAAAGTTCGTCGAGGACAGAAAGAATCCCTTCTTCTTCCAGAAACGGATCGGCCAGTTCGGCCATGAGTTATGGCTGGCCAAGGGCCGTTCGATGAAGACAACCGACGGCAAGGACAGCAGCTCCGGCGCATCAGACAAGCGGCGCACGAAGGTCGGCGGATTTTGGGCGAAGAGCAGTCTGGACGAGTTCATCCAACTGGCTTACAACGTTATCTACAAGAGCAACATGTCGGTCGTGAACGACCGACCGCTGTTGGAGGTCGACAGACAGAAAACAATAAGTGCCCTCGGCCCCATCCTGGGCCCGGTCTGGGACGAAAAGGATCTGGCTGGGAAGCCCGGGCTGTTCGGTCGCTTCCCCAACAAGGTCCTCGAGCTCAATCTCAAGGCGATGACCAACGCCTACTACGTTCAGCGAGGCCACCAGGGTATCTGGCATGACAAAACCGCGAGCCTGGCTTCGGACCGGAAGATTTTTTGGGATTCCATTTTCGCCTACTGGAAGCGCATCTCCTAGTCTCGACCTTTCGTGCGCCCAGCAGAAAGGAAAGAGAAGCCGTGACGTAGCGGCTGACCTTCTTTTCACAAGGCCACCAAAGGACAAGGTGGTTCCCAGAAGGTTGACGAATCGGCAGCTTGCCACCCTGTACGGCGGCATGCTGGATCGCAGGCTCTTCGTAAGCGCCCTGGCCAGGTCGCCCTGCACGGCCCTGCTACGGTTGAACGGCAGTATGATCACGGCCCGTGGCAGCGATGTCGGTCTTGCTTAACCTACGTATATGCGGCGCTTGTGCGGGATCGTGCTGGCAGTCATCGGGATGATGAGCGTTACGAGTTGCTCGCCTCCCACAGGCGGGTGGTCCGGCGTCAGTATCGACGCGCAGGGGCATCCCATCATCGTCTTGGCATGGTGCGAGGGAGCGGATCCTGAACGTGTGAGCATCTCCCACCACGAGGACGCCTCGGGCGCCTTGGATTCGGCGCCAGGCCCTTCGTCATCCGCAACGGTCGCGGATGATGTGGACTTTATCGCACCGCCTCTCAATGGGCAGAGCGCAGCTGTCCGGCTGGATACACCAGAAGACGGTTGGACGGTAGAGCCGAAACCGTTCGCGCTCCGCCCGGGGGTGCTCTATTCGGCGATCGGCTATCAGAACCAGGGTGGCTCCTCCAGCCAAGTCAATATCCGCGACGTCAGCTTCAGGGCGGCTGACTTCGCCAAGCTCAAGCCGGGCCAGGTCCTCATCCAGCAGGGGGAAAGCGTTCCGCCGAAGACTCCAGAGGCCAACGGAGTGGACTCAGAGATCGTCTTTGTGGACAAGGTGATCTCCCGGGAGGACTTCGACCGCGAGGGCCAGAATTGGGCCAACTGCGAATGATCACCCTCGTGCAGCATCACGGAGGCGATCTCGGACAGTCGGTAAGTTCTGTGTCACAGCTGGGGATGGGCCAAAGGCTCCGGCCACGAACACGTGTTCCCGCGCTCTCGAGTGGAGTGACGTACGTCACGTCGCGTCATTTCACGTCTCAGCGATCCGCGGTGTCCTGAGGGCATGACCGAACACAACACAGCCCACAAGGTCGTGGTCATCGGCGGCGGTTACGCCGGAACGCTCGCGGCCAACCGCCTGCGGATGCGCGCCGACGTCGACATCACTCTGGTCAATCCGCGCCCGGAGTTCGTCGAACGCATCCGGCTGCACCAGTTCGTGGCCCGTACCGGCGAGGCCACGATCGACTACGGCACGCTGCTCGGCGAGGGCATCCAGCTGGTCGTCGACAGCGTCACGCGCATCGACACCGCCGCCCGCACCGTGCGGTTGGCGTCGGGCAGCGCGCTGGACTACGACTACGTCATCTACGCGGTCGGCAGCACCGCGGAGTCGATCTCGTCCGCGCCCGTCCTGCCGAGGGCTCCGATCTCGGCGCGGACGCCGTACTCATCCGTCCCGACGGACATGTCGCCTGGGTCACCCGCGCCGGCGAGCAGCCAGACCTGGACGCGCTCCGGACCGCCCTCACGACGTGGCTCGGCCCGGCCGGCCTTCACCGCCCCACGGCAACCTCGGATTAAGTCAGGCACTGGCGACGACCTGGCCGGACCATAACGGATACCAGCAACAGAAGGAGAAACGCTTTGCCCTCTGGCGACGGTTGCTTAGGGCACCACGACGAGCTTCCCGGTGGCTTGGTCGTTCTCCATGTACCGGTGGGCCGCGACGATGTCGTCCAGGCCGAAGACACGGTCGACGTTGGGTCGATAGACGCCGGCCTCGACCTCGTGGACGATCCGCTGCAGTACGGTCGTGCCCGCGCTGCCCTTGAAGTCGTCGCTGTGGAAAGCCGTGAGCTTGGTTCCGGACGGGATCATCGCTATCGGCTCGAAGTCCGGGATCGCCCATCCGCTGAGGGAGCCCGACACGCACACCGTCCCGCCACGACGGACCAGGCGCAGCGAGTCCACCGCCGTGCGCGCCCCGACAAGATCCAGAACATGGTCCGGCCCCTCGGGCCAGACCGCGTGCACGCTCGCCGCCAGCGATCCCCCGGCGTCGACGAGCACATGGTCGACGCCGGCCGCGGTCAACGCGTCGGCCTTGCCTTGCCGCCGGGTCGTGGCCGCGGTCTCGACACCGTAACCGGCCGCGATCGACGCGGCCGCCATCCCCACCGACGACGTCCCGCCACGGATCAGCAACCGCCCCTGACCACCCGGTACGACCCCCAACGCGTCCAGCGATCCCTGCGCGGTCAGGTACGTCTCAGGTAGCGCGGCCAAGACGTCCCAGGGCAACGTGGTGGTGACCGGCATCAGCAGCGAGTTCGGCAGCAACGCGTACTCCGCATAACCGCCGTCGAACTCCCGGCCCATCTCACCCATCACCGCCGCGACGGTCGTCCCGTCCGGCAACTCGGGATCGGTCGAGGCTGCCACGATTCCCACACATTCGATGCCGAGCACCCGCGGGAACGTCACGTTCGGGGAATGCCCCTGGCGGGTCCTCAGCTCCGACCGGTTCAAGCCCGTGCCCTTCACCCGCACCAGACTCCAGCCCTCCCGAACCGCCGGCACCGGCAGCTCCCGGATCTCCAGCACCTCCGGGCCACCCGCCCTGACACAGACCGCCGCTCGCATGGTCATACTCATCTCGCACCACCTCGGGAACATGGGTTGTCGCGACACCGAACATCTCATCGCGCACGCATCCACTGTCGCGAGAAAGCGCTGTGACCGGCCACCGGTAGAATGCCAAGTTATGCCCGTTGGCCGCCAACCTGCCCGGCCCGATCCGACATCACATCTATGGCCGTCCGGAGGCGTACATCTATGGCCATCGGGGGGAACCAGCTCGGCGGATTCTCATTCACGTGGACATCTGGTGTACGCGGCCCATGGCGTCCTGTCCGTGCACACCGAACGTGGCACATCGATCGTGCCGGCCAATCGAGTCGCATGGACTCCCGCCGGGTTCACGCACTACCACCGGGCTCACAGCCACACCGATATGCGGATCCTCTTCCTACCGGCGTCCCTGGCCCGGCTCGTACCCGGCCATCCTGCCGTGTTCACGGTCTCCGACCTCGCCCGCGAAATCGTGCTCGCCCTCACGGGCCCACGCAACTACGACCGCGCCGCGGGCGACCACGACCGGGCCAGGAGCGCTCGCCTCCGTCGAGTCCTCGTCGACGAACTCCACGAAGCACGCGAGCAGCCACTGCACCTGCCGGAACCGCACGATGACCGGTTGCAAGCCATTGCCCGGATGATGTACGAGCAGCCCGGAGACAACACCTCACTGGCCGAACTCGGGCAGACGATCGGAGCCAGCGCCCGCACTCTCAGCCGGCTGTTCCACAACGAACTCCGCATGACCTTCTATGAATGGCGCACACAACTACGCATCTACCACGCACTCGTCCTTCTCGCTGACGGCCACGACACGACCCACGTCGCCCACGCCTGCGGCTGGGCGAATCCCAGCAGCTTCATCTCAGCCTTCACCAACATCATCGGCACCACCCCGGGCCGCTACCGATCCGGCCGGCACCGCCCCACCACCCCTGCTACGAAACAGTGATGACCACCTTGCCCCGAGCGTGTCCCTTGTCGAGGTAGCGGATGGCGTCCGGAACGGCGCTGAGCGCGTACGTCCGGTCGATGACCGGAGCGATCTTCCCGGCTTCGGCGTGCTTGCGCAGCAGGTCGAGATCGTCGCCACTCGCCTTCGCCACGATCGGCGCCAGCCGCTGACCGATCAGCGGGGAGAGCACGAGCAGCTTGAGCGGACCGAGCAAGGGGCGGATCCACATCCCCTTGAGCGGCCCGCCGACGGCCACGAACACGCCGTTCGGGGTGAGCAGCCGCCTGATCACGGGCAGGGGGTGGTTGCCGACCATGTCGATCATCAGGTCGTAGCGGCGTCCCGTCCCGGTGATGTCGTCGCGGGTGTAGTCCACGACGTGGTCGGCGCCGATCGAGCGGACCATGTCCACGTTGTGGGTGCCGCACACGCCGGTCACCTCGGCGCCGTACACCTTGGCGAGCTGCACCGTGAACGTGCCCGCACCTCCCCCGGCGCCGTTGACGAGCACCTTGTGCCCAGGCATGATGCGGCCCTTGTCGCGCAATGCCTGAACAGCGCTGAGCGCCGACACCGGCATGGCCGCCGCCTCCTCGAAAGAGAGGTTGGCCGGCTTCTTGGCAACCATCCCGTCCTGGGGGAGGCTGGCGTACTCGGCGAACGCCGCACTGCGCGCGGTGGGCGCCATGCCACGACCGCCGTAGACCTCGTCTCCCGGCCGGAACCTGGTGACGTTCCGGCCCACGGCCTCGACGCAGCCCGCCATCTCGCCGCCCAGGCCGATCGGCCTGGGCCGGGGCAGACCGCACAGCAGGCGCATGAAGTACGGCGTGCCCGTCATGGTGCGAACATCGAGCGGGCTGACGGCGGCCGCCTTCACCCTGACCAGCACGTCGTCATCGCCGACAGCGGGCATGTCGACGTCCTCCAGGCTCAGAACATCGGGCGAACCATACCGGTTGAAGCGGATTGCCTTCATGACCTCTCCTGCGCGCGCCACCTGCCGTACGGGCGGGGCGCCGACGAAGCTGACCTCGACGCGCTGTATCACCGGCTCCTCGGACATGCTCGTCACGGTAGGCAGCGGGGCCGGGCCGCCGATATCACGGAGATTCGTGATTCGGGAGTAGTGTCCAGGTCAACCATGGCCAGACCGCCGCGCCTCTCGGGCAACCTGCCGGCCGAAGCGACCAGCTTCGTGGGCCGCCGCCACGAGCTGGCAGACGTCAGGAGGAAACTCTCCGAGGCGCGCCTGGTCAGCCTCGTCGGGCCGGGCGGGGTCGGCAAGACGCGCCTGGCGATCAGGATGGCGGCCGATCTCGGCCGCGGGTTCCCGGACGGGGCATGGCTGGTGGAGCTGGCCGAGGTACGGGATCCGGCCCGGGTCGGCGACGCCGTGCTGACGACCCTGGACTTACGGGACCAGGCGGCGACCGAGCCCCTGGCCCGGCTGCTGTCCTACCTGCGCGACAAGAGGCTGCTGCTGGTGGTGGACAACTGTGAGCACCTGGTCGAAGCGGCCGCCCGGCTCGTGACCGAGGTGCTGAAGGCCGCGCCGGGCGTCCGGGTGATGGTCACCAGCCGCGAGCCGCTGTCGGCGCCGGGCGAGCACGTGGTCCCCGTACCGCCGCTCGAACTGCCCGTGGCTCACACGGCTCTCGCGCGGCTCCGGCAGAACGAGGCGGTCGCGCTGTTCGTGGAACGGGCCGCGGCGGGATCGGGCGCGTTCGAGCTGACCGCGGCGAACCAGGCGGCCGTGGTCGATCTGTGCCGCCGGCTCGACGGCCTGCCCCTGGCGATCGAACTGGCGGCCGTCAGGACCCGGGTGCTCACCGCCGGGCAGATCCTCGATCGCCTGACCGACCGGTTCGGGCTGCTCGTCGGGGGTGGCCGGGCCGCGCTGCCGCGCCATCAGACATTGCGTACGACCATCGATTGGAGCCACGACCTGCTGGCGGCGGGCGAGCAGACGTTGTTGCGGCGGTTGTGCGTGTTCGCGGGCAGGTTCACGCTCGAAGACATCGAGTACGTCTGCGATTCCGCGGACGCGTTGGACCTTCTGTCTTCGCTCGTCGACAAATCCCTGGTGATGAAGGAGGACGCCGGAGATCTCGCCTGCTATCGGCTGCACGAGACGATGCGCGAATACGCCGTTCTCAAGCTGCGGGCGGCCGGTGAGGAAGAGGCCGTCGAACGGCGATTCGCCGACTACTACAGAACGAGGTGCCTGCGTTCCACGGCCGAGGCCCGATTCCGGCTTGTCGAGTGGCTCGAATGGATGAACCTGGAGATCGACAACGTCCGATCGGTTCTCCGGCGATCCCTGGACCAGGAGGATTTCTCCGGCGGCATTGCCCTCGCCGTCTCCCTCGGCTGGTACTGGATGACGCGGGCGACCAATGAAGGCGTTCGGTGGCTCGACGAGCTGATCGCGTCCGGAGGCGGTGATGCGCAGGGACACTTCATGCGCGGGTTCCTGGCCGTGCTGCAGTCCGATCCGGTAACCGCCGGATCGGCGCTCGAAAAGGCGGTGGCGGCGGCCCGGGAGCCGAGTCTGCGGTCACAATCGCTCTCTCTGGCCTCGATGGCCGCGAACATGACCGGCGATCGCGAATCCGCCAAGCGCCTGCTCGGCGAGGCCCGCGCGGCGTGCGACGACCTCCCGGCCACGCTGATGTCGTTGCAGGCCCAGTCGCTCAACGGACTGTTCGACGGCGATCTCGACAGCGTGAGATCCGCGTCGTCACAAGGCGTGCGGATCAGCCGGGAAATCGGCGACCTCTACAGCCTCGACATGATGCTGTTCAACCACGGCTCCGTCATGCTGATGGCCGGTGATCTCGGCGAATCCAAGCCACTGTTCACGGAGGCACTGCGAATCGCCCAGCGGATCGACGACCGGGTGGCGCAGTATTGCCTGCTCGACGCCTTGGGGTGCCATGCCGCCGACTCGGGCGCGGCGCGGCTCGCGGCGCGACTGCTGGGGGCGGCGGAAACCGTGCGCACGGGCGCGGGCGCGGACATCCTGCCCTTTCTCCTCCCACTCGTCACCCGGGCCGAACAATCGGCGGCCGCGGAACTCGGGCCCGCCAGATTCGAGGCCGAATTCGAGGCGGGAAAACGCTTGAGCCGGGCCGCCGCCATCGGGCTGGCACTCGGCGAATCGCCCCAGGTCGCCGCCTCCGCCTCCGCCTCCGCCGACGTGGCGCCGCTCGGGAAGCGGGAGGCAGAGGTCGCGCGACTGGTCACGGACGGCCTGAGCAACAAGCAGATCGGGGCCCGGCTTTTCATTTCCGAGCACACTGTGGACAGCCATGTTCGCCATATTCTGAACAAGCTCGGGTTCAAGTCGCGTACTCAGATTGCCGCCTGGATGGCATCGTCCGACCAGTAAAAGACGAAGCTTCCCCGAACTGGCGGAGATGCACGTACACCACTCCCATGGACGCAACCCGCGCCGGAACTCCGCGACCTTTCTCGGCACTCCTTTCCGTCACCGCACCAGCTAGGCCGGGAGGGAGAAGCCCTCGGGTGGAGAGCCTTCGGCGAACGACATCCGCACCCGAGTCGCGCTCTTCCGCATCTCCCGGGCCCGCCGGTATTCGGGAGAGTCGTACCACTCCCTTATCCGGTCCATGTCGGGGAACTCGATGACCAGCAGGCGGGAGAAATCCCAGGCGCCCTCGACCGGCTCGGGTGTGGGGCCTGCCACAAGGTAACGCCCGCCGTGGCTGAGGATGGACGGCTGGGCCACGGCGGCGTAGGCCAGGCTGGCCTCTTGGTCGAGCACGTCGGCTCCGACAATGACGTAAGCGGGCATGGTTCCCTACCTTCTTGGACACGGCGTGTACTTTTGATACGCCGAAACCTAATGTACTCCTGTAACCTAGGTCAACATGAGCACGGACGCTGTGATGAGCCGCCGGGAACGCCTGCGGGCGGAGACGAGCCATGAGATCAAGGCCATCGCGGTGCGGCAGATGGCCGACGGAGGGCCAGGGGCGATCTCGCTGCGCGGCATCGCCCGCGAGATGGGAATGACCCCACGTGCGATCTACAGCTATTTCCCCACCCGAGACGACCTGATCACGGCACTGATCAGCGAGATCGCCGCCTCGCTCGCCGAGTCATTGGAAACCGCCAGCAACGCCGTGCCCGACACCGATCCCGGCGGCAAGCTGATGGCCTGGGGCCAAGCCCTGAGGGAATGGGCGCTGGCTCACCCGGAGAGCTTCCGGCTCTTCTACGGCCAGCCCATCCCTGGCTATCAGCCCCCCGAGGACGGACCGGTGGACCGGACAGCGCGCCGAGTGTGCCGCGACCTCACCCGCCTGGTAGCCATCGCATGGCCCCACGCCCGGCACCACCAGCCCGAGGACGCCTCCTGGTCCGATCTTCACCCGGACTATGTCGCGAAGATCCAGGCAGACCTCCCGGATGTGCCACCTGCCGCGGCAGCGCTCGCGCTGCGGGTCTGGGGCCGCATGCACGGCCTGGTGGCCCTGGAGATCGACGGTCACATCCATCCCGTCGCAGGCAACCCAGCCGCGCTGCACCGCGCTGAAATGCTTGACCTGGTCAGGTCACTGGGCCTGGCCTAGCGCCGCCAGCCGACGGCGGATATGAACCAGCTCTACCGGGATGACACACGCATCGTTCCGCCTCGCCATGCTTCTCGCCACGGCAAGTGAGCACTGTGTTGCGACGACTCCTCGAATGCGCCTTATCGCCTGTTCAGAGGCACTTTCACGTGAGAGCCGACGAGGGAAATCGTGCGAGGCGGCGTTGCTGTACAGCTCTCCTCGCTTGGCACCCAACAACAATCCAGTGTGCATTTCCGCGTTCCTGGTGAACCGCCTCACACGAAGATCAGCCACCTTTCCCTTCGGTGAGTTAGCACTGCCGCAGGAAGCGGCCCTCCCTCTCGTCGGGGCTGAGGAAGCCGTAACCCACCCCGCTCTCAGCGAACAATGAGGGCCCTTCACAACGTGGGGTGTAGTTGGGGACCGAAATGCGCCGGGGCGCCCGTCAGGGATCGGCGCCGGCTCGATGCTGGCGGCGGGCGTGATGCCGGATGGGCCGTCGGCGATGATGTCGGCGTGGAGTATGTATCCAGAATGCCCGGTCCGCCGCTGGACGGGCTGATCGACGACCTCTACTACCTGGAGGGCGCCCCGCCGTACTCCCGGTTGATGCTGCCGGCGGCGCCCGCGCCATTGCTCATCGTCAACCTCGGGGCGCCGTTTCTCATCCGCGCAGGCACCGACGTAGACGCCGTGGAGTACGCCGACGGCTGCGCGGTCACCACGCCCACGCGTGCGTGGGAGTTCAGCTACCCAACCCCGACCCGGTCCGTGGGCGTCCACTTCAGGCCGTGGGGCCTGGCACCGTTCCTTCCGATGCCCGCGGCCGAGTTGTGCGACCGGCCTGCGACGGTGGAGCAAATCTGGGGCCAGCCCGCTATCGCTGAATTGCGACACCGACTGACCTTGGCGGAGGCACCGCACGAAATGCTGATGTTGCTCGAGGAGGAACTGGTGCGACGGCTGCGGGTGATCGACGGCCTTGACCTGGTCCGCCAAATGAGCAGCGCCGTTGCGGCGACAGGCGGGACAGTGCCGATCAGCGACATCGGTGTGGCGGCCCGCGCCAGCAGCACGTATTTGGCGAAGCGGTTCAAGGCCGTAGTCGGTGTCACGCCAAAACGGCTGGCTCGCAGCTACCGCTTCAGCTCCGCCGTGTTGGCGCTCGACGTCGCTGCACCGATCGACTGGGGAGACGTTGCCGCTGGCGCGGGCTACTTCGACCAGGCCCACTTCGTGCGCGAGTTCCGGGAGTTCACCGGGCTCACGCCGACCCGGTACGCCGAAGTCCGGCGGCGATTCCTGCGCGATCATCCCGACCACGTCCTGGACGGCTGGCCGCTCCCGGCCGATTGATTTCGTACAAGAGCGACAGCTCACGTCGCACAAGACTTGGGACTCCAAACAGAGGAGGAATCCATGGGGAAAGTGGTCATGAACGCGTCGGTTTCGGTGGATGGTTACATCGCGGCTGAGAACGACGACCCCGGTCCGATCTTCGAGTGGCTGGTCAGCGGTGACGTGCCGTTGGACGACAGTGGCGTTCTGAAGGTGTCGCAGGCTTCGTTCGACTACGTCCGGCCGTACTGGGACGAGGTCGGGGTGACCATTTCCGGCCGTCACGCCTTCGACATCACCGACGGCTGGGATGGGACGCCTCCGAGTGGGATCGACCATGTGGTCGTGGTGAGTCACCGTGGTGCGCCCGAGGGCTGGGACCTCCAGGCGCCGTTCCACTTTGTCGACGGCATCGAGGCGGCCGTGGCCAAGGCGCGGGAGCTTGCGGGTGACCGCACTGTCGAGTTCGCTGCTGGCGACGTCGGCGGCCAGGCGCTCGCCGCAGGTTGGGTCGACGAGGTACGCATGGACGTCGCACCCGTCGTGCTCGGGTCCGGTAAGCGTTACTTCGGCTCCGTCGACGCGCAGCACCTGCTGGAAGGCCCAGACGTAGTTGTTCAGGGCAACCGGGTGCTTCACCTGCGCTATCGGGTGCGCCGTTGACCGATCTGAGTGGGTAGGCGAAGAAGACCGCTGCGACTGTGACACGAGATCGGGCGTCCGGCTGCGTTTGTGCATCGCTGCCCCGGGACGGAAGTCGTGGTCTTCCAGATTGGCACACCTCGACTTGTCTGACGCTACCTTTGCCTGCCCTGACCTGACCAAGTTCTGCCAGCTCGATGAGCTCGGTCTGGCCGTCACCGGCCAACGACTCAGGCCCGACCGTGCGGTGCTGGCATGCCGGGTCGTCGAGCCGGACCAGTGGTGCCGTCGCTGTGGTTGCGAAGGCGTACCGCGCGACACCGTGACCCGGGAGCTGGCCCACGAGCCGCTGGGCTGGCGGCCGACGACGCTCGTGGTGACCGTGCGCCGCTACCGGTGTACCGCTTGCGGTCACGTGTGGCGCCAGGACACCAGCCTCGCGGCTGAGCCGCGAACGAAGCTGTCGCGTCGCGGGCTGCGGTGGGCACTCAAGGCGATCGTGTGCCAGCACCTGACCGTGGCCCGAGTCGCCGAGGGACTCGGCGTCGCGTGGACCACTGCCAACGACGCTGTCCTGGCCGAAGGCAAGCGGGTGCTGATCAACGACGAGAACCGCTTCGACGGTGTCAACGCGCTCGGGGTAGACGAGCACGTGTGGCGCCACACCCGCCGCGGCGACAAGTTCGTCACCGTGATCGTCGATCTCACCGCCGTCCGTGATGGCACAGGTCCCGCCCGGCTGCTCGACATGGTTGAGGGCCGCTCCAAGCACGCGTTCAAGTCCTGGCTCGCCGACCGCGACGAGGCCTGGCGCGACGCCGTGGACGTGGTCGCGATGGACGGCTTCACCGGCTTCAAGACTCTCGCCGGTGGCGGCGTCGGCTGTCCGCACGAAGGGCGGAATCCGGCCCGGTTGCACGATGAGCGCGTTCTCCCTGCCTTCCGCGTTCCACGACTCCTCGGATTCGTTGTCCATGAACAGGTAAGCCATCCGAATCTGCCGGCCGGGCAACGGAACTGCCCGATGAACCCCATGAGACGCTCGTGCCGCCAGCAGAGCGGCCACTGCGGTTCCTCCAACCAGACGGGCTGACCACCGAGTTTGGTCCAGTACTCGTCGATCGCCTCGTCAGCGTGAGAGAAAATTATCTTGTACGCGAGGTCATCACCGTCGATCACCGAGTCATCCTATGGCGACACTCCGACCTGGCTGACTATAGAAGTGCCGGCTGACATCCGATGGAAGGGGAGTTCGTCGGCGTCACTAAGTTCAGGATCGCGGCGTCACCTTCAAGAGGGAATGCCTGCCGAATTGCTGGCGGTCGCACCAGGCGCAGGAGCGTTGGACTCCAGTACCGGCTCGTCCTGCAGTTTGTCGGATGGGACTGCCAGACTCCGCATATGCATGATCTCGTTCATTCGGCGAACACCATTGCAGCCGGTCCACCCGGCGCGGTGAGACGCTCCGCGGACACGCGTTCCGATCGCAGTCGTGGCAGGCGGCCCACATGAGCGCATTTGAGCAATACAGCCTCCAGCCCAGTTCAGAGGCATGGGACCCTGCGTGGATCGCGCGCGGCGAGCTTCGCGGTCAGCGGTTCGAATTGCCCACCGGAGTGTCGAGCGTGACCTTCGATCGGGCACGGCTGGTGAACGTGGACTTCTCCGGAACGCGGTTCGCCGAGTTCACCGTTCACGGCAGCGAATTCGAGGAATGCGACTTCACCAACGCTATCTTCGAGCAACTGTCGATGGGCACGACCTGCGTGCGAGGGACATGGGACGGTGCCGGCTGGCCGCAGTCAGTCTTTCGCGGTAGCGTGTTCCGGCGCACCCGCTTCGCGCCCTCCACGTTCTTCGGCAACGTCCGCTTCGAGAGGTGCACTTTCGACCGGTCTCGACTGAGAGACCAGACGTCCACCTTCGAAGCAGAGTTCGTCGACTGCGTCTTCCTCGGTCGCGTGCGGAACATCAACTTCTGGGGGCGTTGTGCGAGCTCCTGTTCACCCAGGCCGGAATACGGCTCACGTGGTTCCATCCGTGCGGGTTCAGTACTTCCAACGCAACGAACCCTTTGCGCCAGACGAAGTCGTCGGCCGAGCCCTGCCAGCGCTCCACCACCTCCCGGGCACGCGTCTCGAACTCGTCAAGCGAGGCGCCATGGGATGGGCCGGGCGAGGGTTGAGGAACCCCACCGGAGGACAGGAGCAGCATCAGGGACAGACACGCGATCACTTTTCGCACGAGACCTCCTCCACTCCATGATCAGCTAACGCCCGACGCCTCTGCTTGGCTTTCCGGGCTTTACGATCTCTCCTGGAGACGCACTCGGCCAGCCCTCTCATCCGGTGCCAAGGACCGACGAAGTCGGTCCTTGGCAGCGATCGCCCTAGCCACCAACGGCGGGTACCGACGTGAGCGATCCCTACCTTTTTCGTGGGTCGTCCTGGATATCTCGCCGCAGCGTGCCGAACAGGGCTTGCCTTCCTGGAAATGGCCATCTCTGCCAGCCCTAACCCGAAAATACGAGAGCGGACGCAAGGACTACCCCCGCCCGCCTTCATCGAGGGCTATCACCACTTGGGATCACCGGCCTGCACCGGATTGTTACAAGAAATCCCTTATATCGCCAACACCACTCTCTTACTCTTTTCCCTGCCATATCCCCCAAGCAAGGATGCTAATGAAGCTCTTCTTCGCAGGCCTCGTGGCAACGGCCGCGGCCGTGTGCGCGGTGGCCGTACCTGCTCAGGCGGCATCCGTCGCATCCGTGCAGGCCGCTCCAGTAGACCCGGTGAAAGCCCTGAAAGCCCAGCTGGCCCCAGGCAAAGGCGTAAAGATCACCGAAGCAAGCGGCATCACCCTCGATTTCACCGCCGACGACCGGACTATGCAGGTACGGGTGAGCACCCACACGGTCGGCACCCTGGCTTTCGGCAAAGGCAACGCAGCAGCTGCCGACCTCCGTGTCCGCATGTCTTCACGCCAGAAAGGGCCCAACCCTCCCTACCGGGTCATCGCTGAGGGCAGAAACGCCTACGTGACCAACTCCGGCATCGCCAAGGCGCTGCCTTCCGGTCGTTCCTGGATCCAGTCGAGGGCCAGTGGGCACGAAAACGCTCTCCTCGACGTGGGCGTCACTCCAGCGGAACTGCAGTTCATGCTGGACAACGCATCAGAAGTAGCGACTGGCCAATATGAGGGCACCGCCACACTCGCTGACTTCCGGCACGACAAGTCCGCTGGGAAAGGCGACGTCGAGTTCCACCTGTACTTCGATGAACACAACCTGCTCACCCGCACGGTCGTCGACACGACGGCCTACCCGGACGACGACAGCGCGGCCTATGACCAGATGCTCTTCCACACCGATACCAAGTATTCGGGCTGGGGCGCCAAGGTGAAGATCGCTGCACCGGCGGCCAGCAAGGTCATCAGCGAGAAGAAACTCAACGCGAAGACCCGCAAGGCCGTCATAAAGGCTGGCTATCCGGAGAGCGGCCCCTTCTAACCTGCGCCAAGAAGGAATCGACGTCGGCGGGCAAACCTGTGTACATGTTTGCTTGACGGCGTTGACCGGCCCGGAACATCTCCAGCGCGCGGCGTTCGAGGGGGTCGCGCTGCCGGCGGTTGTGCCGCAGTACCAGCCCATCGACTTGCCGGTGGATGGCGGCGAAGCCGCCGCCGACGCCGATGGCTCGCAGTTGCTTGGGGTCCCCCAGGAGCGCACAAAGGGACGCTGATCGCCGGGCTCGTCCAGCTGACGGCGGGCGGCGCCCGTCGGCGGCCGCCTCCGAATACCCCACCCTGGTCGCCGCCCGCGTCATCGCAGCCCTCGGCGGAGCGATCTTCGGCCCCGCCGGATCCCTCATCGTCCCCGAATGCAGGAAGCAGGCCCTCGCCACCGTGTTGGGCGTCGTGTTCATGAGTCTCTTCCTGGTCTGACGATGAACGGCTCGCGGGGTCGTAGGCTCGATGCAGCGCTGCCCGCGAGCCGGTTCAGGTGGCTGTGATCGGAACTTGCAGCGGGTAAAGTTCCGATCACCAATCAGTCGCCTCGTCGGGGAAGCCGTCGCCGTTGGCGTCGGGGGCCCGGGGCGCTCTCGGCGCCGGTCATGGTGCAGCCATACTTCTCGGCATAGCCGTGCGGGTACACGCCTCGGGATTGGATCACCACCAAGGGGTGGAGGCGGCCGCAGAGTTGCCACAATCTGTGATGGGAAGTGCGACATAGCAGGCCCGGAAAGCGCGGGTCGAGCTGCTACTCGTGGGGTAACCGGCGGTGTAGTTACGTTCGCCGGCACGATAGTACGAGTATCCGTCTGCGACACGGTCGCCGGTGATGTCGACTTCGAAGCGGATGTAGTCCAAAGGCGAGTAACCGAGTATGCGTCCCCATCCGTACTGCGTACCGTTGCACGAACCGTAACGGATCTGGACCGTGCGGCCGTTAACGGATATCGGGCCCGGCGCCGTCTGGATATTGGAGCAGATGCTGGGGTCTTCCAGCCATGGTGCATCGGCGTGCGCGGTTCCCATGGCGAAAATGGATAAGGGCAGAGTTAACGCAGCAACCCCTGCTAGACGGCGTATCCTCTGGATTTTGAACATGCCTCATCGCTCCTTTGTAGAGTACTGAAATTTTTGCGAAGACGACTTGCTTGCCGGATTTCGATCACGGATCTGGCACGTCCTTCCCAGCCGTCGCCGCTACAGAGGTAGCCGGTCACGCTGGGCTTCACGGACCCGTGAGGAGTTGACGAGCGCGTCGGTCCCTGTCCATGTCGCGCGCGTCAGGTGCTGAAGGTCTGGCAGCCCAGTCGGTCGGGCCTGGCATTCCCCGGCAGTGGCCTGCCGTGACCTGGGCCGTGCTCGCAGACGGGACGGCGGCCCCTCGCCGCGCCCGACAACGCTGCTACGGCCGCGGTGAGCGTACGGCGACTGCTGGGGTTCCCGAAGTCAGCCTCGCTTTCCTCTGCTGGGGGTGGTGCTCGGTTGTTTTCTGCCGCCAGCCGTGGAATTGCTGGTCACTTGCAGCATGGCAGCCCGGTCGCCGGACAGTCGACGCTGTTCAGGCACCGTCGAAAGTTGCTGCTTGGCAGGGTTTGATCTCTATTAGGCGAGCGGGGTCTTCGCGGTGAGCGCTGCGCCGAGGGGGGTCAACGTGTGGATCACGGTATTGCGGTGGCGCCGGGTGACGATCAGTCGGGCGTCGCGCAGAACGGAGGCGTGCTGGCTGGCGGAGGCCATGGAGGTGCCGGTGCGACGGCTGAGTTCGGTGGTGGTGCATCCCTCGTTGATGGCGCGCAGGACGGCCGCTCGCGTGGTTCCCAGCAGCGCCGCGAGTGGCCGATCGGCCGATGGCGCACCGGAGTCGGCAGGGGTGATGCCGAGCCTGTGGGCGACGGGGTAGACCAGCACGGGGAGAAGTTCGGGGTCGGCGAGGGTGACCGGGGTGCGCCAGCAGAAGAACGAGGGCACCAGCAGCAGTCCGCCGCCGTTGAGATATAGGTCTTGATCGATGGGATAGTCCGCCTCCAGGATGGGAGGACGCCATCGCAGGGCAGGCCCGATGCCGTTCAGCAGGCCGTCGAGACCGTCGTTCAGAAACGCGTGTGACCCGCGGGCACGCTCGGCCGCGAACTCGCTCTGGATCACATCCCAGAACGGTGCGATCAACGTCTGGTAGAAGGTGTAGAAGGCCGAGCGGACGCCTCGGGCGGTCTCCGCGTCGCCGGTCGCCCAGCGATGGCACCAGCCAGGCAATGCCTTGACCGCGGCCAGGGTCGCGAGTTCGTCGCGGAGGCGGCCGCGAGGTGTGGACAGCAGAGTGTCGATGCCCTCCTCCACCGATGAGGTTCCCTCTGCGGGGGTCAGGAAGTCGGGGAAATATCTCGCGTCGGGTGCCAGCGTCACCACCAGGCGCGCCCAGGTGCCGAGGTGCCTGTGCGCATAGCGGCGCCAGCTTCGAAACGTCACCATGCCCTCGCGGTTCTGCAGCAGGTGGGCGCTGAGGGTGATCTCCCACATCGGGTCAGGGCCGCCTGCCATGCGCGTGCGACGTAAATCTTCAGAGGTGAAGTGGATTCGCAGCACTCTTTACCCCGGAGAGTTGGATGATCTTGCCGACCGTTCCACGCCGAGTTTCGTCAACAACCCGCCCATGAAACATGGGCGTAGGCCACGGATCGAGCTCGGTCGGTGCGCTTATTCCTTGGCTTCGCCGCACTGGAAGCTCTCGAGGCAACGACTCCACGTTGCGCCACTTCCACTAGGCATGTCAGAGCTGTACTAAAATCGAAATTAGTCAATACGTCCGCCAATTGCAATAACTGTCGATAGCTCGGCTTGTCCCGGGTCGATGGTGGGCGGGATGATCAGGCTTCCACCTCAATCACTTACGGAGCTCAGACTCTGCGCGGCGATCATCCCGGAGTCGGAGCGCCCCCGCCGGAGGCTGGTTTGTCGGGTTGTCTCGCTACAGTCAGCGCGTGACTGATCAGAGCGCGTTGGAGCGGCTTATCGCTCTTGTGCCCCCGCCGCCGAACCCGAAGTTCGCTTTGGGAAGCTGGGAGGAGTTGTTCGCCGAGTTGGACACGAAGTTGCCGGCGGACTATGTGGCGCTCATTGACGCCTACGGATCGATTGCGTTCTCCGAGTGGTTGGGAGTGGGGGATCCCCGGCGGGACAAATGGGGAGCGACCATGGTCACCGATGCCCGGGAGACGGGCGATCTTTATCGCTCTTTCAGGTCACAGTCGCCGGAGGAGTACCCGTTCGCGGCCTGGCCGGAGCCTGGCGGCTTCCTGCCGTGGGGAGGCTCCATCGATGGTGACTATCTGGGCTGGCTGACCGAGGGTGACCCTGAACTGTGGCCGGTGGCGGTCTGGCCGCGCCATTCAGATGATCATCGGATTATCAATTTGACCATGACAGAAGTTCTAGCGGGCTGGTTCTCGGGTGATCTCGTCGGTGGTGACCTACTCGATCTGGCTCCAGTGGACTGTCAGCCTTGGTAGTGCAGGTCGTGGTTGCAGCTTGCAGGAGGTGACAGAAGCGGTAGGCCGCTCGGCTGACTGGCTGTTGCGGCGGTGCGCCGCCAAGGTCGGCGGGCTCCGCTGGACCGGTGGGGGCGTGGTACGACTACGGCCCGGGTCGCCGCCGGCCGGAACCGGCCCCCGGCCGCACGCCCGGGCGGCGGTCGGCAGAGGGCCGGGTTCGGCGGCGCGGCGCGCCGCCGTCTTGATCCCAATGAAAACAATTCGGCAAGCTCGGCAAGGGACCCGTGTCGACTGGTCGCGTGACTCTGGTGGTGGTTAGAGGGGGTCGGTTTCGCCGAGGAGGAGGGCGGAGCCGATGTGTTGCCAGTTCCAGAGGCGTTCGGGGCCGTGCTGGATGACGAGGCTGACGGAGTCGAGGGTGAGTTCGCGGGCTGGGAGGCTGGGGGCCTCGTACCACGCGAGCTGCCGACGACGCCACCGGCGGCCTCGCCGACCAGGACGTCCTGGTCGGCGAGGCCCGCGTGAAAGCGGTTTGACACCCGGCAGGCGCCGGGGGTGGTTACCGAGACCCCGTCGCAGCCAGGGCGAATCGATTGTGAAAAGTTCACCCATCGTTGAACCGGGTCGGCGGCTACATCGTTTCGAAGATCAGCCAAACGCGGACAGCAAGCTCACGTCGACTCAGCGGGAGACTTCCAGTGACACTGCGTCTGAATCGCTCTGCTCTCGTCGATCTTCCTTCTGCGGATCGGATCCTGTTCCAGAGTTTCGGCGCCGGCCCGGAGGCCGCCCCGGCGTTCGACCGCATTCACCATGCCTTCGAGGCCCACGCCAAGGCCGCGCCGACCGCGATCGCCGTCACTCATCTCGGCGAGAGCATGACCTACCTGGAACTCGACCGCCACGCCGACCGCCTCGCCGCGTCGCTCGCCCACCGTGGCGTGCGTCCCGGCGACCGCGTCGGCCTGTTCATGACACGGTCGATCTCGATGGTCGTGGGCATCCTCGCGATCTTGAAGGTCGGCGCGGCCTACGTGCCGCAGGATGTCCGGATCACCCCGGCCGTCCACCTGCGCCACATTGTCGACACAGCCTCCGTCAAGGTGATCCTGACCTCCTCTGATTCGGCGCCGAGGATCCCCGCCAGCGATCGTCACGAGGTCATCGCGGTGGACGAGGTCCCTCGCTCGGGCGAGTGGTCCTCGCGAGTCCCGGGCGGGTCGGGCGACGTGGCGGTGGTCATCTTCACCTCTGGGACGACCGGCCATCCCAACGGTGTCAACGTGACCCACGCCAACCTGTGCAACATCCTGCTGAACGAGCCGGGCTCCCTGGGAATCGGCCCTGGCACCAGGGTGGCCCAGATCCTCAACATCGCCTTCGACATGGCGGTTTGGGAGATCCTCGGAGCCCTGTCGCACGGCGCCACGCTCGTCATCCGCGGCGACGACATCGAGGAGACCGTGCGCGACGTCGACGTCGTCATCGCCACCCCGGGAATCTTGGGCTCCCTCGACGCCTCTCGGTGCCGCAACGTCAAGGTGGTCGCGGTCGCGGGCGAGCGCTGCCCCCGGCATCTGGCGGACACCTGGTCTCGCTTCAGCGCCTTCCACAACGCGTGCGGACCCACCGAGGTCACCATCGTCAACACGATTCAGCGCTACGATCCGCGGCGCCGCGTCCTGACCATCGGCAGACCGCTGCCCAACACCACGGTCTACATCCTCGACCAGAACGGCAGGCCATGCCCGATCGGCGAGATCGGCGAGATGTGGGCGGGCGGCGCTTGCGTGACTGCGGGCTACGTTGGAAACGACGTCGTGACCATGCAGAGATACCGGCCCGATCCCTTCCGTGGCGGCGGCCACATGATGTTCCGCACTCGCGACCTGGGCCGCTGGACACCGGACGGTGAGCTGGAACACCACGGCCGCACCGACGACCAGGTGAAAGTCAGAGGCTTCCGGGTCGAACTGGACGCGGTCACCGGCGCACTGGAGCTGACCGCGGACTGCGCCCGCGCCACCACGGTCCTGCGCGAGGGCGAGCTGATCGGCTTCGTCAGCCCGGCGAGCGTGGACGTCGAGGCGGCGAGGAAGTCCGTCGAGCAGTCGCTGCCGTACTATTGCGTGCCCTCCCGCGTCGTGGCCGTGGACGAGTTGCCGATGACCGACCGCGGCAAGGTCGACAAGAACGCCCTGCCCGACCTGATCGACGTGGTCGCATGACGGTCGTGCGCTCCTTGTCGGATGCGCTCGAACTGCCTCCGCCGCGCTCGGCGATCAGGATCCTCGGCAGTGGCCGGCGCTGCATGCACTACAACCGGCTCGCCGCCGTCGTGCTGGCCGTCAACACGGGGTTCCTCGTCCACGCGATCACCGCCGACTGGTGGGCCGACCCGAGCACCCTGTCCCTCCTGGTGGTCGCCAATGTCACCCTGGCCGTGCTGATCCGCCAGCAGTACGTCATCAACCTGCTCTTTCGCGTGGCCACCGATGCCCCCGTCCGCTGGCCGCTGGCGATCCGCCGCATTCTGGGCAAGGTCTACCATTTCGGTGGACTACACGTCGGCGGGACGGTCGCGGCCACCCTGTGGTTCGCCTTCCTCGCCGGGGTGATGACTGTGCGCCCCGCCGGGGTCTCCGCAGGACTGCTCACGCTCACGTACGCGATCCTGGCGCTGCTGGTCGCGATGGTGGTCTTCGCGCTGCCCTCGCTGCGGGCGCGGCTCCACAACATGTTCGAGGTCGTGCACCGGTTCGGCGGCTGGACGGTGCTCGCCCTGTTCTGGGCGCATGCGCTGCTGACCACGGCCCACCAGGCGACGTTCTGGGCGCTCACGGCCATCACCCTCAGCGTCGCGCTGCCGTGGCTGCGCCTGCGGCGCGTGCCTGTCCGGATCTCCAGGCCGTCGTCGCACGTGGCCCTGCTCGGGTTCGACTACGGCGTCACGCCGTTCGCGGGCTCGTCGACCACCGTGAGCCGTAACCCGCTGCTTGAGTGGCACTCCTTCGCCAATGTGCCCACCCCCGGCAGGAACGGCTTCCGGCTCACCGTCTCGCGGGCCGGCGACTGGACGGGGTCGCTGATCGACGACGGCCCCTCTCACCTGTGGGTCAAGGGCATACCGACGGCCGGCGTCGGCAACATCGACAAGCTGTTCGCGCGCGTCGTCTGGGTGGCCACGGGCAGCGGCATCGGCCCGTGCCTGCCGCACCTGCTGTCCCGCGACACGCCGTCGCGGCTGGTCTGGTCGACACGGCGCCCCCGCACGACATACGGCGACGAACTGGTGGAGGAGATCCTCGCCGTGCAGCCAGACGCGGTCGTCTGGGACACCGATGCCAAAGGCAAGCCCGACCTGCTGGCCCTGGCCTACCGGGTGTACGTGGAGTTCGACGCCGAGGCGATCATCTGCATCTCCAACAAGAAGACCACATGGCACCTCGTCGAACAACTTGAGATGCGGGGTGTCCCCGCGTACGGAGCGATCTGGGATTCCTGACCTGACAGCGCATGCTCTCTGGAGGACGATCCATGGCTTTCCGAACACTGACGGTCGACGACAACGATGAGATCGTGACGCTCGCCATTGACAGGCCCGGCGTGCTCAACGCCCTGTCCCGGCAGACCCTCACCGAGCTGAAACGCTTCCTCACCGGCCTGACCGGCTTCCGCGGGATGATCCTCACCGGTTCGGGAGAACGCGCCTTCGTCGCCGGTGCCGACATCCGGGAGATGGCGGCGATGACGCCGGAAGAGGGCGAGGAATTCGGCAGGCTGGGCCAGGAGGTCACCCGGCTGATCGAGGCGGCGCCGTTCCCGGTGATCGCCTGCGTGAATGGGTACGCGCTCGGGGGCGGGTGTGAGCTGGCCATGGCCTGCGACTACATCTACGCGACGGCGGACGCCGTATTCGGCCAGCCGGAGGTACGGCTCGGGCTGATCCCCGCCTTCGGCGGATGCGTGCGGCTGCAACGTCACGTCGCCCCCGGCCGGGCCAGGGAGATGATCTACACGGGCCGCAACGTCGATGCCGGGGAGGCCCTGCGGATCGGCCTGGTCAACCGGGTGTTCGTGACCAGGGAGGAGATGCTGGAGGCGGCGTACGAGTCGTTGGCGCTGGTCTCAGCGAACTCACCGATCGCCGTGGCGTTGTGCAAGGAGGCCGTCAACGACTCGCGCGGCCGGGAGATCGGCGCCGCGCTCGACATCGAGGCGCACGCCTTCCGCCGCACGTTCACCAGTGAGGACATGCGCGAGGGCACCCAAGCCTTCCTGAGCAAGCGAAAGCCCGTTTTCCCGGGAAAGTAACCCCCTTCTCACATGGGTGTGGACATGACCGACGCGCATGCGGCACTCCTGCGGGCACTGTACGACGAGCACGCGCCCGCGCTGTGGCGCTTCGTTGTCCGCTTGACCGGCGACAACCAGTTCGCCCATGACGTCGTCCAAGAAACGCTGCTACGAGCGTGGAAGAGTCCGGAGGTCTTCCACAAGGGTGAGACGGCGTCGCGCGCCTGGCTGTACACCGTGGCCAGGAACGTGGTGATCGACCATAGCCGCAGCGCTCGGGTACGCCGGGAGGTCGGCACCGACCGGCTCCCCGAAACGTCCAGCGCCGACCAGATAGACGCCACACTCGACGCCTGGCTGGTCACCGACGCCCTCGCGCAACTGTCGGAGAACCACAGAACCGTCATCGTGCGCACCTACTATGGCGGCGAATCCGTCGCCGAACTCGCCGACGAGCTCGACCTGCCGCCCGGCACGGTGAAATCGAGACTGCACTACGCTCTCAGGGCCCTGCGACTCGCGCTGCAGGAAAGGGGGGTTACCACTCATTGATGGCCTCAACGGATCCGTACTCGGAATGGGACGCGGCGTACGTCATCGGGGCCCTGTCACCCCGCGAACGACTCGAGTACGAAGAGCACCTGAGCGGATGCGCCGCCTGCTCGCAGGCGGTCGCCTCGCTCGCCGGCATACCCGGCATCCTCTCGACCGTCCCGGCGGATCGCGCCCTGCACCCGCCGCACGCCGACCCCTCGCCTGCCGAGGTGCCGGCGAGTCTGCTGCCCGAGCTGATGAACTCCAGCCGGCGGGCCCGGCGGTGGGGCCGGATACGTGCCACCGCGGTCGCCATCGCGGCGGCCCTTGCCGGGGTGATGGCGTCCCCGCTCCTGCCCGAGCGGCAAGAGGCCGCCCTGCCGATGCAGGCGTCCCCGCTCCTGCCCGAGCGGCAGGAGGCCGCCCTGCCGATGCTGCAGACGATTCCCAGCCCTGTCACCGCCGAGGTGCGCGTCATCCAGGAACCCTGGGGCACCCGAGTGGAGTTGACCTGCCGTTACGCCATGCCCGCCGACCCGGCCCCGCCCAAGACGTTCGAGTACGCCATGTACGTCACCGACCTTCTGGGCAGCAGTACCAGGCTTGCCACCTGGATGGCGTCGCCCAACACCACGACTATGCCCGTCGGCACGACCGGGCTGACCATGAAGCAAATCAGGAGCATCGACGTCCGGCTTACCAAGAACGGGCGCATCCTCCTCGACAGGCACCTGTAGCGGCCGACTCCAAGGGCGACGCTCCAGTGAGCGACGCCCCGAGGCTCCCGGGGCGACGTCTCTGGGCCGGCCGATAAGGCCATCCGCGCAGGTCATCCGGCTTGCACGGCTACCACCTACGCTGCCTGGCCGATCTGCCGGTCGGCGGCGTGAAGTGATACCCCCTCCGTGGACGATGACGTGGGTGATTGAGCCCGCAGGCAACGCGCGGTACCTCTTGTACAACTCGGCGACGGTCACCGCGACGGGCGTCACGGCAGTCCCAGAGCCCTTGGGGCACATGGCCCGCTAGCTCCCCAAGGACACCACGGTGCACGCCGGCGCGTCGTTGCCGTTCCTGCTCATCCGCGCATACCAGGAGTCGACGCCGAATGAGCTGTGGCTCACTTTAGAAGAGGGCCGGTGGCCCGGATGGGGAGTCACCGGCAGGATTGGCCTTCCGAGGCTTGGTAGGCCTATGCCTGGACGCGCGGTACGCATCGACCGACTTGCGGGAAGATCTCCACACGCCATCCGGGCCCTGCACCGCGTTGAGGCGCCCCCGCTGGGCGGCCTGGCGTAGAGCGTGGATGCTGAACTCCTCGTCGACCAACGCGGCGAGTGGCACAAGCCTGGCAGGGCCAGCCACGTTGGGGACGATGAAGCGGTTGAGGTTGTCTTCCATGGCGCGAGCGATGAGTTCCCCCAACGCTCCGTAGTCGCCAGCATCAGCCCGGCGGAGGGCGGTGAGGTAGCTCTCGCGCTGTTTCTTGAACACGATGATCGGCGGGTAGCCGAGACGTACCAGGACGAGGTTGAGCACAAGGCGACCGGTGCGTCCGTTGCCGTCTATGAACGGGTGGATGCGCTCAAAGGAGTTGTGGATCCTGGCGAGTCCCTCTGGTAGCGGGTGGCCAAGATCCTCCTTGGCCTCCAGCTTTCTGCCCAGCTCGCAGACATCGTCCGCCCATCCCTGAATCTCGCTGGCGACGAGCATCCAGGAAGGCGGCGTCATCCCCTCCGCGAATGGGTGGATGTCGTGTTCGCGAAAGTTCCCGGGCCTTTCGCGATCAGAGGCCTCGGGGTGCGGGTCGATGTCCCAGACAGGGGTCATGGCCGTGTGGTGGATGTGGCGTAGCTCGCTGAGGCTGAGCAAGTGGCCGTCATTCCATACCTCGGGTTCCAGCGCTTGACCGTAGACCCATTTGGCGGCGTCCGCGTAGCCTTTGACTTCGTTGTACTCGCGGAGGGGCTTGGCACCCACGGCTCGTCCTTGATCGAGCAGTGCCTGCACTTCCTTGAGCACCAGGGTGTTGCCTTCAAGAGCGGTGGAGTGGTGGGCCTCGAGGTGCCAGATATCGGACCAGATCTCTTGGGCTTCGGTAGGGCTGGGCAGGCCGCCGAGGCGCTGGTTAAGTTCCTGGATGGCACGGTCGAGTCGTTCGTAGAATGTGGCCCGGCTCGGACGACCTCTCCCTGCCACTGAATCCCCCGTGTAGACGCTAAATCCGAAGTTTGATAAGCCATCCTAAGACCTAATTGAACTAATCAAACTCGACGCTCCATGGTGCATCGCACGTCCAACGCCGTCCTCCGAAGGGGCTCCAACAGTCGCCGAGCTGGCCTGCCACCTTCACCCAACGCGCGTGGGCCCTTGAGCACCGTGGATGGACCGGGGAGCCCTTGGCAGGCCACATCATCCACGAGCAAGCGGCCACGGCGCCTTCGCCAAGGCCGTCGATGAGCGATGGGAGCCACCCGCTGTCAGCAAGGGTGTTAGCAAGATCTCGACATTGTCCTGACAAACAGGAAACCCCTGACGGCATAACGCCTGTTCAGGGGCTTCCTCTTGTAGAGCCGACGAGGGGAATCGAACCCCTGACCTTCTGTTTACAAGTCCCCAAAGGATCTTCACTGGCGTTCGCAGGCGTCCGCCACCTCGTCTGGCGGCATCCTCACCGTTCGCCTCTGTCCGCCGCAGTTCGTAATCGTCCACTCGGGTGGCTCCCAAAGTGGCTCCCAGAAACCTCGGTGGATCACCTGCTTGCAAATCGGTCTGATCTTCGATTACCACGGCCTCGACCTGGGCGACCGGCAGTCCGCCAGTGACCGTGACTAACCCCTGTTGACCGGCCTTAATGGCACGCTAATGGCACGGCGATCACGTGTGTGGTCACAGGCTCTGTTCTGCCGGACCTCTGTCCTACGGTGTGCGGTCACCGTATTTTTCGATGATCGAACTGAGCGAGCGTGAGCCTGACGGCATCTCCTGCACCAGTGGATCCGGTGAGGTGAAGCCAGTGTGTACGGATCGCATCCATTCGTCGTCGACCACAGCCTGGCATAGCGCTTCGGCGGTGATGAGCGTGGCGAGACCATAACTGTTCTCCCAGGTCTCCCGACCCGCTGGGCTGGCAGCGATCCATTGCTCGACGCTGGCGAGATCAGGAACTGGATACCAGTCCCAATCACTCATGTCGAACTTGACCACCAGGCCGCTTTCCGTCCGATAAGAGACCAAGGCTGGGGCTTCATCGATCCATACAGCGCTCAGGCAGGGGCCGTACTGCGCCAGAATGGGAAGAGCCCCCTCGGTGACAGAATCGACGCGGTAGTCCATGATGACGGTGCCATTGCCGAGGCGCCCGATGAGCATGTCGACGTCGTCTGCGTTGAAGCGTGCCGGCTGAGTGCTCTCGGGTGAGATGTCGTACGCCGCCAGGACGTCGTCAATCTTGGTGGCGGAACACCACGTCAAGTCGACGACCAGCCGGGTTCGCAGGCGAAACCACTCGCGGTAGGTTGAGTCGATCACGGACGTTTCCTCTCAGCTGACACCGCCATGGGCACGCTCAATGATCTTTGCGCATCCACGTGCCGTCCGCCGCCGAACCGCGATCAGCCACGTTGCTCGGTGAGCCAGGGTGAGGAACGAACCCTGGATCGTCGATCGCCCCCAAGCACGTACGGCGTCCAGCCATCCAGTGGCGATCGTAGGGCTGCGTCTGTGCGGCGGTGCGGCAACCCCTGCCGGAGCGTTCGGTTGGTACGGCGCGGCAGGCGTGCGGTGCCCGGCCCGGTTCCCGCCGCCGTCCGGGACCGGCCCCCAGGCCGCACGCCCGGACGGCGGGCGGGCGGAGGGCCGGGGGTACGGCGGCGCGCCGCGCCGCCGCTTGATCCCTACAAGAGCAATTCGGCAATTCGGCAGACCTGCGGGCAGGCCCGCGTCGCGTTCAGTCGAGCAGTTCCGGGCGGCGGCTGGTGAGGGCTCTGCGGGCGGTCACGAGTCGTTCGTGGAACTGCCCGGCGAGGGCTTCTCGTCGGTAGCGCTGCCGTAGTACGCGGTCGAGGTCTCCGGCGCGATTGACGAGGTCGGTGAGGGATCGTCGGTCGATGTCGAAGGCGACCATTCCCTCGTCAACAGCCGCGTCGAGGTCACCGCGTCGGGCGTACACAATCCCAAGGTCTATATGGGCGTCAGCGACGCGCATGGGAGCGTTGGAGGTGCCGTCTGGGCGGGTGTGCATCTGGATGGTTTCGCGGGCGTGTTCTTCGGCCCGGTCGTCGTCGGCGAGCCAGGTGTAGCAGGTGGCTGCGTAGAACACCCACTTGGCGTGGTCGAACACGAAGTGGTGATCCGGGTGGTCGGGCATGGGCAGGCTGCCGAGGACTTCGGCTCCGCGGGTGAGGGCGCGGTCGGCTTCGCGGCGGTCACCGATGCGGGCCAGGCCGCGAGCTTCTTGCAGGGTGAGTTGGACCATGGCGCTGCTGGTGCCGGCTACGGCCTGGCCGGTCCTGGCGGCGGTGACGACGTCTTCGTAGCGGCCTTCGACCAGGGCGAACCACGCCGACATCTCGTGCGCCCAGCCTATGAGCTCACCGTGCCCCACCTGGCGGCCCATCTCGAAAGCGGCACGTCGGGCGGTCTCGGCCTCTTCCCGCTCCCCCAGGTCGTAGTGCACGCACCCCAGCAGGGCAGTGAGCCAGCCGGAGATCACGAGCAACTCGCGGTGCTGGTCAAGGGTGAGACGCCCGGCGAGGAGGTGGTTGATCTGGGCGAGGCGCTTTTGTGTGCGGTCACGCAGGGTGCCTGCGGGCACGACCGGATAGGCGCGGCACAGGAGATCGACGGCCTCGGCTAGAGCCTCCAGTGTGCCCGTTCCCACGTCGGACGCTTGGAGCTGCTGGGCAAGCTGCATCGTCCCGTACAGGTCGGCTTCGGCCCGCAGCGCATCGGCCGGCATCACGGTCGCTTCGATGAGACGGCTGCCTGCCTGCTTGTTGGGCGTGAACCCGAGCGCTTCCGGCTGCACGCCGGTCAGTTGCGTCAGTGCCAGCCGGTAGGGGGTGTGCGGCCACTTGACTTCGCCGGCCTCCCAGCGTCGGACCCGTTCCACGTCGCATAGCAGATGCTCGGCGATGCCTACCGGTGTGGCGTTGATCCGATCCGCCATCTCCGCGCGGGAGAGGTGGTTCTCGTTGCGCCAGGCGCGAAGCCGAACGTTCGGGATGTAGTCGGGCATCTGCGGGTCTTCCTCCCGGCTGGGGGCTCGAAAGGGGGAACAAGGGGGACCGTTCAGGGGTCCTGCTGAGACGCGGTTGCCGGTGGACTTGTCATCAAGCAACCACGGTACGTCACGCGGCCTCCCGCCACAGGGAACGCCGGATGAACGAGGAGATGGTGACGGTGATCCGGCCAGACGAGACCAGCGAGACGTCGCCCTGCCATGCCTGCCGGGGGCGCGGGAGCAAGCTGCGCGACTCGCGTCGCGCGCTCCTCATCGGCGACAGCAACGGAGACGAGATCTCCAGAGGGGAGCGGCAGTGTCTCGACTGCCTCGGAACCGGCCGGGCCGAAAGGAGCGGGAGATGAATTCGATCATGGCGGCGGCAACGGCCGGCTTCACGCACAACGACGAAGAGGGCGACATGCTCATCCGACTGCGTGACCAGCTCACCAACCTCGGCGTCAATGCCGAACTGCGAGACAACAACAGTGCGCTCATGGTGCACCGGCCGCAACTGGGGCTGCCGGTGTGGGTGTTCGTCGGGTACGGCGGGGCCTACTACTCCTGGCAGAGCGCCGAGAAGCGCCACCCGACCAGCGATCCAGCGGGCGCGGCAAACGTCCTGGCGGACTACATCGCCAGGCGATGACGGGCGCGACGAGGCAGGCATGGGCCCCCAGCCGGAGGGGGCGGGTGCTCATCGTTCCTGCCTCGTCGCGTCTTCTCTCCCGGCAGGCAGTTTCAGTGGCATCCCCCGCGGCGTCCTTCCCGGCCCGGCTGCTGTGCTGTCTGCCGGGTTTCTTGCGTACGGCTTCCGCTTGGGCCAACGGCGTGGACACGCGGCGGCAAGCCGGATACGCTCAAACTTGGTAAAACAACCTGTCAGCTGTTGGACGGTCATGATGTCGCTAGAGTCCGTGCCGCCGAAGTATGCGCAGCTTGTGCAGACTCTTCAACGGCGCATCGAGGCTGGAGACTACCCACCGGGCACGCTCCTCCCCAGCGAGAACCAACTCATCCAAGAGTTCAGCGTCTCCCGTCCCACCATCGTCGCCGCCCTTCGTGTGCTGCGCGAGCAGGGCTGGATCGAGTCCCAGCAGGGCAAGGGCCGCTTCGTACGCGGCCGTCCAGCCATGGCCTCCCACGAACAGAAACGCCCCGGACAGGCATACCTCACCAAGCCAGAAACCGAATCCACCGGCGAAATCGTCGAAGTGGGCGCGGTGCCCGTACCGAATCGGGTCGGGGTCTTGCTCGACATACCGCCCAAGAGCAAAGTATTCGTTCGTCGGCGGTTGATCACACGCGATGGCGAACCAACCGAGATGGTGGCGCTCTGGCTACCGTTGGAACTCTCCGAAGGAACGGACCTCACCAGCGGCGAGCCATTGCGACAAGGCTTCCGCGAGCATCTCCAAGCGCGCAAGGACGTCCGCTTCGATCACATCGTGGAGCAGATCACCGCCCGCATGCCCTCGGCCGACGAGGCCAAGCAACTGGCCATGCCAAAAAACAGGCCCCTCCTGGCCGTCTTCGGCGCCGTCCGTGACGCCTCCGGCCGGCCCTTGGCGGTCGTCGAGGTTCTCCTTCCGGCCGACCGGCACGAACTGGAAGACGCCTACCCGATCGCATAGGAATCCATCCGGCTCGACACGCGAGGCCATCGATCCGTTTCGCTCTACATGCAGCGCCAGTCCCAGTCCCAGTCATGGGAGTCGTACACCTCGACAATGACTCGGCGTCCGCCGGCAGGTCCCTCGTCTTCGAAGAACAGGGAGATCATCGCCTTTTCCTCGGCGCCCGCGATCGATGCGCTGCCATAGTGGCGATGGATCTCCTGCGGCGTCAGCGCAGTCTGCAGCGTGATCCTTACGCGATAGTCACAGTAGGCTCCGCTCCCCTTGGCCAGGTTCTTCCCGAAGGTCACGTCACGATCCATCGGAAAGACGTCTCCGGTACGTGGCGGAAGAGGATAGGCGAGGACACGCTCGTACAAGGCTTCGAGGCGGGCGTTGTCCCGCCACACGGGCATCATGACCAAGACGAACACCGCGGCAATCAGCGCGAACACAGCCGTCAGGGGGATCCACAGACTTCGTTTCATGAAGTCGAACCGTAAGGCCCTACGGCAGCCGCACCTACGCCAAATCGGGATCTATCACACCTGAATGGCTCGCCTCGTTCCGGGCGCTCACTCAACCTGCGACGCCCAAGTTCACCTAGGAACTTGACCTACCAAGCTAAACAGAGTCACTCTCGGATCACTCGATAGATTAAGTGTCTGTCAGCCAAGAGAGGACTCCGGCGCGTCGCTCATGCTCCCCAGGACACTCCGCTTCACGTCGTCTCCGCAGTCCTCGGCCACGCGAGCATCGCGATCACCAAGGACATCTACGGACACCTGCTGGAGGGCGACCGCCGCGCCGCGACCGAAGCCATTTCCAGTGCTCTCCTGGGGAAACAGTCCCCGATGGCTCCCAAGGTGGCTCCCAAAGACACCGAAGACACCGGTTGAAGATCGGAAAGCAGAAGGCCCCTGACGGCGTAATGCCTGTTCAGGGGCCTTTCAGTTGCAGATCCGACGAGGGGAATCGAACCCCTGACCTTCTGTTTACAAGCGCAGGGCAGAAGGCCCGTCGATGCGCTACTGGCCTGCTCGAGTGGTGATCGTCGACAGCCGGCATGCGGTCGGGTGAGACGGTGTTGCTGTACGCGGTGCTGTACAGCAGGAAAGAAGCGTCTCCAGCACCGACTCGACCCTTGAATCGTAGGGCGATCGAGCCCTAGGAACACAAGCTGGGCTTCCCTCATCGTGAGTCAGCCGCTGGTCATCCGCAGATCGCCGGCCCAACTCTCTGCGACCACAGTCCCCGAGTCGAACACGAACTCCGCTCCCACCCGCTCGGCGCCGTCCACTCCGCCGCCGAATCGCTCGACAACGCGGATGAGTCGTTCGCCGATGTGCCCCACGAAGGGAATGTCATCCGGGGCGGCGATCACATCGACGCGGCTGCCCAGCTCTTCTATCGCGTAGTTCAGTCCTGGTTCGCCTCGCTCGATCCGAAACGACCAATCGGCGGCTACTTCGACGCCGATGATCACCGACTCCAAGCGAAGCCACACATCGATGACTTCAGGGGTGTTGGTTCCACGCACGAGCTGGGCGATTACCACTCCGATCAGACGCTTGTCCGCCAGACCCGCAAGATCCATGAAATCGGCTGCCTTGCTCTAGTCTCAGTTCCGGGGGGCGATCTATGCCAGGGTACGCGCACCTGAACGGGGTACCCGACGACCGGTAGCAACCGACGCAGTCGGTCTGCGACAGTGATCGCCTCAGCCATCGACAGCAAGTCCGGAAGCGGGCATCGGCACGGCCTCGACCACTTCGATGCGAAGCCACCTAGCCATGATCGTCAACAGGGACGATATTGCCCGTAACCTGCTTCGAGAGTCTCCGAAAGTCCGTGAGCATCCCAGGGCGTGTGCCTCGATCGTCACTCAGTGTGTCACTCAGCAACAACGGGCCCCAGCGCCCGCCCCGTTTCTCTAGCTCAACTGGGACCGCCTCGGTAATCTGGCGTGAATCATCCATGATGCGTCAAACCAGCGGAGAGCATGCGATGTTGTTGCACTGCAGGCGAGTATATCTACTAGCCAGACATCCAATCACTTTCATATGTCTCATAATCACATTGTGCTCCTGCGGCACATTATGGTTTCACAAGACGCTAGAGGTTGACCCTGCAGCCATAAACGATGCTCGCCAGATTGGTGCAGTAGTCCTGCACACCAAATCGGAATACACCTACAAGAACAGTACGCAGATCGACGAAATTTTGGTCATGGACGTTGGAGCATCGGACTTCATGGAAGCCGAGGCAGAAGCGCACTCGCGCCTGATTCAGCAAGGATGGACCGACCTGGGAGCCCACAATGTGGAGTCACGCAAATGGAGATATGTGATTGTGTCGCTTGATTCATTGGATGGCCTGGACGCATATGGCGCCACTCTGCAGGCCGAGATAGAGAAGGCGGTCCAGGCAGCCTCAAAAGAGGCTGGCTCTCTGGTGATCGTGGACCTAGCTCCAATGGAGTAGAGCCAGGCTGACCAATGATTTGGCTCCTGAGGCTGGGTTGGCCTCCGCCCCCGCACTCGCCTCCTGATCACCTCGTACGCCGTCGACTCATCGCCGAGCGGCAGCGGGCCGGGGACGGAGTGTAAAGCTCGGCTTCGCGTGTACGTTCGCCGGTCACCGTTCCTCGATCATGCGTTGTCCTGCGGTCAGAGCCGGGCTTGATATGGAGGAACCGGTCTGCCGGGCTTGCCTGAGTCGATGGTGTGCGAGGCGATCAGCCCCCAGCCACTCATCAACGTTCAGGGCCGTGTGACGATCACCTCGGTGCCGGAGCACTCCCGCCCGAGGCATGCTTTTTGGCCTTTGCTGCTGGCCCGATGGCTGACTTCCTGGATCATGACGACTAGAGTCCTCGACGATCCCCGAGTCATAAGGGGAATCACTACTGCCAGTGGCTGGAAATCGAAGGACACGTTCCTGATGAGAACTACCCTTGCAGGGCTCCCCATGTGGCAGCCGCTCTTTCAAGTCGTCAGGTTGACCATGGCTTTCATGTTTGCCATCCCACTTCTCTCTGGTTGCCGCTCCGAGTTTTTCCCAAGCGAATCACGGGCTGCCTCCGGAGTCGTCGCCGACCTGCGTAGCGCGGGAAAGGTGCTGGCGGCGACCACGACCGAGTGGTACTGGGACGGTCACACCGACATCACCGATGTCCTGGTCGTCGACGTCGGCGCTTCAAGTTCCCGGGGTGCCTTCGACAAGGCGTTGAGCCTCTTACGAAAGCGCGGTTGGGAGGTCAGCGATCCGTCGGTCCTTGGACGCACACAGATGAAGTCGGATAAGTGGGAAGGCGCGTGGGTAGCGGTCGCGCCACTGGCCGGCTACGAGGTCGAGGCTCCAGATGGGTCAAATGAACAACTCGACACTCTGAACGAGGCACTCTTCAACAGACTCCAGGAGCAGAACAGATCGGGGCGCTTGGTGGTCCTGGAAGCCCACCCTGATCCAGACAGCTGATCCTGGACCTTGTCCTCGGCCTCCGCCGTGGCGAAGTTCTCGGGCTGGCGCGGGACTGCGTGGACCTCGTCGGTGAAGAGCTCCACATCGTCCGCCAGCTCGCCAGAGTCGGGGCCAACTCCTACACCGCGACAAGACCAAGACCGACGACTCGTCTGCCTCGCTTCCACTTCTCGGCCTGTGCATCTCGGCTCTGAAGCAGCGTTGCGAGTTGCAAGAGCAGGCCCGCAAGGAGGCTGGCACTAAGTGGAAGGACTCAGACCTGGTGTCCAGCACTCGGTACGGCACGCCCATCGAACCGCGCAACCTCAACCGTGCCTTCGACTCTCACTGCAAGAACGCCGATGTCCCACGCATCCGCGTCCACGACACCCGCCACACCTGCGCCTCGCTCCTGGCCGCTCTCAATGTCCGTCCACGCGTGGCGATGCGGATCCTCAGGCACTCACAGATCAGCGTGACCATGAACGTCTACACTCAGATCCCAAGCCCTGAGACCCGCAAGGCACTCGACCGGCTCAACGCCAGGCTTGCTAACGGTGATCAAGGCCAGGACCACAAACGCTAACGCGGTTGCTGTACCGCACTGCTCTATAGAGATCAAAAGGCCCCTTCCAAGTGCTGGAAAGGGCCTTTGAGCTGCAGAGCCGACGAGGGGAATCGAACCCCTGACCTTCTGTTTACAAGACAGATGCTCTGCCGATTGAGCTACGTCGGCGCGGCCTATCAGTGTAGACGGTCAACGGCGCCGATGACGAGCGACCTCGTACAACGCCACGCCGGCCGCCACCCCCGCGTTCAACGACTCCGCAGCCGCCCGCATAGGAATCCGTGCCACAACGTCGCAATGCTCCCGCACCAGCCGCGACAAGCCCTTGCCCTCGGACCCCACCACGATCACCAGCGGCTCGCCCAGCAGGTCGACATCACCGATGTCCGCACTGCCTTCGCCGTCGAGCCCGATCACGAACAGTCCAGCCTCCCGATACTCCCGCAACGCGGCCGTGAGGTTGGCCGCCCGCGCCACGCGCAGGTTGGCCAGCGTACCCGCGGACGTCTTCCACGCCCCGCCCGTCACGCCAGCCGAACGCCGCGACGGAATCAGCATCCCGTGCGCCCCGAAGGCAGTCGCTGAACGCGCGATAGCGCCTAGGTTGCGCGGATCGGTGACCCCGTCGAGCGCTATGACCAACGGCACTTCTGCCGCGTCCTGCGCCAATTCGATCAGTTCAGAAGGGTGCGCGTAGTCGTAAGCGGGGATCTGGAGCACGATCCCCTGGTGAACGGCACCCTCAGTGAGCCGGTCAAGCTTTTCGCGGGTCGATTCGAGCAGCGCGATGCCTCGCTCCGTCGCGACCTTGATCGCGTCGCGTACGCGGTCATCGGCCTCGATGCGCTGCGCGACATACAGCGCGTTGGCCGGCACCCCGGCGACCAGCGCCTCGAGCACCGGGTTGCGTCCGCCGATGTGTTCGGGCGCGTCCTCGGAACGCCGCTGCCGAGCCGGGCCGGGCCGCTGCCCACCTCGCTCTTCACGGGCGACCCGCTCGGTACGGGCCTTGTCCTTGAACCAGTGACGCATCTCCGCAGGCGGGGTGGAACCCTTGCCCTCGAGCCCGCGGCGCCCCTGCCCACCGGTGCCCTTGGACGGGCCCTTCTTCTTCGCGGGCCTGCCCGATGCCCTACCCCCAGCTGCCATGGCATCAAGGGTACTCGGGCCACCACCCACCTCACGCCTCACTCAAGATCACAACCCCTAGAACACGCTCTCGTACGCGTACGACCTGCATGCCCAGAACTGCAGGACCGGCACCTGACCTTGCTCCAGTGATGTCGTGCGCTATGAACCCTGGTGCGCTGTACAGCTGTTGCTGTGAGGTACGCACAGGGCGACGGGTTGACCGCTGCCAAGAGGACAGCCGCGGCCAGACAGCCGCGGCCGGGCACGGGTCCGGGGAGACGACGGCCCACTGCAGGATCGGCCGCAGGTGATCGATGGCCGCCCCAACGACACCAGGCTGGTTCTCGACTGTCACATGGAGCGCTCAGTCTGCTGTGCGGGTGACCTGGCTTGGTGCGCGGCAACGACCATGACGATGACGGAGGTCAGGGCGATGCCGGCGCCGACGTACAGCGGCGCGGCATAGCCGAGGCCCGCGGTGATGGCCAGGCCCCCGAGCCAGGCGCCAAGGGCGTTGCCGATGTTGGACGCGGACACGTTGGCGCTGGCGGCCAGTGCCGCCCCGTGGGCGAAGTCGGTGACGCGAATGATCATGCCGGGCACACTGGCGAACCCGAACAGCCCCATCAGAAACACCAGTACCACCGACGCGGTGGCACTGCCGGCCAGCAGACCGAACATGCCCAGGGTGATCGTGAGTCCGAGTAAGGCGAGGACCAGAGCGCGGTCACGGTCCCGGTCGGCCGCTCGCCCGCCGATCAGGTTCCCGACGACCAGACCGACGCCGTACACCATCAGCAACCAGGCGACATCCGCCGAGGAGAAGCCGCCGACCTCGGTGAACGTGTAGGCGATGTAGCTGAACGCGCCGAACATCCCGCCATAGCTGAGCGCGGTGGCCGTCAGGGTCAGCCAGACCTGCCAAGACCGGAACGCACGAAACTGCGCCCGCAAGCCGCTGGGCGGTATCGGATCGGAGTCGCCCGTCGCTGTCGGCCGCCGCGTCTCTCCCGCCCAGCCGGGAACGAAAGCGGCGATTCCCGCCAGCGCGAGCACGCCGATTCCGGTGACCGCCCAGAAGGCCGCTCTCCAGCCCCAGCGTTCACCGACCAGCGCGCCGAACGGCACGCCCAGCACGTTCGCCACCGTCAGCCCGGCGAACATGACCGCCACCGCGCGGGCCTTCTTCTCCGGCGCGACCAGACTGCGAGCGACCAGCGAACCGATACCGAAGAACGAACCGTGGCACAACGCCGCGACGATCCGCCCAAACAGCATCACCGGATAGCTCGGCGCGACAGCGGACAACAGGTTGCCGATGACGAACAACGCCACCAAGCCGACCAGGATCCCCTTACGAGGCAACCGCGCCGTCGCCGCGGTCAGCGCGATCGCGCCGATCGCGACGCTCAACGCGTACCCGGAGATCAGCCAGCCCGCTGCCGCCTCGGACACCGCGAAACTCGACGCCACCTGCGGCAGCAGCCCGGCGATCAAGAACTCGGTCAGCCCGATGCCGAAACCGCCGAGTGCCAGCGCGATAAGTCCCCTCGGCATCCGTCGCTCTCCGATCGCGCGCCCAACAAGTCACGGGATACGGCGCTTCCTACCGTGGCGGGTGGATCGCCCGGATCCCGAAACGCACACATTTAGCCCGATTCCGGACCGCGCGGCGCCGAGGCCCCACTATGTCATCACGGGGTGCGAAGAGTTCGTACGGGCGTCCGTCGCCTGAAATACACGGATTCACGAAGTACGCGGAGCAGCACATCACAGCCCCCCGAATCACGAGCAGCGAACCACCCGACTAATCCCTGAATCCCCAGCTAAGAAGCCCCTTGCCCACCCGTCCGAGCCTCCGGCTGAGGGAACCGGAACAGCCCGTGCAACCTTCCCAAAGCCGGAAGATCACCAAATGCCCGAGCAGCCCCGCTCTTGATCGCGTCACCAAGCGTCGTCTTCCCCTCCCCCATCTCCACCAGAACATCGTCATCCATCTCAATAACCGCATCCGGCCGCTGAGCGGGTCCGTGTACCGTCTCGATCGTCCCGTCATCGATCCGAGCGTGAAAAACCTCATCGCCGACCCGGAACTCGTACACCGTCCGCATCCCCACCGCCGCCTCCGGATCAAAGCCGACCCGCAACGCCAGCACCGCCCACCCTGCGTGGAACGCCTCCCCTTCGCGACGCTCCCCCATCGCCCACTTCATGCCCCACCGCGCCAGAGCCAGCACCGCAGGCGCCAGCTCTTCACCGGCTTCGGTCAGGGCGTAAGCAGGTGTACGTGCCGGCGCAGGCAACACGATCTTGCGCACCAGCCCCTCGCGCTCGAGATGCTTCATCCGAGCCGCCAGCAGCCCGGTGCCCAGTCCGCGAAGGCTGTGCTGCAGATCCCCGAACCGCTTCGGCCCGGTCAGCAGCTCGCGCACGAGCAGCAGCGTCCACCGCTCGCCGACGAGGTCCAGGGTCCGGGCAGTGGCACAGAACTGGTTGTACGATCGCTGATCCACTTCAACATTCTAAGCTTCGAGCTTCCTGTTTCTGAACCTCGCACTCAGAAGTACGCCAGCAACAGCACCCGGATCAGTGAGCATCACATCATGCGGCCCGTCCAGCGCGACGGTCCGATACCCGACCGCCTCGGCGAACCTGTCGAAGGCGAAAGTCTGCGGCCTGCAGTAGACCGCCGTCCCAGGAACCCGATCGACGGCCCCGGTCAGGCGCGTGCCTTCGATGAAGGTACGCAGCGGCTGCGGACGCAACCGTTCCTGGAGCCACTGAGCGTCGTCCGGATCGGTGATGCCGAAGAGCGCCGGCACGGGAGCGGGCACCTGCCAGCCCTCAGGCGAACTCCTGGCAGAGGTACGAGCCGAGGCCCCCTGACCGGTGGGCTCCGCCGAATCCTGGACGAACTTCACGAACCCTTCGGGAGCCAGGCTGAACATGCTGTCCCCATCTGCCCCAGCCCAGCCCTCAACCATGATCACATGGTCAACGAGTTCGGGACGGAGGTCGGCTGCCTGCCGCACCACCAACCCCGCGTAACTGTGCCCAACCAGCACCACACCGCCACCAGCATGCGCATCAGCCACGTGCTGGGTCTCACGGATGTCAGCGTCGTGATGACCCTCACGAACACCAGCGTTGCGACGCGTCTCAGGACCAGTGCCGACGCCCGTGCCCGTGCCCATGCCCGTGTCGGCGCCCATACCCGTGCCGGTGCCGGTGCCCATGCCGGCGCCAGTGCCCATGCCGGCGCCAGTGCCCACCCCGGTGCCGGTGCCAGTGCCCACCCTGGTGCCAGTGCCCGCAGCGGCGAGTGCGGCGACGACCTGTGCCACATGGTCGTGCAACCCCACGTCCCGACCGTACGCGAGGTCAGGAACGATGGTTCGCGCTCCAGCACGTCCGAGCAACGGAATGACGCGATCCCAAGCCCAGGGACCATGCCAAGCACCGGCGACCAGCACAAAGGTGGTCACGAGCAGACCTCCACATGCAGCCTCGGCAGCACCCGCTCGGCGAACTCCTCCAAGGCCCCGCGATAGTCATCGACCGCGAACCGGATCACCACATGCCGCACCCCAGCCAACGCATACGAGTTCAACCAATCGACCGCATCATCCGCAGATCCCGCGAACGTGGCCTGAATGGACTCGATGAACTCGAGCGGCGCGTTGTAGTACCGCTCAATACTGGTCCGCAGTCGGCCTCGCGCCCGCTCGGGGTCCTCATCGAGACAGACCGTCGCATACAACGCAGGCGTGACCACGCCCACCCTCTCACCCAAACCAGGCTCGACCAAGGACCCCGCCTCGCTCGGCACAGGGCAGTGCGGAAGTGACCCACCGACAACCGCATGGACTCCAGAAGCCGCCGCCTCACCCGCAACAGGGCCGCTCGGAAGCGCCACATCGGCAGTCGCGTGAGCGCCGCGAGTCGACGACTCGCCGGACGCGGGACCGCGCAGGCGTGCCACCTCCTGGACCACGCCCCATTCATCGGCGTACGTCTGGCTTGTCGGCGGATAAGGGAGCCACCCATCGGCCAGTCGTCCCACGCGCCGCAGCGCAGCCGCGCCGCTTCCCGCCAGCCAGATCGGCGGCCCTCCTACCTGTGCGGGCTTGGGTTCCAGCGTCACGTCGTGGAAGGCGAAATGCGTCCCCTGGTACGACACCGTCGCACCCGCCCCGTGTTCGATGACCTCGGCCACTTCGAATGCGCGGTCGCTGCGGCCCGAGTACTCGAAGTCGATGACACGGACGTCGGTCCCGTCCCACAGGTAGTTGGCCAGGTTGGCGTCACCGGTGCCGAACACCGCAGTGCCCAGCCGCGCCAGCAGCTCCGCCAACCTCGGTTGTTCCACCCAGTTCGCCGCCTCGCGAAGCGCGTCCGCGACCGCGTCTGCGGACGCGGTCGTGGACGCGGGCGTGAGCGTGAGCGTGGACGCGGGGTCTCCGTCAGAAGGCGCCGTCGCGGACCACGCTCGCACTTGCTGGAGGTGTTCTACCGGATGGCCGGCACGCGCGGGGAGCCGCTCCAGCACGGGCTGAGGGACCGCCTGCTGGACTCTCGTGACGGCCTCGGCCAATGCGCCGGCCAAGTGCCCCCGGATCGGTTCGTGCACGGAGGCACCGCCATGTCGAGACATCACCACCGTCGGCGGATCAGCAGCCAAATCGGCGGTCAGCGGGGCGGGCGCCAGACCGGGCGCGTACTGGTTGAGCAACTCCAGGGCGCGCCATTCCCGCTCGGGCTGGCCATGGTCCGTCGAACGGTATCGCTTGACGACCACATCGAACCGCACGTCGATCGAGTGAGTGCTCGCCCGGCCGCCCATGCACCTGCTGATCCTGCTGATCCTGCCGAGGGCTACGGAGAGGGCTAGCGGGACAGCTCCCAACGAGCCCCATGCGGAGTGTCCTCCACCGTGACCCCGGCCGCCGCCAACTGGTCCCTGATCGCGTCGGCCGCCGCATAGTCCTTACGCGCCCGAGCCGCCTTACGCTGCTCCAGCGCCACAGCGACGAGCGCGTCGACCACCGGCTTGAGGTCGGACTTCGCGGAGCGCCACTGCGGTGAACGCGGATCGAGACCCAGCACGTCGAGCATGTTCTGGGTTTCGGCCAGGAGCCGGGCCACCGCTTCCTTGTCGCCTCTGGACAGTGCCACGTTGCCCTCGCGCACCACCTCGTGCACGACCGCGAGCGCCTGCGGGGTGCCCAGGTCGTCGTCGAGCGCGTCGGTGAACGCCTGGGGCAGCGGCGCGTCGGCGTCGACGTCGTGGATCACTTCGGCGGCTCGGGTCACGAAGCCCTCGATGCGCTGGTAGGCGGCCGCGGCCTCCCGCAGCGCCTCCTCCGAGTAGTCGATCGGCGAACGGTAGTGCGGTGCCGCGAGGTAGTAACGCAGCTCCACCGGGCGCACCTTCTGCACCATCTCCGGGATCAGCAGCGAGTTGCCGAGCGACTTGCTCATCTTCTCGGCGCCGATCTTGACCAGGCCGTTGTGCATCCAGTAGCGGGCGAAGCCGTCGCCGGCCGCCTGGGACTGGGCGAGCTCGTTTTCGTGGTGCGGGAAGATCAGGTCGAGGCCGCCGCCGTGGATGTCGAACGTCGCGTCGAGGTATTTGGTCGCCATGGCCGAGCACTCCAGGTGCCAGCCGGGACGGCCGAGGCCCCAGGGGGTCGGCCAGGTCGGCTCGCCGGGCTTGGCGCCCTTCCAGAGGGCGAAGTCGCGCGGGTCGCGCTTGCACGACTCGTCGTCGGTGTCGGCCGCCGGTCGCATGTTGGCCAGCTTCTGGTTGGAGAGCGTGCCGTAGCGGTCCTCGTAGGAGACGACGTCGAAGTAGACGTCGCCGCCCGACGCGTAGGCGTGGCCGCGGTCGATGAGCCGCTGCATCAGGACGATCATCTCGGGCACGTGACCGGTCGCGCGGGGCTCGACGGTCGGGGGCAGGCAGCCGAGAGTGTCGTACGCCCAGGTGAAGGCGCGCTGGTTGCGCTCGGCGACCGTGAACCAGGGGACGCCCTCCTCGGCGGCCACCCGAATGATCTTGTCGTCGATATCGGTGACGTTGCGGCAGAACGTCACCTCATATCCGCAACGCATCAGCCAGCGGCGCAACACGTCGAAGTTGACCCCCGAGCGGATGTGCCCGACGTGCGGGGGAGCCTGCACGGTCGCCCCACACAGGTAGATCGACGCCCGGCCGGCTTCGACCGGAACGAATTGGCGAGTGGCGCGTGCGCTGGTGTCGTAGATGTGCAGGCTCACGAAAGAAAGGCTAACGCCTACGCCACCATCGCAGGCCCTTTAATCACTCACGCATGGTGACCTTCTCTGGCCTTATCCGGACAATTAGTCGCTCAACTCCTGGCTTGTCCTCCCAGGGCTTACCGGTGTACTTGACCGAGAGCTCCTGGATGAGGTCGCCCGCGGGGTCGTCCTCCATGGTCACGTGACCGCGCACCTCGGCGTAGCGGTATGGGTTCGCCGGGTCGATGATGAGCAGGCTGGCCCGGGGGTCGCGGTCGAAGTTGCGCGGCTTGCGCCGGCCCTTGGCGGTGGAGAAAAGCACGTCGTCTCCATCCGTACGCACCCATACGACCGTCGACTGCGGCCCGCCGTCGGGATTGAGGCTGGTCACCGTCGCGTAGTTGGGCCCGTCGAACAGCTCGCGCACGCCCTCTGAGAGCTCGGCCATGTATCTCCCTTGATCGGTCCTGACCACCATTCTTCTGTAGGCTCGAACCGCCATGGACGTGACTCCCCCTTCTACGCTCCGACGCCTGGGCATCGCCCTCGCCGGTCTCGCGGTGGCCGGCCTCACGGCGGTCGCCTGCGTGCTCTCCTTCGACGACCTGCGGGCACTGGCCATCCGCGGCCAGTCCCGACCCGACCTCGCCTTCCTCTATCCGGCCGGCTTCGACGCGCTCCTGGTCGTCGCGCTGATCGGCGTCCTCCTGCTGCGCTCGGCCCATCTGCTGGTACGCGCCCAGGCGGCGGTCGTGCTGGTCCTGCTCATCGTGGCCGCCGCCGCGTCGAACGTCGCGCCGGCGCTCCAGATCCAGTTCGACGTACCACCTCTCGCGGTGGGGGTGGCGGTCGCCCCGTGGGTCATGCTGGCGCTCGCCCTCTGGCTGTGGTTACTGCTCATCAAGCACGTTCAGGGCCGCAGGACGTCCATGGACGACGATGACGACGGTACGGCCGAGCAGGACATCGTGCCCTTCCACCGGGGCCGCCCCGCCGACACGCCGCCGCCGCTCACCAAACCGCTGCACCCCGTGCTGGAGACCACACCGGTCGTCGGCCCCACAGCCGCTCCAGAAACCCCGCCCATCTCCGCCCAGGTGACCCGCTGGCCCGCCACCCCGGACCGGGAGCCGGACACCGCACCGGCGCAGCAGCCGGCACGCAGCCCCGAACCGACCCGCCAGACGGAACGGGCCCAGCAGGCAGAGCGGGCCCAGCAGACGGAGCGGGCCCAGCAGACGGAGCGGGCCCACCGGTCAGAACGCGACGCCGGGCCGGGAGCCCGCTCCGGGGCGCGTGGCGAGCCTGACGCCCTGGAGCCGGAGTTCGAGGACCGTCGCGAGCGTGAGGCGCTGACAGAGTCGGCAGCGCCACCACGCCCGCAGCGCGACCGGTCGCCTGAGCCGGATCCCCGCGCTCAGGCCCGCAGAGGGGACGATGCCCAGCGAGCGAGTCCGGCCTCGCGGGCTACCGCGCCGTGGCAAGAGCCAGAGCCGAGCAGCCGTACCGAGCCAGGCGCCCGCACTGAGCCAGGCGGATGGACTGAGCCGAGCGCACGCACCGAGCCAGGTGAACACACCGAGCCAGGCGGATGGACTGAGCCGGGCGCACGCACCGAGCCAGGTGAACACACCGAGCCAGGTGAACGCATGGAGGCGGGCGGGCGCGCGGGATCGAGCGGGCGCACAGGGTCGCAATCCGCCGACGCTCCCACGCGGGCGCCAAAGCTCCGCCGTGGCCTCCGCAAGCGCGCTCAGGAACCCACCTTCGAAGAACCCCGCCCGGACCCGGAACCCCGCCCCAGCCCAGCGCCCGAGCCAGCCCCGGAGACAAACCACCGTGAGGCAGGCCACCGCGAGGCAGGCCACCGCGACGCAGGCCACCGCGACGCAGGACCCGAGACAGGCGGAGAATCACGGCCCGACACTGCCCGGGAACCACGGCCAGAAGCCGCAGCCCACACCCCACAGCCAGAAGCAGAGCCGGAGCCTGAGTTGAAGCGCCCCGTGCGCTGGGGTGATCGGATCAAGCCGACCGACGTCCTGGTCCACCCCCGCACCCCCACCGTCTCCGACCGAGACACCGACACCCAACCGGTCCGCGTCTTCAGCGACATCCCGGACACCCCAGCCCGCACCAGCCAGACCGCCGAGCCGGCCGCGCCCGCCAACCCCGACCCCGACCACGGCCCGGAAGCCGCCGACCCCGCCGAGGACGCCACCGCCCGATCCAGTCCGCTGGAAGACCGGGACCTGGAGGACACCGCCCCGCACCCGGTCATAGAAGACGACGCCCCCTCAGGCAGGCTCCGCAGCACCCCCCTCCCCCCGGAGGGATGAGCCGAGGACGCAGAAGACCCGCCCGGTGTGAGCACCGGGCGGGTCTTCGCGTACCGTCCCGCGCCGAAGGGGATTCGGCACAGTCGCGGAACCGTCTAGCCATCGTCTAAACGTTCGTACCACTGCCCCGCTTCAGCCCAGCCACGAGCCCGACGCCGACAATGGCGAGAACGACCTGCATGACCAGTTCGATCCAGTCGATGCCATTGGTGGTGGCGACGCCGAGGACCTGGGCGATGAGTGTGCCCACCAGGGCGGCGACGATACCGACGACGATGGTGAGGATCCACCCGATGGCCTGTCTGCCGGGAAGCAGCAGACGACCGAGGGCGCCGATCACGGCGCCGATCACGATGGCGCCAAGGATGGACTGGATTGTCATGACCAAACCTCCCAGTGAGAGTGAGCCGTTCACTCTCGAGGGAGATCAGTACCCGGCCATGGACGAATATTCGCGGTTGACGCGAAACGGCAGGTCAGATCGGAGTTCCTCCGGTTCGGCCGGTTCTCCCGGTGGTTATCTTGGTGACGATCAGGACTCCGATGACGGCCAGGACGAGCTGGAGTATGTGTTCGATCCAGTCGATGCCCCTGGTGTCGGCCCAGCCGAATGCCTGGGCGACGAGCGTGCCGACCAGAGCCGCCACGATGCCGACGATCAGCGTCAGGCCTATGGACATGTTCTGCTTGCCGGGCACTATCAGCCGGGCCAGCGCTCCGACAATGGCGCCGATGACGACCGCGGATACAATCGCGCCGATCATGTGTTGCTCCCCCCGAAGACGTTCCACATGTCTACGAAGGACTTACCCGACATATCGGGAAGCTACCCATGGGAAGGCGGCGATCCGTACCGCGCCAGTAACGGACCGCCGCCCCGTTCGACTCGGCGGGCCGGAGGCAGCACCCGCCGGGATACCCTCAACGGATCCCGCAAGAAGACGCGGCAGTGCGGCTGAAGGTTGACCAAGCGCTGGAGAAGAACAAGCGCTAGAGCAGAACGAGCGCGGTCGCGATGGCCGCCACCCCTTCGCCGCGCCCGGTCAGCCCGAGCCCGTCGGTGGTGGTCGCGCTGACGCTCACAGGCGCCCCCAGAGCGGCGCTGAGCGCCTTCTCGGCCTCTGTACGCCGAGGAGCCAGCTTGGGCCGGTTACCGATGACCTGAAGGGCCACGTTGCCGATCTCGAAGCCCGCCGAACGCACCTGGCGCGCGGCCTCCTCCAGCAGGGTGACACCCGAGGCGCCCGCCCAGCGTGGATCGACGGTGCCGAACAGGCCGCCGAGATCACCGAGTCCGGCGGCGGACAGCAGGGCGTCGCAGGCCGCGTGCGCGGCGGCATCGCCGTCGGAATGGCCCGCGAGTCCGATCTCGCCCGGCCAGTACAGGCCGGCGAGATGCAGGTCTCGCCCTGAAACGAACGGGTGGACGTCGACCCCGACGCCCACCCGTGGAAGTTTCGTGTTCAGGAGTTGAGAACCTCGTCGAGCAAGGCTTCCGCCTTGTCCTCATTGGTCTTCTCGGCGAGGGCCAGCTCACTCACCAAGATCTGACGGGCCTTGGCGAGCATGCGCTTCTCACCGGCGGACAGGCCGCGCTCGCGGTCCCTCCGCCAAAGATCCCGGACCACCTCGGCGACCTTGTTGACATCGCCGGACGCGAGCTTCTCGAGATTGGCCTTATAGCGCCGGGACCAGTTGGTCGGCTCCTCGGTGTGCGGCATCCGAAGAACATCGAAAACCTTCTCAAGGCCTTCCTGGCCGACAACATCGCGCACGCCGACGAGTTCCGCGTTTTCAGCTGGCACCTGGACGGTAAGGTCGCCCTTGTCGACCTTGAGCACCAGGTAGGTCTTTTCCTCACCCTTGATGGATCGCTTCGTGATTGCTTCGATCCGAGCAGCCCCATGGTGGGGGTAGACGACAGTGTCGCCGACCTGGAAAGTCATGTGACAAGTACCCCTTCCGCTGTACTCCAGAGTACCACGCATCCGCAGGCTCCCGGAACAGTGAAATCATCATAACTGCAGGTCAAAGCGGCATATTGGGGGTTGACAAGCGGTCAACTCTATGAATCGCATATGCGGGCATAGCTAATGACCTGCAGGGGTGCGGATATGACCATGGATTCGGGTGGATATGGTGGGCGCTGCCCTACACGCATGTGCAAGACCCTAGGAGAACCCGCTCGTGAGCCGCCGCCGCTGGATTGTCGCCGCCGCCGTCTTCCTGGCTGCCCCTGTGCTAGCCGGTTGTTCGGCTGGATTCGACGCCAACACCAACAAGCCGTATGCACCCAATGAGGCAGGGGTTCTCTTCGATCAGGCGAAGAACTACGGCATGCACGGCATCCAGATCCCCCAGGCGTTCATCCTCGGCCCCGACTCCGGCGCGCAGCTCGCCTGGCGCGGCTCCGCCCCGGTCTACCTGAACATCCTCAACACCAACGGCGCCCCCGACACACTCACGGCGGTCAGCGCCGGCACCATGGCCGGCGTGAAGGTGACGGCGCCGATCCAGTTGCCGAGCAACCAGCTCGTCAACACCGGCAAGCCGAGCCCCCAGATCATGCTGGAAGGCATCTCCAGGGCCCTCAGAGGCGGCGAGAGCATCCGTCTGGACCTCCAGTTCGCCAACGCCGGGGTCGTGTCCATGAACGTCCCTGTGGTCACGCGCAGCCGCGAGTTCAAGGACTACCCGCCGGCGCCCAACGCGACCGCCGCGCCGACGCCTTCGCCCTCGGCCTCCGCCGAGGCCACCGAAGCGGCCCACTGACAAAGCGGGAGCCCCGGTACGTACCGGGGCTCCCGTCAGCTCGTCACCGCGTAAACACGTAGAACCGTCAGCTCTCCACCGCGTCGAACTTGTAGCCCAGGCCACGCACGGTCAGGATGCAGCGCGGGTTCGACGGGTCCGACTCGATCTTGGCGCGCAGCCGCTTGACGTGCACGTCGAGCGTCTTGGTGTCGCCCACGTAGTCGGCCCCCCACACACGGTCGATGAGCTGGCCCCGGGTGAGCACCCGCCCGGCGTTGCGCAGCAGCACCTCCAGGAGCTCGAACTCCTTCAGCGGCAACTGCACCTGCTCGCCGCGTACGGCCACCACATGCCTGTCGACGTCCATGCGCACGGGCCCCACGGCCAGCACCGCCGACTCCAGCTCGTCCACGACGTCGCCCTGGCGGCGCAGCACGGCGCGGATCCGGGCGACGAGCTCGCGCGAGGAGAACGGCTTGGTGACGTAGTCGTCGGCGCCCAGCTCCAGGCCCACGACCTTGTCGATCTCGCTGTCCTTGGCGGTCAGCATGATGACCGGCACCTTGGAACGCTGCCGCAGCGAGCGGCACACCTCGGTGCCCGGCAGGCCGGGCAGCATCAGGTCGAGCAGCACCAGGTCGGCGCCGCTCCGGTCGAATGTGTCGAGCGCCTCTGGCCCGGTCGCCGCGACGGAGACCTCAAAGCCTTCTTTGCGCAGCATGTACGACAAGGCGTCGGAGAACGACTCCTCGTCCTCAACCACGAGAACTCGGGTCATTTTGCGGCCTCCAGGGTGTTCGGGGGTGGAACGACCACTGCGGTGCCGCCGAATGCGGGCAGCCGCAGCGTGAATGTGGAGCCGGAGCCTTCCTTGCTCCAGACGGAGACCTCGCCGGCGTGCGCCGCGGCAACGTGCTTGACGATCGCGAGGCCGAGACCGGTGCCACCGGTCGCCCGGGACCTGGCCGCGTCGACGCGGAAGAAGCGTTCGAAGATGCGTTCCAGCGATTCCTCTGGAATGCCGATGCCCTGGTCGCTGACGCTGATCTCGACGGAGTCGCCCGCCGGTCTGACGCTGACGACGACCCGGGTGTGTTCGGGGCTGTAGGCGACGGCGTTGTCGATGAGGTTGCGCAGGGCGGTGACGAGCAGTTCGTCGTCTCCCCAGATGCGCAGGCCCTCCGTGCCGCCGGTGACGAGCGTGATGTCCTTGGCGATCGCCCTGGTGTTGCAGTGGTCGATGGCGTCGTTGATGGTTTCGTCGATCGCGACCTGGCCGGGGGTGGGGATGGGCTCGGCGCCCTGGATCCGGCTCAGCGTGATCAGGTCCTGCACCAGGTAGTTGAGCCTGGCGGCCTCGTGCTGCATGCGCCCGGCGAACCGGGTGACGGCTTCGGGATCGTCGGCGGCGTCCTGGATGGTCTCGGCGAGCAGGCTCAGCGCGCCGACGGGGGTCTTGAGCTCGTGGCTGACGTTCGCCACGAAGTCGCGGCGGACGGCCTCGACCCTGCGCCGCTCGGTCTGGTCCTCGGCGAGCACCAGGACCTGGCCGTGCGAGCCGAGCGGGGCCACGCGGACCGCGAAGTTCGTGATCTCCTGGCCGAACTTGTGCCCGGCGACGTCGATCTCGCTCTCCCGGATCTCGCCGTCCCGGCGTACCTGCCTGGCCAGGGCCAGCAGTTCGGCGGCCATCAGCCGGTCGCCCTTGACCAGCCCGAACGCGCGTGCGGCCGAGCTGGCCCGCAGCACGCGGTCGTAGGCGTCGAGCACGACCGCGGACGAGGGCAGCACGGCCAGCACCGAGGCCACGCCCTGCGGAAGGGCGCCGGGCTCCTGATCGCCGGCCGTCGCGGACCTGTTCTGGGCCTCGATCTGGTTGCGGTAGAACAGGACCGCCAGCGCTCCCACGACGAACCCCGCCAGGGCCGTCAAGCTCATGGCCATCTCACTCATGTCTCCGATGGTAGGTGGCCTTCCTCAAGGGGCACCCCTCTCACCTGGGGATGAACGTCTCTTTCCAGGAAAGTTCATCTGGCGGTAGGAGTTCGTTCATCGAGAGCCACGTACGGTGACGGCATGCGCGACGCGTACCATGAAGAACTCGATTCCCTGACCGCCAAGCTGGTCGAGATGACCAGGCTGGTCCGCTCGGCCATTTCCAGGGCCACCACCGCCCTGCTCGACTCCGACCTCCAGCTCGCGGAGAGCGTGATCTCCAGGGATGCGGAGGTGAACGCGACGTTCGAGGAGATCGAGACCTCCATCTTCGAGCTGATGGCCAGGCAGCAGCCGGTGGCCGTGGACCTGCGGATGGTGATCACGGCTCTGCGGATGGGCACGGACCTGGAGCGTATGGGCGACCTGGCGGTCCACGTGGCCAAGGTCGCGCGGCTGCGCCACCCCGAGACGGCGATCCCGGCGGAGGTGCGGCCCACGATCCTGCAGATGGGCCAGATCGCCGAGACCCTGGTGACGAAGGCGGGAAGCTGCATCGCCTCGCAGGACGTGGAGTCGGCGATGGAGCTCGAATCCGACGACGACGCCATGGACAAGCTGCACCGGCGGTTGTTCAGGAACATCCTGTCCAAGGACTGGCCCCACGGCGTGGAGCCGGCCATCGACATCACGCTGATCGGCCGCTACTACGAGCGTTACGCCGACCACGCGGTCCGCGTGGCCGGTGACGTCGTCTACCTGGTGACGGGCGCCCGCCCGAGCTGACATCGGTGGGGCGCTCTCAGGCGCCCCACACAAGGTGTCAGCGGCCCTGATTGGCGACCGCCTCGATCGCCGCCTTCGCCGCCTCGGGGTCGAGGTATTCGCCGCCGCGCCGGAGCGGCCGGAACTCGGCGTCCAGCTCGTAGCGCAGCGGGATGCCCGTGGGGATGTTGAGTCCGGCGATCTCCTCGTCGGGGATGCCGTCGAGGTGCTTGACCAGCGCGCGCAGCGAGTTGCCGTGCGCCGCCACCAGCACGGTGCGCCCGGCCGCGAGATCCGGGACGATCTCGTCGTACCAGTAGGGCAGCATGCGGTCGACGACGTCCTTGAGGCACTCGGTGCGCGGCATGAGCTCGGGCGGCAGCAGGGCGTAGCGCGGGTCGCCCGCCTGGGAGTACTCGTCGCCGTCGGCGATCGGGGGCGGCGGGACGTCGAAGGAGCGCCTCCAGAGCATGAACTGCTCGTCGCCGAACTCCTCGCGCGTCTGCGCCTTGTCCTTGCCCTGGAGCGCGCCGTAGTGGCGCTCGTTGAGCCGCCACGAGCGCTTGACCGGCAGCCAGAGCAGGTCGGCCTCGCCCAGGGAGAGCTGGGCCGTCTGGATGGCCCTGGTCAGCAGGCTGGTGTGGACCACATCGGGCCGTACGCCGGCCTCCACCAGCAGCTTGCCGCCCCGGCGGGCCTCGTCCTCGCCCTTGGCCGAGAGGCTCACGTCCACCCACCCGGTGAACAGGCCTTTCGCGTTCCAGTCACTCTCACCGTGCCGTAGCAGCACCAAAGTCGCCATGCGGGCAATCCTATGGCGGGCGTCAGTCGCCGGTCCGCGCCGGATCCGCGAAACGGGCGAACGCCTGAAGGTTGGCCAGCGACTCGCCGCGTTTGGCGCGCCATTCCCACTCGCGCCTGATCGACGAGGCGAAGCCCAGTTCCAGCGCCCGGTCGAACCAGTCGTCGGAGTAGGTCAGCACGCAGCCGAGCAGCCGGTCGATCTCCTCTTCGGTGATCGCCGTGAGCGGCACCCGGCCGACGAGGTAGACGTCGCCGACGGTGTCGATGGAGAAGTGCACGCCGTACATGCCGCCGTTCTTGGCGAGCAGCCACTTGTAGAACTCGGTGTGGTTCTCGTCGGGCTGGCGGCAGAAGAACGCCTCGACGTGCAGCGCCTGATCCCCGATGATCAACCACGTCATCGTGGCGAGCTTGTGCTGCCCGGGTAGCTTCACCAGGAACGCCCCTGGTCGCGGCTCGTCAAAGGAGACGTCCGCGGCCTTGAGCGCGGTTTCTACGACATCGCGCATGTCGTACAGCCTACGAAATGACGGCAACCGGCAACCTGTTCAGGTCGGCGACGGCGCCCGCGTAGACCTCCATCAGCTGAGACGACGTGGACTGCCAGCCGAACGCCGCCGCGTGCGCGCGGGCGCCGGCCGACAGGCCGTCGCGCCAGGCCGGCGCGGTGACGAAGCGGCGCAGCGCGCGTGCCCACTCGTGCGAGTCGTGACCGTCCACGAGCACACCGGACACGCCATCCCGTACGGCCGTGCGCAGCCCGCCCACGGCGGCCGCGGCGACAGGGGTGCCGCAGGCCTGTGACTCCAGGGCGACGAGCCCGAACGACTCGCTGTACGACGGCACGACGGTCACGTCGGCCGCGCGGTACCAGTCGGCCAGTTCCTGCTGCGGCGCCGGCGGCACCAGCCGGACGACGTCGGAGATGCCCAGCTCGGCGGCGAGATCGACGAGGAGGGACGGCCTGGCCAGGCCGTTGCCCGACGGACCGCCCACGCACGCCACGACCAGGCGGCCGCGCAGCGAGGGGTCGTCGATGAGCATCCGCGAGGCGGCGCGCAGCAGCACGTCGGGCGCCTTGAGCGGCTGGATCCGGCCCACGAACAGCAGCACGTGCGCGTTCTGCGGCAGTCCGAGCCGGCGCCGGGCGGCGCCCTGTGAAGCGGGCTGGAAGAGGGTGAGGTTGACACCCGGGTTCACGACCGCGACGCGCTCCTCCTGCGCGCCGTACAGCTCGATGAGCTCGCTCGCCTCGTCACCGGTGTTGGCCACGAGCCGGTCGGCGATCTCCACGACCTGCTGCTCGCCCACCACGCGGGCCTGCGGCTCGGGCTGGTCGTCGGCGGCCAGCAGCAGGTTCTTCACCTTGGCCATGGTGTGCATGGTGTGCACGAGCGGAACGCCCCAGCGCTCCTTTGCCAGCCAGCCGACCTGGCCGGACAGCCAGTAGTGCGAGTGGATGACGTCATAGCGACCCGGGTCGTACATCGCCTCGGTCCGCAGCACGCCCGAGAGGAACGCGCAGAGCTGAGCGGGCATGTCGGCCCTGGTCAGCTCCTCGTACGGGCCGGCGGTCAGGTGGCGCACCAGGACACCGGGGGCGAGTTCGGCCACCGGTGGCAGGTCCCGGCCGGTGGCCCGGGTGAAAATTTCCACCTCGACGCCGGACTCGGCCAGCCGTTTGGCCGATTCGACGATGTACACGTTCATCCCGCCGGCGTCGCCCGTGCCGGGCTGTTCCAGGGGAGACGTGTGCATGCTGATGGTCGCGACCCGGTTGACCCGTTGTCGCCTCACCCGACACCACCTCCAGAGGAAGTACAACTATGCCGAACATTCCGACATTCCCGACAAGCGGGGTGTCATGAGCGGGCTGGCAAGATGTGTGCCATGAAGAAGACGGCTGTGGTGACAGGTGCGAGCAGCGGGATCGGCGAGGCGACGGCCAGGCGGCTGGCCGCCGAAGGCTATGACGTGGTGGCGGGCGCGAGGCGGCAGGACCGGCTGGACAAGCTGGCCGCCGAAGTGCCCGGGATCCGTCCCGTGTCCCTGGACGTGACCTCTCAGGAGTCGGTGGACGCGCTGGCGGCCTCGCTCGACCGCTGTGACGTTCTGGTCAACAACGCCGGCGGCGCGCTCGGCACGGAGACGGTGGCCGAGGGGCTGGTCGACGACTGGCAGCGGATGTACGACACGAACGTCCTCGGGTCGCTGCGCATGACGCAGGCCCTGCTGCCCAAGCTCGTCGAGTCGGGCGACGGGGTGCTGGTGATGCTCACCTCGACCGCGGCGCTGGTGGCGTACGAGGGCGGCGGCGGCTACGTGGCGGCCAAGCAGGCACAGCGCTCGATGGCCGAGACGCTCAGGCTCGAGCTGGTCGGGCAGCCGGTGCGCGTCGTGGAGATCGCGCCGGGCATGGTCCAGAGCGAGGGCTTCGCGGTCACCCGCTTCCGCGGCGACGAGGCGGCCGCCGCCCGCGTCTACCAGGGCGTGCCGGACCCGCTGTCCTCCGACGACGTGGCCGACGCGATCGTGTGGTGCGTCACCAGGCCCGCGCACGTCAACATCGACCGCGTGGTCATGCGCCCGCGCGCCCAGGCCGCCCAGCACAAGGTGCACCGCGTCGGTGGCTAGGCCGGTCGGCTCCATCACCCGAGGGACGACCGGGCACAACCGGCTACGCCGCGCCGACCGGTGGATCGCCGCCGCGCACGGCCGCGTGCTGCGCGCCACCGCCCGGCCGCTGGCCGTGGACCTCGGCTACGGCGCCTCCCACACCACCACGCTGGAGCTCTTCACCCGGCTGCGCCGGATCAGCTCCGACATCGAGGTGGTGGGCATCGAGATCGACCCCGCGCGGGTCGCCCTGGCCAAGCCGTACGAGCGCCCTGGCCTGAGCTTCGCGCTGGGCGGCTTCGAGCTGCCGGTCTCGCGTCCCCCGCTGCTGATCAGGGCCTTCAACGTCCTCAGGCAGTACGGCGAGGCGGACGCCTGGCGCTACTGGGAGGCGCTGCGCGGCAAGCTGGCCCCCGGCGGCCTGCTGGTGGAGGGCACCTGCTCGGAGACCGGCCACCGGGCGATCTGGGCCGGGGTGGATCGGACCGGCCCGCGCACGCTCACCCTGTCGGCCAGGTTCGACGCCTTCGACCGCCCCTCGGACCTGGCCGACCGCCTGCCGAAGACCCTCATCCACCGGAACGTCCCAGGCGAGCGCATCCATGCGTTCCTGAGCGACTTCGACCGCGCATGGGCGAGAACCGCCCCCTATGGCGCCCACGGCCGCAGGCAGCGCTGGCTGGCCGCGGTGGACGTCCTGGCGGGCACCTGGCCCATCCATCGCACTCCGCCGCTCGGCGGCACGGCCAGGTGGCGCCTCGGGGAGCTGACCCTCCCCTGGGAGGCGGTCGCGCCGCGCTAAAGAGCCGCCGAGAAGGCGGCGAAAGCCACCGCGTCGAACAGCACGAACCGCACTTCGTCCACAGCTGTGGAAAACTCCCGCACGGTACGCAGCGCGATGCGGGCGCCGTCGTCCAGCGGCCACCCGTAGAGACCGGTCGAGATCGCCGGAAAGGCCACCGACCGAGCCCCCAGTGAGTCGGCGACCCGAAGCGACTCGCGATAACACGAGGCCAGCACGTCGGATCGATCATCCGTCCGCGAATAGACCGGCCCGACGGTGTGGATCACCCAGGTCGCGTCGAGCCGTCCGGCGGTCGTGGCCACGGCCTGTCCCGCCGACAATCCCTTTCCGTAGTGGGAGGCCCGCAGTGCCCGGCATTCGGCGAGGATCTCCGGGCCGCCCCGCCGGTGGATCGCGCCGTCGACCCCGCCCCCGCCCATCAACGATGAATTGGCGGCATTGACGATCGCGTCGACTGTCTGCGCGGTGATGTCCCCCTGGACAAGCGTGACGTCCATCTCACCAGCATCCCGGATGGCTGCTCGACGCTTTGTAGTACTACGCTGATGCGTGTGAAGGGTCTTGGCGAGCTCGAACGCAGCATCATGGACATCATCTGGGCGGAGAGCAGCGCGCTGACGGCCCGTGAGGTCGGCCGTCTCATAGCCGACCGCGACCTGGCCCCGACCACCGTCATGACCGTCCTCGACCGTCTGACCCGCAAGGGGTTCCTCGAGCGGACCCGCGACGGCCGCGCCTGGCGCTACGAACCGGCGGCGAGCCGCGACGCGTACATCGCCGAGCTTATGCTGGAAGCTCTGGACCTGACGGGCGACCGCTCGGCCGCCCTCACCCGCTTCGCCCAGGCCGTGTCGGGCTCGGAGGCGGAGATCCTGCGGAGAGCTCTCACGGAGCTGGAGGAAGAGTGATCACGGCAGCGACGCTGGCAGCGCTCGCCATGGCGTGCGGGCTCGGCTCCTGGCGTCTCACGACCGCCCGCTGGACGTCCCGGGCCCCTCGGATCGCCATCATCCTCTGGCAGTCCCTGGGCGTGGCCTGGGGGCTGGCCACGACGGGCGCCATGCTGGCCTACGCCGTCCAGCCGTACAAGCTGGGCGTGCTGCAGAGCATGATCGCCTTCGCGAGCGGCGAGCCGCCGCGCGAGAGCTGGGATCCGCTGCACGTGGCGGCGATGATCGCCGGACTGGCCGCGCTGGCCGTGCTCGTCGTGGTGCTGATCACCGCGGGCGTGCAGGCACTGCGGGCTCGTCGGCGCCACCGCGTGCTGCTCGCCCTGATCGCCCGCGACGACCCGGGCGTGCCCGGCGTGCGGGTGCTCGACCATCCGAGCGCGGCGGCCTACTGCGTGCCGGGGCTGCGTTCGCAGGTGGTGATCAGCGAAGGCGCGCTCAAGCTGCTGTCCCACGACGAGCTCACGGCCGTGCTCGCGCACGAGGCCGCGCACGTACGGGAGCGCCACGACCTGGTGCTGCTGCCGTTCGCCGCGCTGCGCCGGGCACTGCCCTGGTCCAAGGTGGCCTCCGACGCGCAGGGGCAGGTCGAGCTGCTCATCGAGATGGCCGCCGACGACCGCGCGCGCCGCTACTGCTCGCCGCGCAGACTGGCCACCGCCCTGCTCAGGTTCGGTACGGCGGGCGCCATGCCGACACCGCAGGGCATGCTCGGCGTGCACGCCAAGAACGTCATGGCCAGGGTGGACCGCCTGATCAAGCCGGGTCCCGCGCTCCCCGCCGCGGCGCGCTACGGGATCATCGCGCTCTCCGTGGCGTTGGTCACAGCCACGCCGTTCCTGTGGACCATCCAGCTCTAGTGCTTGCAGGTGTTAGCTTTGCGTTTGCAATTGCAAGCACTCTGAGGCAGACTGTCGGTATGGCACTACCGAAGGTCGGCTCGATCGGCGAATACATCCGCGAGCAGCGGCAGCAGGCGAAGATCTCCCTGCGCCAGCTCGCGACGGCCGCGGGGGTGTCCAACCCCTACCTCAGCCAGATCGAGCGCGGTCTGCGGAAGCCGAGCGCGGAAATTCTCAACCAGATCGCCAAGGGCCTGCACATCTCTTCGCAGGCGCTCTACGTGCAGGCGGGCCTCATCGAGGATCGCGAGCCGCCGAGTGACGTGATCACCGCGATCCGCGCCGACCCGCTCCTGAGCGGGCGGCAACGCCAGGTGCTGATCGACATTTATGAGTCGTTTCGCAAAGAGAAGCATGCCGAAGACGAGCAGACCTCCCAGAACGCTCATCTCCGGCACGACTCCGAATCGGACGACGAGCCGCTGCCCGAGGAATATCTCGCCGCGCTTGAGCCTTTCGCGGCGTCCACCGGCAACGGCACCGCCAACCAGGAAACCAAGGAAGGTTAACCCATGACGCTGGCCACCGAGGTCAAGAAGCTCACCGACTCCAAGCCTTTCTACGCGGTGGCGGGCGTGGGCGACTACGCCGTGGAGAAGCTGCGCGAGCTGCCCGAGCAGCTCCTGAAGCTGCAGTCCCGCCGCGCTGAGATCGCCAAGGACCTGCCGGAGAAGGCCCGCACCTACGCCGACAAGGCCGAGGGCTTCGCCAAGGAGTTCCCCGAGAAGGCGCGCACCTACGCCGACCAGCTGACCGTCCTCGCCACCGAGGTCTACGAGGACTTCGCCACCCGTGGGCGCAAGGCCGTCAGCAAGGCGAGCGGCGAGGCCGCGCTGGAGCTGGAGGAGGTGTCGGAGGCCGCCGAGCCGCCCGTCGCCACCCCCGTCAAGAAGTCCCGCACCACCAAGGCCGGCACGCCCAAGGCCTGACCGCCGGCGAAGGCCCGCCTCCACGAGGCGGGCCTTTCCGCGTTGAGAGTGCCCGTTTGTCAGAGGTCCCTACTAGGCTGGGGCCGTTTCATCGCGAGCGTTGGGCGGACTCACATGGAAATCATCAACGGCGGCCTGAATCTTCTCTTTCTGCTGCTCGCGGCCGGCATCCTCGGCATGTCGATCTACGCGCTGGTACACGCGCTACGGGTGCCGACCAACGCGTTCGTGTCGGCCGGCAAGCTGCAGAAGAACCTCTGGCTGGTCATCTTGGTCCTGGCCACGCTGTTCGCCGCCGCGGGCTCGTGGGACTACTACAACGCCTTCATGGCCGTGGGCGGCACGCAGTTCATCGGGATCGGGCTGGGGTTCTTCTCGATCATCGCCGTCATCGCGGCGACGGTCTACATCGTCGATGTCAAGCCCGCGGTCAAGGGCATGGGCGGGCGCGGTGGCAACAACGGTCCTTACGGACCTTGGTGATCTTCCCCCCTCGATAGCTGGCCGATGGCGTCTGTCAGCCATCTGGCCAAGTGGAAATGGCCTTCGGCGGTGGGATGGATACCGTCGGGGAGCATCTGGGCCTTTGGGGTGCCGGTGATCCGGGGTTCCTGGAGCGGGTCCAGGAACGGGAGGGCTTCCTGCCGGGCCAGGCTCGACAGGGCGTCACGCACCTGATAGGCCCTGCGCGGAGTGTCGCGCAGCCAGATGGGGCCGATCACGAGGATGCGGGTTCGCGGCCAATGGGTCCTCGCCTCGGAGATGAGGCTTTCCGCCGCTCGCCGCACGCTCTCCGCGGACCAGCGGCAGTCGTTGTGGCCGCCTGAGATGACCAGCAGGTCGGGGGCGGGACGCCAGGCCAGCTCGGCCTCGAACGACTGCTGGAACGTACGGCCGACGCGGCCCTTGTTGAGATAGCCGGTGCCGCCCGCGCCCGCGATGACCGGTTGCCAGCCCAGCAGCCGAGCCGACTCGGCGGCGTAGGTCCGCCAGGTGGGCACCGGACCGGAGCCGACCGTGAAGCTGTCGCCGACGAACATCACGACGGGCGCGGCCGATCCGCTCTCCGGCCCCGACGGCCAGCCGCGCATCGGGGCGGGCGGTTCGGAGCGGAGCTGCGCCGGGCTTGGCCACGCTTCTCCTGCTCCACCACCGCATCCCGATATCGCGCAACAAATCCCCAGCATCGCGACAGCCGGTGCGATCAGGGCTCGATCCAGCAGGCCGCGCATATCCACCTCGGGGCTTTAAGCTGCCGACATGACTCATGACCTCCACGGGCGGACACAACGGCTCGAATTGTCGGATCAGAATCTGCGCGACTTCGAAGCCGTCGTCCTGGATTCCACACCCGACGGGATCGTTCTGAGTAAGTCGGCATTCTATCCGGGTGGAGGCGGCCAGCCGGCAGATCACGGAGTTCTGCTCTGGCAGGGAGTGGAAACGCGGATCGTCGGGGTGCGCAAAGCCGATGATCTGCACCTGATTCCGGCAGAGGGCGACCCGATCCCGCCGGCCGGCACGGTCGTCCAGGGGGCGGTGGCCGACGAACGCCGCTCGGCCCTCATGCGTACGCACTCGGGGCTCCACGTTCTGTGCGGCGTCGTGTTCCGCGACTACGGGTCGCTGGTGACGGGCGGCAACATGGACGTGCTGAGCGCGCGGATGGACTTCAACCTGCCGGAGGTGCCGCCGGGCTTCAAGGAGGCGGTCGAGGACGCGTGCAACGCCGAGATCGTCGCGGACCGGCGCATCGACGTGCGGGTCCTGCCGCGCGAGGAGGCTTTCGAGATCCCGGACATCATCCGGACGGCGACGAACCTGGTGCCGGAGCACGTGGCCGACGTCCGGATCATCGACATCGTCGGGCTGGACACCCAGGCCGACGGCGGCACGCACGTCGCCTCGACGAAGCAGATCGGGCACATCAGGGTGGCCAAGATCGAGAGCAAGGGACGCGGCTTCCGCCGCCTCCGCATCGCGATCTCCGACTAGTCCCGACCGGGCCGCCTCTCGATGATTCCGGCCAGTCCGTCGAGCAGTGATCGCAGGCCGAACTCGAAGAGCCGGTCGAAGTCGAAGTCGAAGTCGCCCCCCATCCGCTCGACGACGTCGACGAACGTGGGATAGGGCCCCGACGTGACGATGGCCGTCAGCTGGTCGTCCTGGGACCGCATCCATTCGTCGTCGGTGAGGCCGGTCGTGGCCCGCGCCTGGACCTCCGACTCGAAGTGGGCGGCGATGCCCTGAACGTAGGTGTACATCAGGATGTGCACGTGCATCATGGTCTCCGGGTCGAGGCCGTGGCCGTCGATCGCCGCCAGTGCCCATTCGGTGTGCTTGAGCAGGCTGGGTGACGGCAGCGGCCGGGCCAGCGAGGTGATCCTGCCCATCCAGGGGTGCCGCCGGTAGGCCGCCCACTGCACGCGGGCCGCCGCCTCCAGCCGGGCCCGCCAGCCGTGCGGAGGCTCGGCGGGGAGCGGGAAGTCGCCGAGCACCTGGTCGATCATCAGTTCTACCAGGTCGTCCTTGCTGCCCACGTGGCGGTAGAGCGACATGGTGGCCACGCCGAGCCGACCCGCCACGCCGCGCATGGACAGCGCGGACAGCCCTTCCGCGTCGGCGATCTCGACGGCGGTCCGCACGACCCGATCACGCGTCAAATCACGCGCCGCGTCACGTCCGGAGTCACGCGCCCGATCATGCGCGGAATCACCCGCCCGGTCATACACGGAATCACGCGTCGCGCCCCGCGCCGGGTCATGCGCGGGGCCGTGGCTCGCGGCACGGCTCGGGTCGTCGGGGTCGCCGTGCGGGCGTCGTGGTGACCGGCCCGGCGGCCCGGCGACGACCGTGCCGATGCGCGGCTCGGCCACGACCACGCCTTGCTGCGCGAGCCGGGCCAGCGCCTTGGCGGCGGTGGCCAGCGCGACGTCCCAGTCCCTGGCCAGTTGCCGGGTGGAGGGCACCCGATCCCCGGCCCGCAACTCGCCGTCCGCTATGCGGCGCTTGATGTCGTCGACGATCCGCACGTACGGCGGCGCGGCTTCCACGACCATCCGACCCCCTTCACTCCTGTACTAGTACAGAGATTAGCAGAAGCCCAGTTGCCAAGCCTGTCTGTACGCCGTACATTCACTTCGTACAGCGTCAACAGCAGACAAGGGAGACCCTGCCATGAACGTCCTCATTTCCGGCGCCAGCATCGGCGGCCCCGTCCTGGCCCACTGGCTGCGCGAGCACGGCTTCGACGTGACCGTCGTCGAACGCGCCCCCGAGCCCCGCCGGGGCGGCCAGGCGATCGACATCCGGGGCGCCGCGCTGGAGGTGGCCGCGCGCATGGGCATCCTGGAGCAGGCACGAGCCATGAAGACCGACATGCGCGGCATGTCGATGGTCGACGGCGACGGCAACGAGCTGATGCGCAGCACCGAGGAGACGATCAGCGGCGGCCGGCTGGACAGCCCCGACATCGAGATCATGCGCGACGACCTGACCGCGCTCGTCATCGCCGCCTCGGCCGGAGGCACCGAATACCTCTACGGCGACTCGATCGCGGGGCTCGACCAGGACGGCCAGGGTGTCCAGGTGACGTTCGAGAGTGGTGTGCGGCGGCGCTTCGACTACGTGGTCGGCGCCGACGGGCTGCACTCGAACGTGCGCGGGCTGGTGTTCGGCGAGGAGGCCCGGTTCATCAACCACCTCGGCATGTACGTGGCGATCTACAGCGCCGACAATTTCCTCGACCTGGACCGCTGGCAGGTGTGGCACCGGGAGGGCGAGGCCGGGTTCGGTCTCTACACCGTCCCCGGCAACGCCTCGATGCGGGTCAACATCGGCTTCGGCTCCGAGCCCGTCGCCTATGACCACCGCGACGTCGAGCAGCAGAAGCGGCTCATCGAGGAGCGCTGCGCGGAGCTGCGCTGGGAGACGCCCCGGCTGCTGAAGGCGATGTGGGAAGCCGACGACTTCTACTTCGACGCCATGGCGCAGATCCGGATGGACCGCTGGTCCGAGGGCCGGGTCACGCTGGTCGGCGACGCGGGCTACTGCGCCTCGCCGCTGTCCGGTCAGGGCACCAGCCTGGCCATGGTCGGCGCGTACGTACTGGCTCAGGAGCTGGCCAGGGACACCGACCAGGCGTTCGACCGCTACGAGCAGCGGATGCGGCCGTTCGTCGAGCTCAACCAGGCACTCGCCCTGGAGAACCCGGGCCAGGGCGCGGCTCCGGAGAACGTCCAGCGGGCCGCCAACGCCATCACGCTCGATTGATCCCGCCTGCCCGCACAAGGTGTACGAACCGCTACGATGTGCCGCCATGACGGGTATCAGGCGCACGCTGGCCATACTGGGGGCCGTCGCTCTATCGCTGACCGCCGTCCCCGCCACGGCGGCGGCCGGGATCACCGACGAGGTGACCATGAGCCTCGCCAAGGACGGCACGCTGCACGTGGTGGAGAAGATCAGCGACGGCTCGGGGGAGCTCAAGCGGACCTTCCTCACCAGGACGCGCTTCGACGACGACAACGACCGCCTGTACCAGATCTCCAACGTCAAGGGCGGCACGCTCGCCGGCGACGTGCTGACCATGAAGGCGCCGGGCACCGTCGAGTACGACGTCAAGGGGGCCGTGACGCCCGCGGGCGCCATCGAGGAGCTGCGCTGGTTCGCGGTGAACGGCTGGAGCACGCCGGTCGCCAAGGCGACGGTCAAGGTGAGCGGCCCCGGCCAGGTACAGAACCTGTCGTGCTTCGCCGGCGCGCTGACCTCGGCCATCGGCTGCACGTCCGCCTCCATGGACCACGGCGCCACCGAGGCCGCCTTCGAGCAGCAGAACGTGGGCCCCGGCCAGGCGCTGACCGTGGTCGTCGGCTACACCAAGGGCTCCACCAGCGGCGCGCCGATCCTGGAGCGCCGCTTCTCGCTGGCCGGCGCCTTCACACTGAACACCGTCACCGGCGGCGCGCTCGCCGCCCTGCTGGTGCTCCTGCTCGGCGGCGTCGGCCTGCTCTACTGGACGCGCGGACGCGACTCCAGGGCCGCCGGAAACACGCGAAACACGGTCGCACCCGTGCAGAACGGGCACTTCTCCCCGCCCGACGGGGTACGGCCCGGCCAGATCGGCACGCTCGTGGACGAACAGGCCGACGTGGTCGACGTCACCGCGACGATCGTGGACCTCGCGGTCCGCGGCTACCTGCGGATCGACGAGCAGCCGCGGCAGGCCTACGACGCGCCCGACTGGACGCTGGTCAGGCTGCCGAGCGCGCCGGTCAACACGTTGCTGCCGTACGAGCGGGCGCTCTACGACGCCATCTTCGACGGGCGCGACATGGTGCTGCTGTCCCAGTTGTCCGGCTCGTTCGCCAGCCATCTGGGCAAGGTCCGCGACGCCCTCTACACCGACGTGGTGACGCAGGGGTGGTTCGCCCGCCGTCCCGACACCGAGCGTACGCGCTGGACCGTCATCGGCGTGGCGCTCATCGGCCTGGGCCTGCTGGCCACGGTCGCGCTCGCCTGGTTCACCACGTACGGCCTGCTGGGCCTGGCGCTGGTCATCGCGGGCGGCGCCCTGGCGGTCGGCGGGCAGTACATGCCCGCCAAGACCGCCAAGGGCTCGGCCGCGCTGGCACACACGCTGGGCTTCCGCGAGTACCTGTTCTCCGGCGACCTCGGGGAGGTGCCCGAGCAGCACCGGGTGGAGCTGTTCTCCCGCTATCTCCCGTACGCCGTGATCTTCGACGGTGTGGAGCACTGGTCCCGGGTCGTCGCCTCGGTCACCGGCAACGGCCACAAGTCCGACAATCTGTACTGGTATCACGGCCCGGCCGAGTGGGATCTGTCCAAGTTCGCCGGGTCGATGCGTACGTTCACCACGACGACCTCGGGCGCGATCTCGGCCAGCCGGCAGTTCCGCACCCTGTAGGGGCCGCTCAGCAGACGCGTAGTTCGCCCACGGCGCGCCCGCCGCCCATCAGCGGCGGGCGGGCCATCGAGTCCAGCTCCGGGGAGTCCAGGCCGAGCGAGCGCAGGGCCACCACCGTGACGGGAATGCGGGCCCGCTGGGCGCCGTCCTCGACCTTGACGGCGCCCGCCCGCCCGTCCTCGAACACGAACGCGTCGAACCCCTCCGCACCCACCTTGACCATCAGCCCCGGCAGGGCCCGCATCAGCTCGGCCTCCGCCCGGATGGTGCCGGACGTCCACTCCGGATGCGCGCGCATGACGTCGAAGATCCGCCGCTCGTACGAGCCCGCCTCCCCCAGAGGCAGCGCGCGGAAGGCCCGCGTCACCCCCACCATCGAGACGAAGAACAGCGGCGCCCCGCACCCGTCCACACCCGAGGCCGCGACCCGCTCCCCCGTCAGCTCCTCCACCGTGCGGCGGATCGTCCGCTGCAACGGGTGCGCGGGCTCCAGGTATGTGGCGAGCGGCCAGTCGTTCAGTACGCAGGTGGCGAGCATGGCGGCGTGCTTGCCCGAGCAGTTCATGTAGACGCGGCCGTAGTCGGTCGCCGCCCGGTCGGCGGGGTAGTCCTCGGGGCAGAGCAACGCCGACTCGGCCAGCCCGGCCCCCGCCAGGATCTTCCGTACACCGTCCACGTGGTAGGGCTCACCGGAATGGGACGCGCAGGCCAGCGCGAGGAGTTCGCCGTCGAGCGCGAGCCCGGCGCGGAGCATGCCGACGGCCTGGAGCGGCTTCATCGCCGACCGCGGCGAGGCCGGCACGTGCACCGCGCCGTGCGCCTCGACCGGCTCGCCTGCCGCGTCCATGGTGAGCATGCGCACCTGATGGGTCGACTCCACGAACCCGGACCGTACGACCTCCACAACAAGCGACATCTCGCCCCCCCTTTCGGCACGCAGTCTACGAAGCTTTTGTCCTGGGCCAGAATGGGTTCCCATGCGAGCAGTCGTGCAGCGAGTGACCACCGCGTCCGTGACCGTCGACGGGGAGACCGTCGGAGCGATCGCCGAGCCGGGGCTGCTCGTGCTGGTCGGCGTCACGCACACCGACACGCGCGCCGAGGCGCGCAAGCTCGCCGCCAAGCTCTGGGGCCTGCGCGTCCTGGACGGCGAGAAGTCCTGCTCCGACGTGTCGGCGCCGCTCCTGGTGATCAGCCAGTTCACCCTGTACGGCGACGCCCGCAAGGGCCGGCGGCCCACCTGGCAGGCCGCCGCCCCTGGACCGGTCGCCGAGCCGCTGGTGGACGCCGTGGCCGAAGAGCTCAGGGCGCTCGGGGCCCAGGTGGAGACGGGCCGGTTCGGCGCGAACATGAAGGTGTCCCTGGTCAACGACGGACCGATCACGCTGGTGCTCGACATATAGTTCGCGCGCGTAACGGCGGGACGGATCGAGTTATCGGAGGCGGCGCCGCATAGCCGGGTCGATGGTGACGTTGCGGCCCGCGTCGGGCGGGACGATGACCTCCTGGGCGGCGGCGACGCCACCCGCGAGCAGCGGCGCGTCCACCGGCACCGTCCGCTTGACGATGGCCAGCGCGATCGGGCCCAGCTCGTGGTGGCGGGCGGCGGAGCCGACCACCCCCACCTCCTGGCTCTCGAAGATCACCGGCGCGCCGTGCACCGGCAGCGTGTCAACGCTGCCGTCGAGGTGCAGGAACACCAGCCGCCGCGGCGGATGCCCCAGATTGTGGACCCGGGCCACCGTCTCCTGGCCCCGGTAGCAGCCCTTGCTGAGGTGGAGGGCGGCGCCGATCCAGCCCACTTCGTGCGGGATCGTCTTGTGGTCGGTGTCGAACCCGAGCCGGGGCCGGTGCTGCTCGATGCGCAGCGCCTCGTACGCCCAGAGCCCGGCCAGCGGCTTGCCCAGGTGGTCGGGCAGCTCGGCGCGCGGCACCAGGAAGTCCTCGGTCGCGGACGAGAGCACCGCCAGGTCGTCGGCGCGCGACACCTCGACGCGGAGCATGAACCGCATCCGGTCGAGGTAGGCGACCAGGCTGTCGGCGGTGCCGGGCTCGACGTGCGCCAGCACGCTCTCGCCGTCGTCGACCAGCGTCAGGTGGTGCAGGACCCGGCCCTGGAGGTCGAGGTCGAGCGTCTGCGTCCACTCGCCGGGAGCCAGTGTGTCGAGCTTCTGCGAGGTCAGGTCGTTGAGCCATTTCAGCCGGTCCGCCCCGGAGACGCGGATCACCTCGCGGTTGCTGCGGTCGACGACCGCCTCGCCCTTGACCAGCGCCCGCTGCTCGGCGAACAGGTCACCGTAGTGGGCGGCTACATCGGAGTCGGGGCCGTCGGCGGCGACGGCACCGGGGAGGTCGAGCAGAGGGCTACGCATGCCTTCCAGGTTATCGGCAGTCGCGGCAGCGGCCGAAGACGGTCAGGTGGCGTACGTCGGCCACGAAGCCGAGCTCCTCGTCCAGGCCCTTGACCAGCCCGTCGGCGATCTCCGGGCGTATCTCGCTGACCGCGCCGCAGCCCCGGCAGACCAGATGCAGGTGGTCGGCGTCCGCCGCCAGGTGGTAGGTGGGGGCGCCGTGGCTGAGGTGGGTGTGGGTGACCATGCCGAGCTCTTCGAGCAGCTCCAGCGTGCGGTAGACGGTCGAGATGTTGACGCCGCGGGCCGTCTCGCGCACCTTGACGGAGATCTCTTCGGGCGTGGCGTGTTCGAGCGCCTTGACCGCCTCGAGCACGAGCTGCCGCTGAGGGGTCACCCGGTAGCCCTTGGCGCGGAGTTCTTCGTGCCACTGCGTCTCCGTCATACCTCCGAGTCTACGGCGGAGTATTAATCGCTTGCCCCCTCCGCGACCGAGCGCATAGCTTCTTGGGTACGCGGAAAGGAGGTGGTCCAAACAATGGTGATTCATAGTTGGACTAGCGAGGTGGTTGTCCGCTAACGACGCGGACTGATGTCTCGTCTGTTGGGCGAATTCGAGACAACCACCGGGGCCCCCGGCAGCCGGAGGGCGGGATTCCCATCCCGTCCGTGGTCCATCCGGCCCGCTCAATCACGAGTGGAACGCCGCCTGGGGCCCTTCTTCATGCCCTCTTGTCAGTGCTCGCCGGTCAATGCTCGCCGCGGGCCGGGATGCCGAGTTTGTCGCAGGCTTCGCGATAGAGGCGGACGACCGCCATCCGCACCTGCGGGCGCTCGGTCAGCGTCTCCCCCCACGACACCCTGACCCGCTCGCCGCCGTCGATCGTGAACTCGATCGCCTCGCCGTCGACCCCGCTGGTGAGCGCGGTCGTCGCGTCGGGCCGCCCGCCCAGCCCCCGCACGATGATCAGCGAGTCGCCCGCATGGTCGTCGTTCATGTGCCGCTTGATCGCCTCGACCGCCTCAGCGGTGAAAGGGGTGCTCATACGGATCAAGCTACCTTCTTGAGCTCCGCCGACATGTGCGATGTGAGCGGGTGCCCGACCGCGGCCATGTCGTAGGCCCACATGAGGTTGCCCTTGACCAGCCCGTACAGGCGGGTGGCCGCGGTGTATTCCTTGGCCGAGGCGGTCCGCGCCACCACGTCGGTGCGCAGCTCGATCTTGTGGAAGACGACCTCGCCGATGTAGATCTCCACGATGCCGGTCGGATGCGCCAGCAGCACCTCGATCTGCCGGTCGGGCTGCGGCCGCCAGTAGCCGGACTCGGTGGCGAGGGGTCTGACCCGGTTGCCGTCGTCGTCGAGCAGCCAGGTGCGGCTCACGTACGACAGGAACGGCTTGCCGTTGTGGCCGAACTCGATCTCCTGACCGAAGTTGAAGCTCTCGATCGTCGGATAACCCCCGACACCGGCGCCCTCCCAGCGGCCGATCAGGAACGCGATCGGCTCCAGAGCGGGATGCACCGGCACCTGGACATCAGCATCTTCCATGGCATCAAACTCTACTGGCCCACGGACCTGGCCGCCCCGCCCGAAGGCGTCCGGCGGGAAGGGGGGCTAGGGTGACGAACATGGCACGATCACTGGTGATCAAGGTGACCGCCGGGGCCGACGCCCCTGAGCGCTGCAACCAGGCGTTCACGGTCGCGGCCGCCGCGCTGGCGAGCGGTGTTCCGGTCTCTCTCTGGCTGACCGGGGAGTCCTCATGGTTCGGGCTGCCGGGGAGGGCCAAGGAGTTCAACCTGGCCCACGCCGCTCCGCTCACGGACCTGCTGGACGCCGTTCTGGCGGGCGGCCGGGTGACGGTCTGCACCCAGTGCGCGGCCCGGCGCGAGATCACGGCCGACGACCTCATCTCCGGCATCCGCATCGCCGGCGCCTCCACCTTCGTCGAGGAGGCCGTGGCGGAGGGCGCCCAGGCTCTCGTGTACTAGACACCGGGGCCTGTGTCCGGAGCGGTCCGTCGGTTCCGACGTCTCTGATGTGAGGCACCGCGGTGGTGCCGACCGGGAGGAGAAATCGTGAAGTACATGATCATGATGTTCGGTACCCAGCGCGACTACGACGACCTTGCCGGAAAGCCCGACAACCCGGCCTGGTCCGGGGAGGACGTCGCGGCGATGCACGCCTTCATGGAGTCGTGGAACAACGCCCTGGTCGAGTCCGGGGAGTTCGTGGACGCGCAGGGCCTGACCGCGCCCGTGCACGCCAGGAGGGTCCAGCTGAAGGACGGGGTGCCGGTCGTGACCGACGGCCCCTACTCCGAAACGCAGGAGGTCCTGGCCGGTTACACGATCGTCGAGTGCGCGAGCTTCGACCGGGCGACCGAGATCGCCGCGCGGCTGGCCGGCACTCCCCACCCCGCGAACGCGACCCTGACCCACGAATGGCACGTGGACGTGCGGCCGATCGCCGGGAGCTTCGAGGAGCTGTGACCGGCGGCGAGGTCGAGGACCTGCTGCGCGGGCTGGCGCCGCAGGTTCTCGGCGCGCTGGTACGGCGTTACGGGCACTTCGCCACGGCCGAGGACGCGACGCAGGAGGCGCTGCTCGCGGCCGCCCTGCAGTGGCCTGAAGAGGGCCTTCCGGACAACCCGCGCGGCTGGCTGATCACGGTCGCCGCGCGCCGGCTGACCGACCTGCTGCGCAGCGAGCAGGCCCGCCGGCAGCGCGAGGACACCGTCGCACGCTGGACCCTGCCCGACCAGTGGCTGGCGCCCGCCGCGGACCGGCCGGCGGCGGAGTCCGACGACACGCTCATCCTGCTGTTCCTGTGCTGCCACCCGTCGCTGCCGCCCGCGTCGCAGATCGCGCTCACCCTGCGGGCCGTCGGCGGCCTGACGACCGCGGAGATCGCCAGGGCGTTCCTGGTCCCGGAGGCGACCATGACCCGGCGCATCACCCGGGCCAAACACCGCATCAAGGACAGCGGCCTCCCCTTCGGCATGCCCTCCGGCGAGGATCGCGCCGAACGGCTCGCCGCGGTCCTGCACGTCCTCTACCTGATCTTCAACGAGGGCTACGCCAGCACCTCCGGCCCGGCCCTCCAGCGCACCGAGCTGACCACCGAGGCGATCCGCCTGACCCGCCTGGTCGACCGCCTGCTGCCGGACGACGCCGAGGTGGCGGGCCTTCTGTCGCTCATGCTCCTCACCGACGCCCGCAGACCGGCGCGTACGGGCCCGGACGGCTCCCTGATCCCCATGGCCGAACAAGACCGAACCCTCTGGAACACGTCCTACATCACCGAAGGCCTCGCCCTCATCACCAGCGCCCTCCCCCGCGGCCCGACCGGCCCCTACCAGCTCCAGGCGGCGATCGCCGCCCTGCACGACGAGGCCCCCACCGCGGCGGCGACCGACTGGCCGCAGATAAAGGCCCTGTACGAGCTCCTGATGCGGCTCTCCGACAACCCGGTGGTCACGCTCAACCACACCGTGGCGGTCGCCATGGTCGACGGCCCGGCAGCGGGTCTCGCCCTGCTCGAAGAGCTGGAGAAGGACGCCCGGATAGCCGAGGACCACCGCCTGCACGCGGTCCGGGCGCACCTGCTTGAGAGGTCCGGGGACCACCGGGCGGCCCGTGCGGCGTACGAGGCGGCCGCGCGGCGAACGAGCAGCCTCCAGCAGCAGCGCTACCTGCACGCCAAGGCCGGCGCGCTGACCACGCGGGCGGCCGAGGACACCTCGTGACGGCGCCCGGCCCTGTGCGGGATCAGCGGCCGTGTCCCTGGAGGCGCCCGGCCATGGTCGGCGACTGGGGCCTGCCGGGCTGTGCCGTAACGTGGATCAGTTGGCCCGAACGGCGGCCAGGCGCTCCTGTCGGAGCTGCTCATAGCGGGTGTCGTCGAGCGGGGCCAGGTCGCCCGCGCGCCACGACAGCAGCAGGTCGGCGAGCGCCGGGTTGCGGGCCAGCGCGGGCCCGTGCAGGTAGGTCCCGACGACGTGCCCCGCGTAACACCCCTCGAACCCGTCCCCGTTGCCGACCCCCACGGTCGTCCGGGAGAGCGCCTTGACGCCCGGGCCGAGGCGGGTGACGCCCATGTGGTTCTCGAAGCCGGTCAGCGTCGGCAGCCCCAGCTCGGCGTCCACCTCGGCCACCAGTTCGCCGACCGCCCGCTGGGGGCCGCGGGAGCTGGCGATGTCGAGCAGGCCGATGCCGTCGACCGGCTGGCCCTCCTCGCCGCCGAACGTACTGCCCATGATCTGGTAGCCCGCGCAGACCGCGAGCATCGCCGCACCCCGCGCGATGGCGCGGTGCAGCCCGCCGTCCTTGCGCAGCCGCGCCGCCGCGAGGATCTGCGGGCGGTCCTCACCGCCGCCGATGAGGTAGATGTCGCCGGTCTCCGGCACCGGGTCGGCCGACCGCACGTAGACGGTCTCGGTCTCGATGCCCCTGCGCTGAGCCCGCTGCTCCAGGACGAGCACGTTGCCCTGGTCGCCGTACGTGCTCAGCAGGTCGGGATAGATCCAGACAATGCGAAGGGCGCTGTCAGACGGCACGACCGAACTCCGATCGGATCTGCTGGAAGGCGGTGTAGTTGGCGATCACGTCGACGCGACCCGGCGGCTGCATGGCCAGCGCCTCGGTGAACGTGGCACAGAGCGAGAACGGCACGTCGGCCACGTCGAGCCGGAGCGCCAGGTCCAGCCGCCGCTGCCCGGTGACGAACACCGGGCGGCCACGCAGGATGCGGTAGTCGACGTCCCACAGCCAGGACGTGTCACGCCCGTCGGGCCCCTGCGCGTTGACCGAGAGGATGATCGGCTGCTGCGGATCGGAGACGTCGAACGCCTCCAGCCAGCCAGCCGGGTTCTTGGCCAGCAGCAGCCGCGCGTGGCGGCCGTTCCGCTCGACCGTGGTGTAGCGGCCCGCGACCGAGGTGACCTCGCGCAGCCGGGGCAGCGCCCGCTCGACCGGCAGCCCGAACGCCTCGCCCACCGCCAGCGCCATCGCGGCGTTGGACCGGTTGGCCAGGCCGGGTAGCTGGATGTCCAGCAGCCACCGCTGCCCGCGCGGATCGATCACCGCGTCGTCGTCGAGAACCCACTGCGGCTCAGGCCGGTGGAACGTGCACTCCCGGCACGCCCAGTCGGCGTCCTTTCGGTCGAGCGGCCCACCGCACTCGGGGCAGCACCAGGAGTCTTCCTTCCAGCGCTGGCCACCCGCGACCCAGGTCACCTTGGCCGCGGTCGAGGCGCCCCAGGTGACGAGCGGGTCGTCGCAGTTGGCGATGACGTGCGTCGGCTTGCCGGACAGCGCTCTGCGCCACTTCTGCGCGAGCAGCCAGATCTCGGCCGCGCGGTCCATCTGGTCGCGGCTGAGGTTCATCAGGCAGACGACGCCGGCGCCGGTGGTGTCGAGCACCTCGGGCAGGTATTTCTCGTCGACCTCCAGCACACCGTAGGGGGCGTCCTTGTGCAGGGAGAGCGCCGAGACGTGGCCCGCGGGCATGTTGGCGCCGAACGCGTTGGTGGCCACCTCGCCGAGCTCCAGCAACGCCGAGGTGATCAGCCGGGTCGTGGTGGTCTTGCCGTTCGTGGCGCTGACCAAGGCCAGCCTGCGGTCACGGGCGAGCTGCCGGAGCAGATCGGGCTCGAGCATCAGGCCGACCCGACCGCCGATCACCGAGCCGTCGCCGCGCCCGGTCATCCTCGACAGCGTGGCGGCACTGCGGCCCAGGGCGCTCGCGAGCAGAGCCCGCAGTGGAAGCTGGGTCATGGCACAGGATCCTAGTCGGCGTTGGGCGCTAGTCTGGTGACGCACACGAAAACGCGGCCCGGTTCGGTAGCCCGGGCGACGCTTCTCGTATCCGCCCTTCCAGGGATGTCCGGTGTGCCGACAGCGGCCTCGTCAGGCCGTCGTTCGGCATACCCGCTGGAGGGCAACCATGGTGACGCTGTCCGTCTATCTCGACGGGCCCTTCTGGGTCGGCGTGCTGGAGCTCATCGAGAACGGCGAACTGCGAGCCACCCGCTTCACGCTCGGCGCCGAGCCGACCGATCCGGAACTGCACGACTATCTGATGCGGCACGGCCTGGCCCTGCTGGCCCAGGCGTCTTCCGCGCCCCCCGTGCCCGCCGGCCAGGGCCGGGAAGACGGCCGGGTCAATCCCAAGCGGGCCGCCAAGCTGGCCGCACGGGCCGCGGCTCGGGTCTCAAGGGCTCGCCATCGGCGCTTCGCGCCCAGGAGCCTCGGCGTGCTCCCCGGGGCCTTCGGCCCCTCCCAAGCGAGGGCAAGCCCTCGCGCTCCCACGCTTCGCCACGGCTAGACCATGCAGGAGCGCCAGGTCCTCGAGGAGTCGAGCAGACCCTGTCTGACGTTGGAGAAGCGAAGTCATCACTTAAGGGTGACAATCTCTCGCCCATAGGAACACTTAGCTGCTAACTGTTCCTATGGGCGAGAGAGAACTGTTGAGATCGACGGTTGCGGCTGTTGGAGGCAGGCATTCACTCCCAGGCCGAGTTCGGGGAAGCGGTCGAGCCACAGGGGGTGGACGCGTGGGGGCAGGACCAATTCGGGCCAGAGCTTGCGCAGGACCGAGGCGCTGAGGAAGCGGCGCAGGTCGTCAAGCGTGCTGCTTTCCCGGATGACTCGCATGTACAGCAGTCGCGCATCGGCGATCAGGTCCAGGTCGTGCTGACGCTCCGGTCCCCAGTCGATATGCCTGGGCAACGTCAGAACACCCTTTACCGGCCCGGTGAGCTCGTCCAGCGTTGCGGGCACGACGTAAGGGCGGAGCACCCCGTACCCCCTGCCATTCAGACTTCCAGTGTGAATAGCGGACTTTGCCGGTCCGCGACCTTCTAATATGCCGGTCTCGCTGTCAAGCTCTCATGCATTTCGGGCGGGTGTTTTGGCCTTTGTGTCTTACGGGCCTTGAGGACTGAACGTGTTTGTCGCCCTGCCGTCTGGCGGCCGGACACGGTGAAGCTCAAGAGCAACATCGATCAAGTCGACCCGGTCGAGGTCAGTTACTTGATCGAGGTCTAGCCAGGCAGCTTGGTCGGTGCTGCCGTCGATCTCGTCCCTCAGTGTGCCGCCGATGACTCGAGCTGCGTAGATGATGCGAAGTCCGTGAAAATCGGCCTCACGCCCGGCTCCTCGGGGGTAGCGGCGACGAATCGTATCCATTCCCAGCAGGCTCTCGACCGCGATGATGCAACCGGTCTCCTCTTCCACCTCACGGATCGCCGCATCCAGGGGGTCCTCGGCGTGATCGATGCCGCCGCCGGGGAGTGTCCAGAGCCGTCCATCAGGCCCCACCCATCGAGCGAGCAGGATCTTCCCCTGGTCGATGCAGACGGCGTAGGCGGCGACTCTGAGCTCCTTGATGATTTGCGGTGGTTCGATCGTCATATTGATCAGATTTATCACCTATTGCGCAGGAAGTCTGATGATCTTTAGATGTCAGAAACTAGCCAGTCTCTGCCAGCGGTTCCTTGTGCTTGCCAGGGCCGAGCAGCGTACGAGTATCCAGGCGTTCGCGCTGCCGACGCTCCGGATCCGCTTCGCACCATCGGCGGCGACTGGGGGTCCAGGCCGCAGGAAACCTCACCCCTGGGTTCGATAGGGGACTGGACGCGCGGGCGGCGCCTGCCGTGTGTCGCCCAGAGGGCTGGCGAGTGCTCGCTCGAACCCTGTCAGGGCGTTGATGAGGTCGGGGGCCTCGAATGCGCGGTTGCGTCTGCCGATGGTGATCTGTCGGAGTACTCCTGCTGCTGCCAGTTGATTGACGGCGTCGTTGGCTCGCTGGCCGGATCTTCCGATCAGGTCGGCGGCGGTGGCCACTGTGAGCACAGGAGCGGAGGGCAGCACTCGCAGCAACAGATCGACGGAAGATCCCGCGCGGACTCTCCCCAGTTTCCTTCGCCAGTCCATTTCCAGGGCATCAAGTTCCGCGCCGAAGCGATCCGTATCGATGATGGCGCGAGCGGTGTCCGCGGTGAATCGATCGACGCACGTACCCATGGACTCCTGGGCTTCCGGGGAGTCGGCGGCTCCTTCATATCGGTATGAGGTAAGCGCGGAGATGTACGCATCCGCGTGTGACGCCAGGATGAGACTGATCGGCGGCACGAAGCGGGATGCCAGTCCCCTACGCCGGAGGATCAAGTGGATGAGTGCCCGCCCAGTGCGGCCGTTGCCGTCCACGAACGGGTGGATCGTTTCGAACTGCGCGTGCGCGATAGCCGCTTGGACGAGAGCGGGATGTTCGTCCCCCGACACGTACGCGCACAGGTCCTCGAGGAGCGCGTGCACTCGGTCCGGCGGTGGAGGGACGAAATCAGCACTGCAGGGTGACATCCCGGTTCCGCCGACCCAGTTCTGCTCAGTTCTGATCAGCCCACCGAAGCGTGCGTCCCGGGTCCCGTTGAGAAGCCTTCGGTGGAGCTCCAGCAAGTCGTCAACATGTACGGCGGGTGCGTTCGCGAGCTCGAGGGCTGATTCCATTGCCCGGACATTTCCGAGGACCGCGTGTGCCGTGTCGTCGCGCGCCTCTATGCCTGTACGTTCCGCCACGTCGGCTTTGGCCAGACGTCGCACGTTGATCTGCAGGCCTTCGATGAAGGAACTCGCTACCGCCTCGGCTCGTAGGAGAAGTCTGGCCAGTGCTTCAAGGCTGACCAGAGCGCGTTCGGAGGAGTTCAGCTCAATGAGCCGACGTTCGACGTCGCTGACGTCCGCTGCCCGCTGCCCCGTCAGGGCCAGCGGACGCCCCAGCAGGGGATCTGGGACGTAAGCTCTGTAGTCGCAGCGCTGACGTTCCGCTCGCGTGGCGCCGTTCGGAGTGCCCTCCCACGACAGGGGGATGTACTCGGCCACAAGCGTTACCACCTCTCACCCATACGAACACTTAGATGCTAACTGTTCGTATGGGAGTCGCGAGAGAACTGCTGGGATCAGAGGTGTGGTTGTCGGGGCAGTGACCAACTACACCAACAACCTGCGACGGCTCGGCCTCACGGACGCCGACCTCACCGAGTCCGGTAGCGACCGTCTCGTCGACGCACTCGTCCTGGAGGGCGACGACGCCGCCGTAGCCACCGACGTCGTGGCACACCTCGACGCCGGTGCGAACCACGTCGTCATTGCCGAGCCCGGCTCTGCGCGCAGCGATCGACCGGGAACCGGGCCAAGCGCTGGGAAGCATGATCTGAGCGCGGGCTTCGGCGCCATCTCTTGGAGAGGCTCTGCCAAGAAGGTGAAGGCGTGGTTCGGTTAGAGGTCTGATCGCCGCCAGCGGAGACCTGTCCTGGCCGGTGATGCTAGCGCCATGAGCACAACAGACTTGGCAGGGGATCACGTCGGTGGATCGCGGGCAGACGAGCAGTCACCGGTCGACGCCTGGGCGGTAATGGAGAGGTTCTACGCCGCCGAGGCCGCGTATGTGGCCGCCGGCGGATTCGGTAAGGCGAGCTATAGCCATGTCGCCGCGTACCTGGATCCAGAGGTGGTCTTGCATCAGGCTCCCGGACTGCCCTTCACCGGTGCTGGAACATGGCGCGGCCATGACGGCATGGAGCGGTTTCTGGCCCGTTTCAGTGAGGTGTGGGAGTCGATGGAGTTCGTGGAGCAGGAGCATTGGGGTGACGGGGACACCGTGGTTGTCCGGAACCGGGTGCGCTTCCGGGCCCGTTCCACTGGTCAGGAGATCGACACCTTGATCATGCAACTGATCACCGTCAGGGACGGACGCATGCTCGAATGTCGCCCCTTCTATTGGGACCCCCAAGCCATCGCCGACGCCTGCCGGCAAGGTGACGCTGGTGCATGACTCGGGCGGCGGGATCCACGCGCTGGACTTGGCAGAGAGCCACAACCAGGCGGACGCGGATCACTCGAACGCGGACGACATCTCCGATGTTCATCATTGCGAGTCGAGCTGAAGCTGGAAGACGATCCGGTCGACTTCTGGGCCGTCATAGTCGGGCACGGGACCCATGACCGTGAAGCCCATCGCGGTGTGGAAAGCGATCGAACCGTGGTTCCTGTCGAGGTAGGTCACCGGGCGGCTGCGTGGATCAGGCCGGTCAGCACCCCCTCGGCGTCCTGGGGTGCCAGCGCGATTCCGGGGATCTGCAGGGTGATCTCAGAGACGCCGGAACGCGCCAGCTCGGCCTCCTTCCCGGCGATGCCCAGTGCGACGTCGCCAGGAGCGCCGGCGATCGCCAAGCCGTCGAGCATGTCGTCCGGGACGAGCGCGGCGCCGATGGCGCGCCAGGAGGGGACGCCGTCGGCCGGCCAGGCTGATGAGCAGATCCGCTCCGCCGCGCCGGCCCACGGTGTGTGCTCGAAGTACGGCGCGAAGCCCGGCTGTGCCGCGTACAACGCGATCTGGGCCTTGGCCAGTTCTCTCGCCTCTCGCGCGTCGTCCAAGGCGCAGGCGATCAGCCATGCGGCGATCTCGGGCTCGCCGTCCCTGTCGGCCGCGGCCCGCCCGATCGTGGGCCGGACGACGCCATTGAGGTAGCCGGGCACGTGCCCGAAGGGGTGCAGGGCGATCCCGTCGCACGTGCGCGCGAGGGCGCGCAACGCGGTGGGGTTGAGGCCCGAGCCGTACACTTTCACGCCCGCACGCAGCGGCCGAGGATGGCCGAAGGCGAATCCGGGCATCGTGACGTCGTAGAAGCGGCCGTGGAACCGCAGATCGCCGTCTGCGTCGAGGGCGGCGCGCATGAGCGCGGCGTACTCACCGAGACGCGGCGCCGGATGGTCGAAGTCGAGGCCGAACTCGCCCCGGGTGTGGGCGGTGCCCGCGCCGATGCCGACGGTCAATCGCCCCGAACACGCGGCGAACCCCTCCATCGCGGCCGCCGCCATGGCCATGGGATGCCTGGTGAAGGCGTACGCGATGCCGGTGCCGACCTCGATCCGCTCGGTGACCGCCGCAACGTGCAGAGCACGGACGAAGGCGTCCCGCCCACGCAACTCGGTGGTCCACACCCGGTCGAGCCCGCACGCCTCGGCCAGCCGACCGGCGTTCTCCAGCGCCGTGAACGACGACACCGCCACGGCCAGCGAGCGTTTCATTGATCTCCTCCATGCGAATCGGCTAGGCGGGGGCGGCCAGCACCCGGGTGATCTCGGCCTGGCGCGCGCCCAACCCGGCCGCGAAGGCGGCCTTCCTGGCTGAATCGCCCTCCATCTCGTTGAGCAGGATCGCGTGGGCGTGATCCTGGACGAACCGCACCCTCGGCAGACGCCGGGCCATGAACGCCTCCAGCGCGTCCGGCACCGGCCGCGCCGGCCCGAGCTCGTCGGCCAGCACCAGCGCGTCCTCCATGGCCATCCCCGCGCCCTGGGCCAGATGCGGTGCCACGGCATGGGCGGCGTCGCCGATCAGCACGACCCGCCCCCGGTACCACGGGGCGGGCAGAACCACCTCCTGCAGTGGCGCCCAGTGAATATCGCCGGACCTGTCCTCTCGTGCCTCGGCGGACGGGGCAAGGGAGTCTCGGATGTCGCCGATGACGCCGCCGAAGCCGGCCAGGCGCGCGTGCAGGCGCTCGGCCATGTGGTCACGGACGGGGGGCGATCCCGGGGTGACGCCCTCCACGACGAGGAGGTACATCAGGTTCTGGTTGAGATGGATCACGGTCGCCTTCGCGGCCGGGCCGTTCCAGTACTCGCTGTGGGTCATTCCAGGCGGGCGCGGCACCGCCATCCGCCAGCAGGCGTACCCCGTGCCGGTCGGGTCGTGTCCGGCGCCGAAGAGGTGGGTGCGCATCGGTGAGCGGATCCCGTCGGCGGCGACCATCAGGTCGTACGTTCCGGTCGTGCCGTCGGTGAAGGTGACCCGCACCCCGTCGCCGTGTTCGGCGAACGAGCGCCAGCTGACGCCGAGGCGGATCCGGGCGCCCGCTTCTCTGGCCGCGCCGGTCAGGATGTCGTGCAGATCGGCGCGGGTCATCGAGATCTGGAAGGGCACGTCCGGCGGGTCCTCCGGCTCGAAGACGGCCATCAGGTCGCCGGTCTCGGCATAGCGCCGTATGCCCTGGTAGCGATAGCCCCTGGCCGCCACCTCGTCGTAGACTCCGAGCGCCCGCAGGGCGCGCAACGCGTTGGCCGGATGGTTCAGCCCCACCCCGACCGTGCTGTTGACCTGCTTGACCTCGGCCACCTCGGCCGTCCAGCCGCGGCGGCCGAGCGCGATGGCGGCGGACAGGCCGCCGATGCCGGCGCCGACGATCAGGACGCGTCGTCCGCCGGTCATGCGTGGCACCGCAGCGGGCGGCCCCCGTTGAGGGCGATCATGTCGCGCCTGGTCGCGGTCAGGTCGATCTCCGCGCCGGGCGGCGCGCCCTCGATCTCGGCGTAGGCCCGGTGCAGGTTCGCGACCAGCCGTTCCCCGTCGAGGAGTTGATCGAACGGGTGCGCTCCGGCGTCCCGGGCCGCCTCCAGCGGGGTGCGGCCGGCCCGGTGCCCGCTCGCGGCCAGATCCCCGACGAACTCCAGGTAGCCGATCACCAGGTCGAAGACCTCCGGGCCGCAGACGTCGCCGTGGCCGGGGACGACGGTGCGCGGGCGCAGTTCGCGCAGGTCCCGGAGCACCTTGAGGGACCCGGCCAGCGAGCCGGCCGAGACCAGCGGCGCGCCGCCGTTGAAGGCGAGGTCGCCGGCGTACAGCACCGAGTGCTCGGGGATCCAGACGATCGAGTCGTCGGTGGTGTGAGCCGGCGTGCCGACCCAGCGCACCTCGCACCGCACATCGCCGGCCCAGAGGGTGACTCCCCGGCCATAGGTGAGGAACGGCGGGGCGGGCTCCAGCGCGCCCCAGGGCACCGCCGGGAACGGCCCGTCGAGGTCGGGCGTGGTCGGCGCATACCTCAGCATCATCTCCCGGGTCCGTTCGTGCGCGACGATGGTGGCGCCGCGGAACTGGTAGTTGCCGTTGGTGTGGTCGGTGTGCCAGTGCGTGTTGACCAGCGTCGACACGGGCAGGCCGGTGACGGCGGAGACGGCGGAGCGCAGCCCGCGGGTACGCGCCTCGGTCGCGGCCGAGTCGATTACGATCACCGAGTCGGGGGTGACGAGGAACCCGCAGTTGTTCACGAACCAGCCGCCGTCGGGCTGGATGTAGGCGTACACGCCGGAGGCGAGCTCCTCGGTGCGCGGCTCGTCCAGGGGCGGTCCGGACGAGTGGGGCAGGGCCCGCGCGCTCATAGCGGCGCCGGGGTCCACAGCCCGCTGTCGGTGTCGGTCACCGCGTCGAGAGCGTACAGATCCTCAAGCCCGCCGGCCGTGCCCCACTGATCGTAATAGTCGGGGGAGCCGGGCCAGACCCGGGGCGTCCAGGCGTCCTCGTCGAGGATCTGCTCCAGTTCGGTGGTGTACTCCACCACGTTGCCGTGCGGGTCGGAGAAGTAGGAGAAGGTGTTGTCACCGGCACTGTGCCTGCCTGGCCCCCACAGCGGGCGGTGGCCGTGCCGTATCAGGCGGCCCGTGCCGCGCAGGTACTCGTCCACGCCGCGCATCTCGAAGGAGATGTGGTTGAGCGATACCTTGGTCCGCTGGGCGATGGCGAGGCTGTGGTGGTCGGTGGAGCAACGCAGGAACGTCATCCGCTCGGTGAGCCAGTCGGAGAGCCGAAAGCCCAGCCAGGTCTCGTAGAACGCTTTGGTGGCGTGTACGTCGGTGCTGTTCACGACGACGTGGCTGAGCCGGCGCGGCACCGGCTCGCCCGGTTCGAGGGAGCGGAAGGGCTTGGGGGCCACGTCGGCGGAGACCTCGACGAGCCGGCCGTCGAGGTCGAAGAACCGCAGACCGTACCCACCTCCGGGGGTGTCCAGCGAGCCCGGCTCGCGCGCGATCCGCACGCCGGCCCGGCCGAGGCGCTCGGCGAGCGCGTCGACCGAGGTGGCGTCCCGCGCGCCGAAGGAGATGACGTCGACCCGCTTGGTCTCCGCCTGACGCAGCCGGACGATGTAGGGCTCGGCGGAACCCACCGAGCCCAGGAAGACGACGCCGTCCTCATGGCCGCCGGCGACCCGGTACAGCCCCCAGATTCCCTCGTAGAACGCGGCTGCCGCACGCAGGCCGGGCACGGCGATGCCGACGTGGCGCAGGTGGGTGATCGGTGAGCGCGAGGCGGCCATCGACGGTGTCTCGGCCGGAGGCGGCGCGGCGGACGGCAGGGGACGCCGCGCGAACTCGGGTGGCGGCGCGGTCACAGGGACGGATGCCGTGATCGGGCTTTCGGACATCTTCGCCTCCCAGCGTTTTCGAGGGGGACAGTGCCTTGGAACAATCGCCCGCATCCAGGAAGAATGTCAACCGTTTGACGTCAACTACTTTGCATAAGTGTCGACAGATCGTATGGTTGCATCACGGTGCAAGGCCGCCGAGAAGGGATCCACCTTGGCTCAGACGTCGCCATTCGCCGCAGGAAGCGGCCGGGAGACCACCGAGAGGATCATGTATCTGATCCATCGCGTCAGGGTCGCGACCGCGGAGACGATCAACATCGCGCTGGCCGACCTCGACTTGAACGGCACGCTGTCGATGCTCCTGGAAGTGCTCTACGAACTCGGCGAGACCAGCGCCGCCGAGCTGGCGCGCAACTGCCTGGTGACCCGGCAAGCCCTCACCGCCCCGCTCAACGAGCTCGAAAGACGCGGGCTGGTGCACCGCCCGGAGCCGTCCACCGCCGTACGCGTACGCCCCATCACGCTCACCGCCGCGGGGCGCGAGCTCGCCGAGACCGCCCGGCGCAGAGTGCGTGAGGCGGAGCGGCGCTCGATCGCGTCCTTCCCCCCGGACGACCTCGCCCGCTTCCGCGGCCTCCTGGCCCGGCACGCCGCCGCATGGGAGGACCTGGCGCGCGACGGCGGGCCGCCTGGTGACCGCCCGCACTGGCCAGCAGAGAAGAGAGGCATTAGTGTCGACACTCACTGATGTGAACCAAGACCCCATCCGGAGGAGTCGAAGATTGCCCGCCGTCCGCTTTGACAACACCCCGGCCGACGGCTTCGCTCTGGGCCGGTTCGCGATCGAAGGCCGCCCGCTCGTCGGAGTCGTCCTGGACGGCGCCGCGTACCCGCTGACGGCCGCGCTTGGTCCCGAATACTCCGGCCTCACCTCGATTGAGGAGCTGCTGCCCGCCTGGGACACGCATCTGGACCTCATCGGCACCTGGTGCGGCAAGCTCCGGGCCCGCGGAGCGGAACCGCCGGAGAACGCGCTCGGGGCCGCCGAAGTCCTGGCGCCGCTGCGGCCGGGCGGTGTGTTCCAGGCGGCGGCCAACTACCGCAAGCACGTCATCGATCTGATGATCGCCTCCCCGCGCCCGGAGCACCGCGATCTGCCCGAGGAGGAACGGCGGGCCTTCGCCACCAGGCTGATGGACCAGCGGGCGGCCTCCGGCACGCCCAGCGTCTTCGCGGGTCTGCCGTCGAGCGTGTCAGGCCCGTACGACGACGTGGTCATCCCGCACATCACCGAACAGTGCGACTGGGAACTGGAGCTCGCCGTGGTCATCGGCCGCCCCGCCCGGTACGTCCCCCGCGAGTCGGCGCTCGACGTCGTCGCCGGATACACGATCGTGAACGACATCACCATGCGGGACCGGCTGTACCCGAGCGGGGACAGCTCGCGAGGCCCCGACTGGCTGGCGTGCAAGGGCGCGCCCACCTTCCTCCCCGTCGGCCCGCTGATCGTCCCCGCCCGATTCGTTCCCGACCCGATGGCCCTGACCATCACGCTGCGGCTCAACGGGGTCGTGATGCAGGACGAGTCCACAGCCGACATGATCTTCGACCCGGGTCGGCTGATCGAGCACGCCTCCCGGTACGCGCACCTGCTCCCCGGAGATCTGCTGCTCACCGGGTCACCGGCCGGCAACGGGGTGCACCACGGCCGCTTTCTCGCCCCCGGGGACGTGATGGAGGGCCGGATCACCGGCCTGGGCGTCCAGCGCACCCCGGTGGTCGCCGAGACCGGCTTCCCGGTCCCATGATCGACGTCCACGCCCACATGGGCGTACCGGCGGCCGAGGCCCTGGCCGCCGCCGCTCCCGGATACGCGGCGCACCAGGCCGCGGTCCGCGCGCGCTACCAGAACCCGGCCACCGCCGCCCACACGCGTTCAATAGCCGCCGAGCAGGACCGGCTGCTCACCGATCTCGGCGCGCGGATCGCGCGGATGGACGAGACGGGGGTCGCCGTGCAACTGGTGTCGATCAATCCCGGGCAGTACCACTACTGGGCCGACCCCGAGACGGCGGACGCCATTGTCCGGGAGATCAACGAGAGCCTGGCCGCGACGGTCGCGGCCAGTCCCGACCGGCTGCTGGCGCTGGGCACGGTCGCCCTGCAGCACCCGGGGCCGGCCGCCGCCCAGCTCCGCCACGCCGTGCGCGAGCTGGGCATGGTGGGCGTGCAGATCTCCACCAACGCAGGGGGGCGCGACCTGTCCGCACCCGAGTTGGCGGAGCTGTGGACCGCCGCGGAGGAATGCGACGCGATGGTCTTCCTCCACCCGCTCGGCTGCCCCGAGCTGACCGGGCGGCTCGCCCCGGCCTACCTGAACAACATCGTCGGGCAGCCCCTGGAGACGACGATCGCCCTGGCACACCTGATCTTCACCGGGGTGCTCGACCGGCATCCCGGGCTGCGCGTGTGCGCCGCGCACGGCGGCGGCTACCTGCCTCATTACCTGGGCCGAGGCGAGCACGCCTACGCCGTACGGCCCGACAGCCGCACGATGGCCCACCCGCCGAGCCACTACCTGCGCAGAATATGGTTCGACTCGGTGGTCCACTCGCCGGCGGTGGCCCGCGATCTCATCGATGTGGTGGGGAGCGACCGGCTCGTCACCGGCACCGACTACCCGTTCGACATGGGTGAGGACCGCCCGGCCGAACTGGTCGAAGCGATCCCCGCGCTGAGCGACGCCGAGCGCGCGGCGATCCGCACCGGCAACGCGCGGGCTCTGCTCGGCGGCCACGCCCGCCGCCTCCCCGCCCCATCGACCCCACCTGTCTGAGGAGACGCTCATGCGCTGGTCCGCCTACCGTTCCCCGAAAGACGGGCGCGAGCACATAGCCGTGGTGCGGGACGGGACGCTGTACGGCTGCCGCACCCACGACCGGCTGCTCGACCTGCTCGGCGACGACGGAGACGCGCTGCGCACGGCCGGCCGGGCCGCCCTCGCCGACCCGCTGGAACGCCTCTCCCTGCCGGAGGCCCGCCTGCTCGCGCCGATTCCGGTGCCGCCGTCGATCCGGGACTTCATGGCCTTCGAAGACCATCTGAAGCCGATCCTTGAGGCACGCGGCGCCACTGTCGACCCGACCTGGTACGAGATCCCGGCCTTCTACTTCACCAACCCGGCGGCCACGCTGGGCCCCGCCGATGACGTCCCCGCCGCCCCAGGGGCCGGGCAACTGGACTTCGAGCTGGAGGTGGCCGCTGTGATCGGCCGGACCGGCCGCGACGTCGACCCGCGGGCCGCCGAGTCGTACATCGCCGGATACATACTGATGTGCGACTGGAGCGCGCGGGACCTGCAGCGTCGCGAGCGCGGCGTTGGGCTCGGCCCGGTCAAAGGCAAGGACTGGGCGACCAGCTTCGGCCCGTTCTTCGTGACCGCCGACGAGCTGCCGACCCGCCCCGGTGATCCAGGCCCCGACCTCGCCATGCGCGCCGCCGTGAACGGCCGCCCCTACTCCGCCGGCAACCTCACGGAGTTGTACTGGTCCTTCGGCGAGATGATCGCGTACGCCTCCCGCGGCACCGAGGTCCGCCCTGGCGACATCATCGGCAGCGGAACGGTCGGCACCGGCTGCATCGCCGACCTGTCCGCCCGCCACGGTCCCGAGGAATACCCGTGGCTGGAGATCGGCGACCGGGTCCGTCTGGAGGTCGCCGAACTGGGCGCGATCGACTGCACGCTCGTACCCGGCCCGCGGGAAATCCCCCTGCGTCCTGCGGAGAGACGGCCGTAGTGCGCCATCACCAAGGAGACGTCGTGTTGGGCGAGTGGACTGACCATACTTAGGCGACCGTGCTACGAGCAGGGAGCATGTGGATGATGGTGAGTGAGAGCCTGCGTCTGCGGCCGGCCGACCCCGGTGATTACGATCGCATCGTCGCCGTGGTTGATGACTGGTGGGGGCGGCCGATTCGGTCGATTTTGCCGCGGCTGTTCCTCGACCACTTCCATCGCACCAGCATGGTGGCTGAGGAGGACGGGGAACTGGTGGGGTTCCTCATCGGGTTCCTGTCCCCTTCGGTGGCCGACGCGGCCTACATCCACTTTGTCGGCATTGACCCGCGCCTTCGCGGCAGTGGGCTGGGCCGACTTCTCTACCAGCGGTTCTTCGAGCTTGCCAGGGCCGGGCACCGTACGAGTATCCGGGCGATCACCTCACCGCAGAACCACGGTTCGATCGCTTTCCACACCGCGATGGGCTTCACGGTCATGGGTCCCGTGCCCGACTACGACGGCCCAGAAGTCGACCGGATCATCTTCCAACTCCACCTCAAGTCGCGATGATTACCCCGGATATGTTCATAGGGTCAGGCAGAACGTATGCCCCGCCGGGTCGGCGAAGACGCGGAACCGTTCACCACCGACGTCCAGCCGTGACGCGCCCAGCTCCAGGACCCGCGCCTCTCCGGTATCGAGATCATCGACCTGGATGTCGAGGTGCGCCTGCTGCGGGTGCGCCGGGTCCGGCCACTGGGGCGGGTTGTACTCGCCGACCTGCTGGAACATCAGGTTCTTGCCGTCACCGGCGATGAGCGCGCCCTCGGGCCCCTCGTACGTGACCTTCATGCCCAGCAGATCGGCGTAGAAGCGGGCCAGCGCGGACGCGTCGGGCGCGTCGATCGTCACCGCGAACAGCTCCATCGCCGGCCCGGCGCCGTCCTTCTGGCACAGGTCGAACGGGTGGCCGGCCGGGTCGGCCAGCGTGATCCAGGTCGGGCCGTCGGCCAGCCGGGTGGCGCCGAGACCGATGGCGCGCTCAGCCGCCGCCTCGTGCCCGTCGACCTGGAGGTCGAGATGGAACTGCTGCGGGTGCGCCTGCCCGGGCCACCGGGGTGCGACGTGGTCGGGGGCAAGCTGGAACGCGATCTCCTGGCCGTCCCCCGCGCGCACCGTGATCCAGTCGGAGATCTCCCGGACGACCTCCCAACCAGTGAGCTCGGCATAGAACGACGCGAGCCGCTGAATGTCAGGTGCGTCCAGCGCGAAGATTTCCAGGCGTCCGGTCACAGTCATGCCCCCATCCTGCCCTCGCCCTCCGACAAAAACGGTCGGGCCCCCTGCTCCGTCATGGTCTGGCCGTGGCGGACCGACCGATTCCGGACCGAGCGGTTAATAATAGGCGGCAATTCACCCTTTCGGCCGGCTTGAGCCGGACAATTACTGGAATGGCGTCCCGGGGAGAAGGACCACGATGGTTCGTGAAGGAAACTCGGTTCGGAACCGCCGTGGCGTCTTAGCCACCTTGCGCGCTATCGGCATAATCTGATGATTGCATGGTGATCACGACCATCGCATTCCAAGAAAGGTCTTCGATGAAAACCCTTGGCCGTAACGTCGTCGTGGCGGCAACGCTGACCGCCTGCGCACTGTCGGCACTGGCTGTTCCTGCCGCCTATGGCGATACTCCACCGGCAAATGTCAAAAAGGGCGTCATCACCCATGACGACTCCTTGGCCAACTACCGCGCCTGCGGAGCCAAGGTGGACCCGGCTGCCTGGGCGATCGCCAGTGCGCCGGCCGCATACTGGACTGCCGACAAGTCCAGCAATGATCCCATGTGCCGGAAATTGGTCAGGGTCGACTACCAGGGCAAGGTCTATAAATTCCGGATCGGCGGGCGCTGCTCGAGCTGTGCGCCGAATCAATTGAATCTCAGCCAGCCGGCCTTCGAACTGGTCACCGGGAAGTCGGGGGCAGCCAAGGTTCAGCTTCCTTGGGGGATCAGAAGGCCGTGGAGTAGCTGAGCCGGCCTCATTCCGTCACAGGCGCGCGGTTCAGCCCGGCTCGGCGAAGGAGAGCTCCGGGGCGCCGTCTCGGTCGAAGGGCAGGACGAAGCGGCGCGGCCATGACAGCACCCCTTCGAGCCACCCGGCCCCCATGGTCTGCCCCACGTGCCGTAGCCGCGCCGAAGGGTCGACGCCGATCGCGACCGTGGAGATGTCGCGCTGGACGCTGTCGTTCTCGTCGTCGCCCAGGATGACCCGCCAGGCCAGTGCCCTGTTGTGGTCGACCTCCATGGACAGCGGGTGGTGCCGCAGTGCCTTGGCCCGGTGGCCGAGCAGCTCCGAGTGCAGGAGTTCGGCGGAGCCGCCGTTGGGGGCGTTGCGGAACAGGGCGTACTCCATCGGGGGTGCGGGGCTGTGGAGGTTCGGGGCCGGCCGGCCGTACGGGAAGAGTCTGTCGACCTCGTGCAGCCAGCGCACCTGTGGGATGACCCAGGAGGCGCCGGGGCGCTCGCCGCCGCTCTCCACGGCGGACAGCAGCCGTGTGGCCGTCTCCGCGGCCTTCTCGGTGAGCAGGGCCGGGTCGAACCAGCTCCGCAGCGACCAGGCCCGGCGCTGCACCGATCGTTCGATCAGGGTGGCCAGCAGGCACTCCCTGCGCCTGGCCGGCAGCTCGGACCAGGCGGCGGCCAGAACGCGCGGTACGCCGGGCAGCGGCCGGTTGCTCACGAAGGCCAGGACGACCGTGTCGCACCAGATGCGCAGCCAGGCCCAGTCGGGGGCGTCGGCGAGGACGTCGGCCTCGCGCAGCTCGACCAGCGTGCATGCCTGCCCGGTACGGCACTGGCTGCCGCAGGCCGCCGATCTTCGGCCCCGGATCGGCGGAGGCGGGCCGGCCAGGAGCCGCTCGCGGGACTCGCCGAGCGGCACCCGGACGCGTAGCGGGCGGTCCATCCCGTCGGCGAACACCGCGGCGGATCCCGGCTGCAGGGAGACGACGTGGCGGGACTGTTCCTCGCTGAGGTTCATGGCCGCGCCGACGAGCTGCCTGTCGTCCTCGGCGGGGAGGCGGTGGACGACCTTCAGCGCGGTGTTCTTCACCACGTCGGTGACGAGTTTGGTGGGGATCTGCTCGGCCACCACGATGCCCTCGCCATAGGCCCTGATCTCGGCGAGCATGCCGGCCAGCAGTTCGACCGCGTGGGTGGAGGCGCGGCCGGTGCCGCGGTCGCGCAGCAGCCGGTGGGCCTCCTCGATGACGATGACGTGACGCAGGCCGGTGGACTTCTCCTGCCTGGCCCGCATCCGCAGGTGCTCGACGATGCGGATGATCAGCGTGCCCATCAGGAACGCCTTGTCCTCGTCGTTGGCCACGTCCTCGATCGCCAGCACCACGTTGCGCTCCAGCAGGCCGCCGATGTCGGCCGGGTGACCGCCCTCGAAGAAGCGTCCGGCCGAGCCGACTCGGAGCGAGCGCAGCCGCAGCGAGATGAAGCCCTCGACGTCGGCCTGGACCTCGCGGCCGTAGCCGATCTCCTTGATCACGTCCATGGCGTGCTGCTGGAGCAGTTCGAGGGTCGGCACGCTGGGCGGCACCTTGGAGCCCGGCACGGCGCCGCCGGTGACCACGTCCCAGCCGGTGGCCTCGTAGACGCGCTGCAGGGCCAGCGACATGATCTGCGGGAACGGCTCCTCGGCGTCGAAGGCCGCCATGAACAGCGCCCGCACCATGTCGATGTGGGCCTGGACGGGGTAGCCGGGCTCGGGTTCCAGCGGGTTGATGCTGAACGGCACGCCCGCGGGCGCCGACGGGTTGATCACGGTGACCGACCGGGCATCGACGGCCGCCGCCCTCGAACCCGGCTCGCGCGTGCCCAGCGGTTCGAGGATGCCCAGCGGCTCGCGCGTACTGAGCGGCTCGCGCGTGCTCAGCGGCTCGAGGCGGCCGGCCATGGCGGCGTACTCGGACTTGGCGGGCTCGATCGCCAGCCACGGGATGCCGGCCCTGCTGAGCTGCTCCAGCAGGTGCCGGACCGTCTGCGACTTGCCCGAGCCGGTGGCCCCGGTGACGAAGGCGTGCCTGTTGAGCGTGCTCAGCGGCACCCGGAACGAGCCCACGCACCGGTCCTGCCCGTCGAGGATCTCGCCCAGGTCCAGCTCGCCCTCCTCGGCCTCGGAGGTCACGTCGAAGAACCCCGAGTCGAGCACCCGTACGCCCGGCACCTCCCGCCTGGGCAGCCCGGCCAGCGCCGCGAGCGCCCCGGCGGTGGCGGCGAAGGGGGCGGCCGCGCCGTCGGCCGGGTCCTGCATGGTCAGGCCGAGCGCCTCCGACAGGCCGTAGACGGCGCCCTGGGCGCTGCGTAGCCGGTATGGATGGTGGCTCATCTCCACGGAGCCGACCAGGACCGGCGCGATCTGCCGTAGTTCCTCGGCCGTGGCGCCGCCGGCCAGCACGCGGACGTTCCAGAGCCCGGCCTCGCGGAAGGCGTCGAGCTCCTGCATGCGGCGTTCGGCCCGTTCGGCGTCGAACCTGCTGCGCTCGGAGGCGTCGCCGTACTGCCTGAGCACGTTGAGCTGCGTACGCAGGTGCGCGACCTCGGCGTCGAGCAGGTCGGTCGGCTCGGCCACCACCAGCCACGCGAACGGCCTCGACATGAGCGTGACCAGCGTCGACTCGAACAGCGTCGGCCGCTTCAGCTCATCAGGTTCGAACCCGCCGAACTCACGCCGGCCGCCGAGCGGCGGCGCCTGCCGTCCCGGGCACGGCGTCCACACCAGGTCGGCGAGGTCGGCCAGGTACTCCTCGTCGAGCTGCACCCCGCGCGCCCCGCCGGGGAAGAGCAGCGGCTGCGGACCGGCCGGCACCCCCGGCGCGTCCGTGGCGCGGCGCGGCTGGCGCGGCGGCGACAGCGGCCCGGCGTTGGTGATGAGCTCCAGCGGCGCACCGGAACCGCGGGAGAGCCAGCCGATGACGAACGGCCGGTCACGTTGCGCCGCGGACAACACGGCGGGCAGCACGGTGACGAAGTCCCACTCCGCCGACGAGCTTCGCGAGGGTGCCGCGATCGACTGGATTCGGTACCAGGGCCCGCTCAGCGAGACACTCGGCTGCATTTCATTCCCCCACAGACGGTTGTTAGTAAAGTCCCGCCGACCGTCCGCACGTCACCTTGACATTGACCATGTCATTACCTGTCCTTGCGCCAGTCCAGGCGTGGCGGCGGCGGCCCGAGGTTCGGCGGCGGCTCGCCGTCTCCGTCTCCGCCCTTGCCGTCGATCGCGAGTACGGCCTCCCGGACGTCCTCCAGCTCGCCGAGCGTGGTCTTGGGGAATGTGAGGATTGCCGGGTTCGCATCGGCAAGACGGACCCGGCGGCCCTGCGCGGTCGCGTCAGTGACGATCACGGACGTGGTGGGCAACTGCTGGAGCTGATGCGGCTCGACGAGGAACTCACGGGAACGCTGCAGCACCCGCTCCTTCTCGGCGATCTTGTCGGCCGTCCTGCCCCACTCGGTCGACTCTGCGAGGTCCTCCGCCAGGTCCGTACGGTTGTCGTCGCGCGCCCCCGAGGCATCCTCGACCTGGGAGATCGTCGAGGTGTAGCCGCCGTCGAGGCCGGGGATCGAGTCGCTGATCGTCTCGGTGAGCTGGGCCAGCTCCAGGCGGTGCTCGGTGCCGACGTGCTCGCTGGCCACCCGGGCGTCCTCGGCGTTGCCCAGGCGCATGAACGCCACCGCCGCGTGCCCCCTGCCGAGCCGTTCCCGCACGGTCGGGGTCAGGCTCCGGTATGTCAGGACCAGGCCGGTCCTGGACGTCTCACAGGCGTCCATGAGCCGGTCGAGCACGTCGCCGCGGAGCTTGTCGGCGCCCGCCACGATGATCGTGTGATACCAGGGCCGGTCGGAGGCGGGCGATTGGCGCAGGATGTGGGTGAGCGCGGTGGCCACGTAGGTGCCGAGCACCCGGTTGCCGAACACGCCGGCCTGCCGGTCCATGCTCACCACCCTGAGCCTGGCCGGCGGCAGGCGTACGGCCTCCGTGCCGAGCGTCTCCAGCTTGCGCAGCTGCGACTCCAGGGCCCAGGCCCGCTCGATCACCACGCGGTCGCTGACACCGCGCCCGAACAGCGTGCCGATCCGTTCGAGCTGGCTCGCCGTGATCAGCCCGAACCTCAGGTCGTCGCGCGGGTCGCCGACCTGGGCGAGTGCCCGCAGCGCGGCAGTGACCTGGTTGATCGTGGCGTTCTCGCCGAGCACCTCCAGCACCCGTTCGAGGATCGCGTTGTCGAAGCTGAGGTCGCGCGTGGTGCGGTGCTCCTCGCTCACGCTGACCACGTGGGCGAGGACGTCGGCGAACGCCTCAGGCTTCAACGTCGCGCCCAGGTCCAGCCGGGGCAGATCCGTCGGCAGCACCCAGACCAGCGGGTCGTCGCCGCCCCGGCGGGCCAACTCGATCAGGTCCTTGGCGATCGCGCCCTCGGACAGGTCGAGCACGGTGAGGTGGCCGCCGCTGTAGAGGCGGGTGGCGCCGAGCAGCGTGATCAGCGCCGACCAGCCGGGCAGCGTGCCGCCCGCCACGTCGATGCGGTCGATCTCGTCGGGGACGGCCACGGCGTACCAGGTGAGCTGGCGGTCGTGGCGTTCCTTGACCTCCTGCCACTCGCGGTAGCGCTGGGCGTGCTCCTCCTGCGCGCGGAACAGCTCTTTGTCACGTTCCTGGCGCTGCCGGTCGTCGCGGGCCTGCTGCTCGGTCACCCGGTAGCGGACCGCCCGGTCGCCCTGGACGAGCGCGTAGCTGCAGATGACCGCCACGCCGCCGGCCGCGACCAGGCCCAGCAGGGCGAACGACCACCGCAGGAGGCCGGCGACGGCCAGCCCGAGTATCAGCACCGTGAGGATGACCATGAACACCCTGAACACCCGCACGGGGCGGTTGAGCAGGTCTTCCTGGAAGCGTTCGCGGCGCAGCAGCTCCTGGTCGGCCGCCTCGGAGGTGGCCTCCTCCTCGGCGGGCGAGGGGCGCTTCGGCGGCGGTCCCGGATCAGGGTGCAGCAGGATGTACTGCCAGCCCAGGTAGATGCGGTCCGCCTGGAGCTGCGCATGCTCGGGATGCACGTCCGCCACGTGACCCTCCGGCCGCGATATGTGGTTAGTGGGGGCTGACCCTCCGCTTCGTGACAGCGTATGAGCTACACCCCCTGCTGCGGCAAGGTTCTCGGCAATTAGACCAGCCAGATGGGAGGCTAGCGGCAGATGGGGCAAGCGTGACCTATTACCATCCTTACCCATGACGGAACCCTCCGGCGGCAGCGACAAACCCAAACGCCCGGTAGTGGTGCCCGCAGTGGCCCTGGTGGCGGTCACCGCCCTCGGCATCACCGCCCTGCTCGGCGGTTTCGCCGAGGTTCCCGATCCCGCGCCTCCCCAGTACGGTGAGGGAGCGGTGCTCGACCAGGGACAGTTCAGCACCCAGTTCGTGGCGGCCAAGGTGAGCACGCAGAAGGCCACAGCCGCCTGGGATACCGACAAGCGCTTCGTGGAGCTGGTCTTCAAGGTGACGAACCAAGGCAAGGCCACGGCCATGGTCGGCCTTCCGCCGGACAAGCCGGAGCGCGCGATCTCGCTGACGAGCTTCGCCGGGTCGCTGGTCAAGGTGACCCCGCGGGTCCAGGTGAAGGGTGTGCCGTCGGTCTACGGCCTGTCGAAGAACGCGAAGACCGGCCAGCTCCAGCCGGGCGTCCCGACCACGGTCATCCTCCGGTACGACCTGGACAAGGCGGCCACGCCGCCGAAGAAGGTGACGCTGGACGTGGGGAGCTTCGCCTACGAGCCGGGCTTCAACGATCCGAGCTCTCACTGGAACCTGGTCTCGGAAGAGGAGGACGACGTCCGGCTCCCCGTCGTCCAGGCCCAGGTGACGCTCCCGGTGCACGGCGCGGAGGCGACATGACCGCGACGGCTCCCCGCCGCCCACGCGGCCGTGGCTCCCGTTCCCGCCGGCCGGGCGGCTCCCGCGTGCTCGGCGCCCTCGCCGGCCTGGTGCTGCTGGGCGGCGCCGTCGGCCTCCAGACGCTCAACCTGACCCCGAACGAGATCGACGCGCCCATCACCACCGTCGGCGCCAAGGGCCAGGACGTGAACGCGGGCAGGTTCGCGGTGCGCGTCAACTCGGTCGCCTCGGCGCGCGCCGTGCAGGGCGTGTCCGGGAAGGTGGAGACCGAGCAGTTGTTCCTGGTCGTCCAGGCGTCCGCGACCTCGGACACCAAGCCCATGCACCTGGGCACGCCCGCGCTGCTGACCCCGGACGGCGTCGCCTACGACGCCACGGACAAGATCGAGCCCGCCGAGACGCTGGCCAACCCCTGGGTACAGCCGGGCTTCTGGGTCAACGGCTACTTCGTCTTCGAGGTCCCCCCTTCGGCGCTCGAAGGCGCGCGGGTCGTGTTCAAGCTGCCCGGAACGGCGCTGGTCGAGCCTTTCGAGCCGGAGGCCGAGGTCGACCTGGGTATCGACGGCCCGGCGGCGGCCCGGCTCAAGTCGGCGCCCAGCGATGTCTACACCCTGAAGAAGAGCTGATGAGCACAGACGACCGCGGCTGGTTCTCCCCTCCGCCCAGCCAGAATCCGGACCCCCAGCGTCAGCCCCCAGCTCAGCCTCAGTCGAGGCCGCGGCGGCGGCGTCCGGTCGCCCCGTCGCGCGCCGTGCCGCGGGTCGTCCCTCCCGACCAGCAGGTGTGGCCGCCCAGGCGGGTGGAAGCCACGGTGGAGAGCTCCACCCAGCCGCTCCCGGCCATCCCCAGCGCCGGGCCGCTACCCCGGCCCCTCAAGCAGCCCCCCACCGTAGAACCGCCCCCTTCCGTAGCCCCTCCCGTGGAACCGCCCCCTCCGGTTGCCCTGCCCGTGGAACCGCCCCCACCCGTGGAACCGCCCACCGTCGAGGTCCCGGCCGCCGTGGCTCCGCCGCCGCGCCGGCGCCGGCCCGTGCTGACGGCGGTTGGCGCCGCGGCCGCGCTGGTCGTGGCGCTCGGGGCGCTGACCTACGACCGCTACCACGTCTACCTGGTCCGGTCGGGGCAGTCTTCGCCGATGCGAGAGCAGGTGGTGCCGGTGGGGCAGTCCGTCACGGTCAAGCACGTCACCTGGAAGTCCACGCTGGAGACCGTGCAGCAGCTGCCCGGTGACAAGCCCCAGCCGGGGACGGTCTACGCCAAGATCGACATCGTCCGGTCGGCCGTCGACGCGGACGGCGCGGTCAAGACGGCCAAGCCCAAAGAACTCTTCGTGACCGATCGCCAGGGCCGTACCTGGGTGGCCCTCGTCGTCGACGACACGACGCCGATCGAGAAGATGGAGATCGGCAAGCCGTACCGGATGACGGCCTATGCCCGGGTGCCGCAAGCGCAGGCGGCCGAGGTCGAGCTGCTGCTCACGCCGAGCAACTACCGCGCGGACATCCCCACGAGCAAACTGATGACCACGAAGACGGAACCGGAGCAGGACGTGCTGCGCTTCAAGCGCTGACGCCCCGTCCGGCGATTCAGGCGCGGGCGCCCATCCGGCCGTCGGGCAGGGCGGGCGCCGGCGCCATCCGGCGGCCGCGCGTGGCCGCGATGTCGAACGCGGCGGCCAGCAGGGCCATGGTCAGGACCGTGACGAGCAGGTTCTTGACGAAGTCGATGGGAGGACCGATGGCCATCCAGAACCACTCCGTCTTCGACCCGATCAGCGTCCGCACGCCGCGCATCGCGTACTCCGCGCCGACGTGCAGCGACACGTAGCACAGGCACATCATCCCGAACAGCGCCATGCCGCCCGTCAGCGTCTGCCTGAAGGAGTTGGCCAGGGGGACCCAGCGCTCCTGGAAGCCGCCGGTGATCCGCTCGACCGACTTCTGGGTGAGCGAGTGGGTCGAGTAGAGCTTGTCGATCCCCTTCTCGAAGCGGGTGTCGCGGAGCATCGTACGGGCGTCGTCGGCGTACGTGCCGAAGACGAGCACCGCCACCGTGAGCCAGGTGAGCGGGATGAGGACACCGTCCACGATGTACGGCCAGACATCACCGACCGCTCCCCAGAACCCCTCCCAACCCGGGATGCTCTGCTCGGCCTGCGACACGAGCTGCCCGGAGGTGGACACGGCGGCGCGGTGCGAGACCCAGTCGGAGCGCGCGTTGGCCAGCACGAAGGTGGCGTTCAAGCCGAAGAACACGAAGGCGAACTCGGACACCGCCGTGGCCAGCCCGGAGATCTTTCCGTCCCCCCGCTCCACCATTCTGCTGAACAGCATGCGCAGCAGGAACGCCACGACCATCAGGGCGAGCGAGATCCGCCAGTCGAGGTCGATGAGCCCCCGCCCGACCGTGCTGCCCGTGCCGAGGACACTGCCGTCGATGAAGTCGTCGATGTTGTGCAGGAAGTCGGTCTGTACGAAGTCCCGGGCATCCTCGACATGAAACCCCCAGGTCAGATAGATGACCGCGAAAGCCGGGGCGACACGGTTCATCGAGACCCAGTAGCGCTCGTCCTCCTCGCCCGACGCCCGCCGGGCGCCGATCTCCCAGAGCGCGCCACGCAGCGACCACAGCATGCCCGCGGTGACCGTCATCGACGCCATGACGATGAGCGTCAGCACCGCGATGGTCGCGACCAGACGGAACTGCCGGGCATCTCCATGAGAGATCTCAGTGCCGACATAGAGCAGCGCGAAGCGCACCGCCTGACCGGCCGAGAACCAGGCGATCAGCGGTAGCGCGCACTTCCCTGCGATACGGAGCGCGTGCAAGGGCAGCGAGAACGGCGACGGCATCGATCCCTGCCCTGGTACGGGCATGGACCGGGACGGAGCCATCACTCCTGACAACGCGGACACCCACGGGATCCTACAGACATGTCGACATATGCGCCTATCAGGCATGATGATCGTTCGACGCCCTTCCCGAACCGGACCGGAATGATCAGCGCAAAATGGTGACAACAAACCCCGGGAGCCCGGCACAATCCAGCGGGATTCTGAGGGACCATGGCGGCATGGAATCGCGGCCCGCACTGGACACAGATCCGCGCGTGGTCGGGGAGCGAGTGCGGGTGCTGCGGCAGGCGGCCGGCGTCTCGCTGTCCGAGCTGGCCAATCGCGCCGGCATCGGCAAGGCGACTCTGTCGGGCGTGGAGACAGGCACGCGCAACCCGACGCTGGAGACGCTCTGGGCCATCACCTCCCAGCTCGGCGTGCCGATCGGCGCGATACTCGACACGCCGCCGTCGCCGCAGATCATGCGTGGCACGGCGATCGAGGCGGCGCTGCTGGAGCTGTTCGAGGACGAGTGGGTGACCTACGAGCTGTACCGGCTGCGCATCCCGCCCGGCATCACCCAGACCTCGGCCGCGCATCTCGCAGGCGTGAGCGAGCACCTCACGGTCTTCAGCGGCACGCTGATCGCGGGCCCGGCGGACGCGCCGCTCACGGCGAGACCGGGCCACCACATCTCGTGGCTCTCGGACGTCCCGCACAGTTACCGCGCGGTCGGCCCGGAAGAGGTCAGGGCCTCGCTGCTGATGCGCTACCCGACGCCGGCCCGCCCCTGAGGGGCGTCAGGCGGCCAGTGCGGGTCTGCACGTCCGGCAGGGCCGGTAGCCGGCCTCCTGAGCCTGGGCGAGGCTGCGGAAGCCGTGCCGGTGCGCGGGGGTGATGCGCCGGGCGTTGTGGCAGGTCGGGAAGCACACCACACCGGTGGTGTCGCTGGCCAGGTAGAACACCCGCTCCCGCGCCAGCCCGCGCAGCGCGTCCAGATCCACGCCCTCGGCCAGTAGCAGCCGCTCCTTGGCCGCCGCTCCGAACACGTAGTCGCCCGCCACCCCGTCGGACCTGGTCACCCGGTGGCACGGGACGAGCAGCGGGACCGGGTTCGCACCCAGCGCCGCGCCCACCGCGCGCACCGCCTTGGGCCTGCCCACCTGGGCCGCGACCCAGGCGTAGGGCCGTACTTCGCCCCGGGGGATCGTCCGGGCGGCGAGCAGGACGTCGCGCTGGAAGTCGCTCAGCCCCCTCAGGTCGAGCGCGATCCCCGAGGACCGTCCGGTACGCAGTGCGGGCACCAGCCCGGCGGGCGGCCGGTCGGCGGGCAGCAACGGACGTCCGGCGCGGGCCCTGAAGGCGGCGGCGAAGCCGTCGCCCAGATGAACGTAGGCGATGCCCTGATCGGTGAACGCGACGGACACCTCCCCGAGCGGGCCCGGCGCCGTCACCCAGCGCGCGGCGATCCGGTCGAGCAGCCCGTCGGGCGCGTCCGTGGCCAGGGCCGCGAGTCCGGCGAGCAGCGGATCCTGAGTCATCGGGCACCTCCTAGTGCGCGCAGGCGCTTCAGCCCCCGCGACACGTGCGACTTGACGGTGCCCTGCGGAATCCTGAGCACCGTGGCGATCTCACTGACCGGCAGATCGACGACATGCCGGAGCACGACGGCCACCCGCTGTTCGTCGGGCAGCATGCCGAGCAACTCGGCGAGCTCGTCACCGGTCTCACGCCGCGCCGCCGTGTCCTCGACGCTCTCCCGTGGATCAACGGTATCGACCGGCTCCTCACGCAGATCGGGTGGCGGCTTCCTGGACTTGGCACGGGCGCAGTTCCGCCAGATGTTCAGCAGTATGGTCAGGAGCCAAGCCCGCGGTTGCAACGCGGCGATCCGGTCCCGCTCATAGCCGGCCACGGCCCGGTAGGCACGCAGGAACGTCTCAGCGGTGAGGTCCTCGGCGTCGGCCCACCGACCGCTCAGCCGCAACGCGGTCGAGAACACCACGCCGCGATGGACGCTGAACAGCTCGGCGAACCCCTCATCGAGGTCGTCGAGCAGCGCCTTCCGCACCGGGTCGAGGCAGTCGATGTCACTCACACCAGGTAGAACACCGCCGGCGCGGATTCGGTTGCACGCTCGACCGGCCATGGCTGGAAAGCGCCGCAACACGCGAAAAGACCCGCGCCCGAAGTCGGACGCGAGCCTCTTCTGGAGACGGCCGGATCAGACGGCGACGGCCAGCTGGGACACCTCGCCCAGCCTCGCCTCGACCTGGACGTCACGCGTGACGCCGCCGCCGGCGATGATGCGCACGGTCCACTCGCCCGGTGCGGCGAAGAAGCGGAACACGCCCTCGTCCGACACGACGACTTCGCCGGTGAACTCGCCGGAGTGGTCGAGCAGCCGCGCGTACGCGGTGCCGGCGCCCGTCACGACGCCCTGGATCACGGCCTGGTTGGCCAGATCGATCCCCGCGGGCAGCGCGATGGTCTGCTCCGGAGCTCCGCAACCCGGCGCGGTCTGCGCGTTCTGTGCGGTCTGAGTGGTGCTCATCAGCGGGCCTCTCCCAACTCGATCGGCACGCCCACGAGCGAGCCGTATTCGGTCCACGAACCGTCGTAGTTCTTCACGTTCGCCTGGTCGAGCAGCTCGTGCAGCACGAACCAGGTGTGCGCCGAACGCTCGCCGATGCGGCAGTAGGCGATGGTGTCCTTGTCGAAGTTGACCCCCGCCTCGCCGTAGAGCGTGCGCAGGTCGTCGTCGGTCTTGAACGTGCCGTCGTCGTTGGCCGCCTTGGACCACGGGATGCTGCGAGCGGTGGGCACGTGACCCGCGCGCTGCGCCTGCTCCTGCGGCAGGTGGGCCGGGGCGAGCAGCTTGCCGGTGAACTCGTCGGGAGAGCGGACGTCGACCAGGTTGAGCTTGCCGATCGCGGCGACCACGTCATCGCGGAAGGCGCGGATGGCGAGGTCCTGCTCCTGGGCCACGTAGGAGGTCTTGGCGCGCTGCGGCACGTCCCTGACCAGCTCGCGCGAGTCGAGCTCCCACTTCTTACGCCCGCCGTCGAGCAGCTTGACGTTGTCGTGGCCGTAGAGCTTGAAGTACCAGTAGGCGTAGGCGGCGAACCAGTTGTTGTTCCCGCCATAAAGCACGATGGTGTCGTCGTTGGAGATGCCGCGCTCGGACAGCAGCGTCTCGAAGCCGGTCTTGTCCACGAAGTCGCGGCGGACCGGGTCCTGAAGGTCCTTCTGCCAGTCGACCTTCACGGCGCCACGGATGTGGCCCTTGTCATAGGCACTGGCGTCTTCATCGACCTCGACGAGGACGACGCCGGGGGTGTCGAGGTTGGCCTCGACCCATTCGGCATCCACCAGGACGGCGGAGCGGCTCATTGGGGAACCTCCAATTTGGCGGCGGGCAGTAGACGGCGAATCAGCAGATACGTTTCGCAGCCAAGACAGAATCCGAAGGCTGCGTTGAGGAAGGCGGCGAGGAGAGCCGCAGCCGTGGCCACGAGGGCCAGCGGCGTGATCCCGGCGAGGTATCCGACCAGGCCCGCGACCGCGAAGACCAGCCCGACACCCTGCGCGAAGCGGGGCGGGCGGGCGTCCTCTGTCTCCTTCGGAGCGCTCTTGACGAACGCCTTGTAAAACATCCCGTACGGCGAGCGGTGTGCCACGCCGAGTGCGAAGACCAGCGCCTGAGCGGCGAGCAGCACCGGCGCGGCCGGCGGCCAGACGCTCCCCGTCACCAGGACGAGGGCGAGGACCACAGTTGTGATGATCGCGCTGAAACGCAGCGCTCTAGGGTCGGCACGCATCGAAGGATGCTCCTGAAGGGGGTCGGATTGGGGCGGATCGGAAGTCCGCGCGAGACCGTCCTCAGGCAGCGCGACAGAGCGCGGTGGCGACGCGGCAGAAATCAACCGCGCGCCGCTTCGTCAGCAGCTCTGTCGATGGGTTCATGGCGATGACACTACCCGCCGTCTCGCCATCTGTCACATGTCGTCCGGGTTTTGAGACGAAACGTGAGACACGGCCCCTGCCAGGGCAGCGAGGACGTCCGCCTTGCGGGGCTGGCCGGAGGCCCTTTTCACGATGTTTCCTGTGCTGTCGAGGACGAGGACCGTCGGCGTACGCATGATGTCGAGCCGCCGGACGAGATCCAGCCGCGACTCGGCGTCGATCTCGACATGCGCCACGCCGGGCACGAGCTCGCTGACGTCGGCCAGCACCCGCCGGGTCGCCCGGCACGGCTGGCAGAAGGCCGTCGAGAACTGCACGAGCGTCGCCCGCTCCCCCAGGTCCGCACCGAGGTCGGCCATGACCAGGCGGCCGTCCGCCTGAGCCGTGTCGCGCACCCTGCCGTCGCGGCGCAGCCGTACCACCCCGATCACCGAGCCGAGCGCCAGCGTCGCCAGCACCACCCATAGTCCTGTCATTCTCTGCTGCAACCTCGGGCGGGTCGGATTACTTCCGCGTCGGGACCGGAATCTTGACGAGCACCTTGCCGCCCGTGTCGACGATCTCGAACCTGGCGATGTGGTTCATCGGGATCCGGGTCTGGCGGGGGAAGACGGCCTTGTCCGCGTAGGTCTCGCGGTCGACCGTCCAGCTCTCGGTGAAGTCGCGCTCACCGCCCCTGCCGACCACCACCAGTTGGCACGTCGTGCCGATCGGCACGCCCGTGACCCGCACCGCCAGCTTGGTCATGTCGTCGCCGGGGAAGGCCGCCACGGTCGCGTAGTAGCGCTTGGCCTCGTTCTCGCCGGGGAACTCGCGGCCGGGCGCCGTCGGGCTCGCCGATGGCCTCGGCGTCGGCCCCGCCTTGGACTTGAGTTGCGCGTCACTCGGCGCGCTGTCCCGTGCGGAGAACGCCGAGTTCTCCTGGGGCGCGGCCGACGCGACGGTGGTGGCGGGCGCGGCGGCGGAGGTCTGGTGGGCGTTCGACTGCTGGGAGGCCGTCCACACCGTGCCGCCGACCGCCATCACCGCGACCGAGGCGGCCACGGCCAGCAGCGCGCGGCCCCTCCTGCGGCGCCGGGCGCGGGCGTTCAGCAGCCGGTCGAGCACCTGGCGCGGGGGGCTGGCGACCAGCTCGACGTCGCGCTCCGACACCTTGCCGAGGAAGGACGCGACGCCCTCCATGTCCAGGAGTTCGGCTCCGCACACCTCGCAGGTCGCCAGGTGAACGTCGATCTCCATCGCCTCTTCGGGCTCCAGCGCGCCGAGCGCGTGCGCGCCCAGTGACAGCCGGACCTCCTCACACGTCATCACGGCGCCAGCCCTCGCTCCTCGAGCGCGAGCCTGAGCGCGCGCAGCGCGTAGTAGGTGCGTGACTTGACCGTGCCCGGCGGGATGCCCAGCGTGGCCGACGCCTCCTTCACCGATCTCCCCCGGTAGTAGACCTCCAGCAGCACCTCACGGTGCTCGGGCCGCAACGCGGCCAGCGCCTCGGCCACGGCCCACGATTCGACCGCCCGCTCCAGCTCGTCGTCCGCCGGCAGCACGGCGAGCGCCTCATCACCGGTCTCGGGCGGGCGGGACTTACGGGCGCGGTGCTGGTCTACGACGAGATTACGGGCAACCGTAAACAACCAGGCACGAATCGGGCGGCCGGTGAGGGCATCAGGATGCCGCCAGGCCCGCAGCAGCGTTTCCTGCACGACGTCCTCCGCTCGTCCCGAGTCGCCCGTGAGTCGCAGCACGTATCCGTAAAGTGGCCCAGCGTGCTCGTCGAAGAGGGTCTTGACCAGCTCCTCGTCGGCGGTGTCGGCTGCAGTCACACCCTCATCACGTACGGCGGGGCTGACCGGTTCGAAGTCATCCACGGAGCGGCACGTCAGACGCTTCGGCAGCGAACTCCAATCCATCGGTCACGCTCTTCACTCCTGTTACTTTCACGTCGAACGGGAGCTTCCCCTTGAACGGGATCGTGTACGTCACGAACTGCGCGAGCGCGGCGGGCACGCCCTGGATCTTCTCCGCTTGGAGCTTGATACCCCCGTCGGTGACCTGAACGCGCAGCTCCGCGTTGAACTTCACCTTGCTCACCCCTACCGTCACCTCACCCGACGCGACGAGCCGCTGGCCGTTCCCGGAGATCTTGACGCCCTGCGGCGCGTACTTGTCGATCGTCGCCCTGGTCAGAGTGCCGCGGACGGTCAGACGCCCGGCCCGGACGTTGGCTCTGTTCTGGAGCACGTCGGCCAGCGGAGCGGTCACGTCGTAGGCGACGCCTTGCAGGTTCTTCACCGGAACTCCCCCGTAGGTGAGAGTGCCGAGATTGAACCGTACCTCTGGATACCTTCCGGAGACTGCCTGTGTGAGAAATGGGATGCCCTCAATTGTCACCGTCGGCGTGCTGTTGAGGTCGGCCGCGGCACCGATCCGGTTGGCGAGATCGCGCTGCACTCCGGCGACCGCCACTCGATCGACGACGGCGAGGAGAACGACCAGCACGATCAGGAAAATGATCAGTTTGCGCATCGGACATCCTGTCTCACAACGGGGGATCATGAGCCTATCGACTGGGATGCCTCTGCCCCGGGCAAGCGTCCGATCACCCGCCGGCGAAGGGCGGCAGCACCTCGACCGTCGCTCCGTCGCTCAGGATCACCTCCTCGTGGGCCCGCTTGCCCACCGGCGAGCCGTCGACCAGGAAGGACGAACGGCCGATCACCCGGGCAAGTTCAGCACGATTTTGTGTGATTTTGGTCATGAGTTCGCCAAGTGTGACCGCGTCGAACGGCTCCTCGGCCACTCCGGCCGCCTCTTTCGCGGCGGCCCAATAACGTACCTTTCCCGTGGCCATAGCCACCTCACATTCGGCTCAGCTCCATTGTGGGACCGCGTTAACATCCGCGAACCACGGTTTACGCTGTTCATCTGGTGGACGCGCAATGGACGCGGCGTTCGCGTGGGATATCCTCGCCTACAGGACCTGGGCGACGAAGCCCCCGGGTCCTTGTGTGTTTGAGGAGGCCGATATGAGCAACCTGCTCCTGCTGACCAACGCCCTTGAGCCATCCGCTGAGGTGCTACCGGCGCTGGGGTTGCTGCTCCACTCGGTCCGCGTCTCGCCGGCCGAGGCGTCCGCGCTGATCGACACGCCGCCCGCGGACGCGGTTCTGGTCGACGCCCGAAAGGAGTTGGTGCAGGCCAAAAGCCTGTGCCGGTTGATCCGCACGACGGGGATCGACTGCCCGCTGCTGGTGATCGTCACCGAGGGCGGGCTGGCCGCGATGACCGCCGAGTGGGGCGTCGACGACGTGCTGCTCGACAGCGCGGGGCCGGCCGAGGTGGAGGCACGGCTGCGGATGTCCATCGGCCGTACGACCCAGGGCGAGGACGTTCCGGACGAGATCCGCAGTGGCGATCTGTCCATTGATGAGGCGACTTATACGGCGCGGCTGCGGGGGCGGGTGCTCGATCTGACGTTCAAGGAGTTCGAGCTGCTCAAATACCTCGCGCAGCATCCGGGCCGCGTGTTCACCCGCGCCCAGTTGCTGCAGGAGGTCTGGGGCTATGACTACTTCGGGGGCACCCGGACGGTCGACGTGCACGTCCGGCGGCTGCGCGCGAAGCTGGGCACCGAGTACGAGTCCCTGATCGGCACGGTCCGCAACGTGGGCTACCGGTTCGTCCCCGACCGTACGGAGCCGGCCCACGCGTGATCTTCACGGCACGGCCCGGGTAGCCTGCGGTTGACAGGTGCTGTCGCCAGGGTTCCACTGATGTGACAGGACGGCCCTTGGCGGTCGTGTCGCTGTCATGTCGTGTGGGCTGTTTCGTCGCGGACACCGCCGTCCCGAGGGGGGTGGTGTCGGGGTGGGGATCTTTCGGTCGCTCGTCGAAGAGGGCGCGCGGCCCCGGATTTTCCGGCGTAACGAAAGTATTTGCTCTGTACTGCGGCCCGCCAACCGAGTATTTGTCATCGATTACGGCTATGCGCGGGAATATTTGGCGGGCGGCGAGCGTGAAGGCATTCACGATCTGCGGGCCGACGGTGATCTCGTCGGGGAATTGGCGTTCTGGAGTCCGGCCGAGCGGGTTCGGATCGACGCGCTGACCGAGGTTCGGGCGTGGCCGATCGATGTCCGGACGTTGCGGGAACACGCCGCGGCCAATACGGCCGTGGCCATGGCGCTGGTGCAGGAACTGTTCGCCAGGGACGTCGCCGCCCGCAGGCATGAGGCGCTGGCCCGGGCGCCCGTCGCCGCGCGGCTGGCCGTGTGGCTGCTGCACCTGGACGAGCGTTACGGGCTGGCCGGTGAGTCGGCGCCGCCCCTGTCCATGGAGACGCTGGCCGATCTGGTGGGCAGCGCGCCCGACGTGGTGCAGCGGCAGCTCACTCAGTGGGTTCGGCGGGGCTGGCTGGTCCGGCCCGGGTATCGGCGGCTGCGGATCTCCGACCCTGCGGCGTTGCGGGGCGTCGCCGGGGCCTGGGAGCACTTGTCCGCTCCCTGGGAGGGGCGGGTCACCCCGTTCCTGACCCGGCCCGGCGCGCCGGTCGAGGCGTTGCCCGCCGGGGAGGTGCCCCGGCCCGCTCAGTTGCCTGCCGACGTGTCCGACTTCACCGGGCGGCAGCAGAGTCTCGACCTGCTCAGCTCGTGGCTGGAACGGCCGCGCCGGCCGAACACGATGGTCGTTCAAGGGTTACCGGGCGTGGGGAAGACGGCGCTGGTCACGCGCTGGGCGCACCAGCAGGCCCGACGGTTCCCCGACGGGCAGATCGTGATCGACCTGCGCGGCCAGTCGCCCAGCCAGCCGCCCATGACTCCGGCCGAGGCACTCGGGCAGATCCTGCGCTCGCTCGGCGTCGGCGAGCAGATGCCCGCCTCCGACGAGGCCGAGCTGATGCTGCTGTACCGGAGCCGGCTGGCGGGGCGGAAGCTGCTGCTCATCCTGGACAACGCCGCCGACCCGGCGCAGGTGCGGGCGCTGCTGCCGGGCAGCAAGGACTGCGTCGTGCTGGTGACCAGCAGGACCAGGATGGCCCCGCTCCGCGCCACCGGACACGCCGACCTGATGGACCTGTCCGTGCTCGATCCGGGCAACGCCGTCGCGCTGCTGGTCGCGGTGCTCGGCGAGGAGTCGCCGCGGGCCGCCGACCGCGACGCGCTGGCCGAGCTGGCCCGGGTCTGCTCGTACCATCCGTTCGCGCTGCGCATCTCGGCGGCCAAGCTCGCCGAGGACCCCGGGCTCAGCGTCGAGTCGCGCGTACGCGAGCTGCGCGGGCCCGACCTGCGGCAGCCGCTCTCCGGCGACCCGGAGGACGCCTTCCGTTCCGCGCTCGACCTGGCCTACGAGTCGCTCACCCCGCCCCAGCGGCGCGCCTTCCGGCACGTCGGGCTGCTGCCCGGCCAGGACTTCACGCCCGAGGTCCTGGCCGCCGCGCTCGGCACCTCCGTCGGCGAGGCGGTGATCGCGGTCGAGGGCCTGCACCGGGCGTACCTCATCGACCCGATGGCCGGGCCGCGCTATCGCGTGCACGACCTGGTCAAGCGGCTGGCCAGGGAGCTGGGCAGGCACGCGGAGGCCGGCGTGCGCGAGGCCAGGGTCCGGCTGCTCGACCACTACCTGGGCATGGCGACCGACCCGGACACACCACGCTCGTGGTTCGGGGCCGAGCGCCGTTCGCTGGTCTCCGTCGTCCGGCTGGCGGAGGAGACCGGCGCGCACCACGCCGCCTGGCGGCTGGCCGAGGCGGCGTTCGAGCCGTTCAGGCGGTTGCGTTACTACCAGAACGACCTGGAGATCCAGCAGATCGGGCTCAACTCGGCGGCGCGGATCGGCGACCGGCGGGCGATCGCGCTGATGCGCAGCCATCTCGGCTCGATACACCGCGACATCGGCCCGTCCACCCAGGCCGCCCGCTACATCGGCGAGGCGCTGGCCGACTTCACCTCGCTCGGCGACCGCGAGGGCCGGGCCCGCGCCCTGAACGACCTGGCCGAGGTACACGGCATCGCGGGCAACAGCGAGGACGCGCTCAAGTGCGCGGGCGAGGCCCTGGCGGTTTACGAGGAGATCGGCGACCTGGCCGGGGTGGCCGACTGCCTGCACTCGCTGTCGCGCCTGCACCTGTCGCAGGAACGGCACGAGCTCGCGCTGCACCACGCCGGGCAGGCGCTGGAGGTACGCGAGCAGCTCGGCGACCTGCACGGCACCGCCCAGAGCCTGATCATCCTGGCCCGGATCCAGCACCACCTGGGCGAGCTGAACGCCGCCCTGTCGGAGGGCCTGGAAGCCCTGGCGATCTGCCACGACCTGGGCGACGAGCACAGCGAGGCCGAGACGCTGCTCTGCCTGGCCGAGATCTACGACTCGCTCCGGCTGCCGCACGACGCGCAGCGCGACGCCGAGCGGGCCCTGTCCGGGTACACGGCCACCGGCGACCAGCACGGATGCGGCCGGGCCCTGTGCGCGCTGGGCCGCATCGCGCGCAACGGCTCCCGTTACGACGAGGCCCTCGAACACTACGAACAGGCGCTGGTCGTACAACGGGAGCTCCATCACGAACAGGGACGCGCCGAGACACTCGGCGACATCGGGCTGGTGCACTGGCGGCTGGCCGACTACCTGCGCGCCGACGACTACCTCAACCAGGCGCTCGCCATCAGCCGGGAGATCCACGACCTGCCCGTGGAGGCCCGGATGCTCAACCGGCTGGCGCGGGTACGGAGACGCCAGGGGTTGCCGCAGGTCGCGTTCGTCCACGCCCTGGAGGCGCTGGACCTCGTCCAGGGCATGAGCAACCGCCGGGCCGAGGCGGACGTGCAGGAGACGCTCGCCTACACGTACCTGTCGCTGGACCGGCACAAGGACGCGCTGCGCGCCGCCAAGGCGTCGCTGGAGATCCGGGAGGAGGTACGCGACAACAAGGCCAGCGCGCTGCTGTCGATCGCGCAGGCCCTGCACGTCGCGGGTAAGACGGCCGCCGCCCTTGAGTACGCCAGGGAGACGGTCGAGTTGCAGAACGAGACCGCCACCAAAGACCGCTGGGCGGCGGCGCTCACCACGCTGGCCATGATCCTGCTCGACCTGAACCGGCCTGATGAGGCGCTGACGTTCGCGTCGCAGGCCAAGGACGTGCATCTCGTCTGCGGCACCCGGCGCGACCTGGGCTGCGCGTTGCGGGCCATCGGCCTGATCGCCCACCGGGCCGGCGACCGTGCCGTGGCCGTGGCCAACCTGAGGGAGGCGGTACGCATCCTGGAGGAGGTGGGTGACGTCTTCGAACTCAAGAAAGCCTCCGCCGAACTCCGCCAAATGTCGTAAATTTTACGACCTGAGGTCGCAGATCTTGACCGGGTTCCTGCCGTTAGCTGGTCTCACCAGCTACTCCAACGGAGGTGAACCGGATGCTCAGAAACCAGCCGCGTCGAGACCTGCACTGGCTCAAGCGACAGGGGCGCAAGGACAGGCGGATCACCGTCTCCGTAGTGACCGGAGTGCTCGCCTTCTGGTACCGGCAGCTCTCCCCCGACCTCTCGCCGGCTGACCCGATGCCCGCCTCGGGACCGCTGCTGGCCATCTCCCTCGGCCTGGTGACCGCGTCGGGGGCGGCCTGGCTGGTGTCGGCGTACTTCCTGGCCATCACGGCTCGGCCGCAGCGGGAGGCGGTCGAGGTGCTGCGGCGGGTGTCGCGGATCTCGCGGGCCAAGGAGTGGGCGTTCTGCTCGCTCAGCGCTTACGTGGCCTGGCATCTGCTGCAGTTCGTCACCGCACTGCTGGTGCGGTAGGCGCTGTCCGTGGGGCCGCGCGGTGGTCTTGGGCCGTGCGGTGGTCTTGGGCCGTGCGGTGTGGGTCGGTGGGCGTCAGCGCGGCTCGGGGGCGCGCGCCGGCGCCCACCTCAGCGGGACCCGCTCCAGCGTGTCGAGCCGCACACCTGTCCCGGTGCGGACGGCTTGGACGATCTCGGCCGCGGCGAGCTCCGCGACGCCGATCTGCAGGTCGGCCCGCTCGTCGCACCACGCGACGATCGCCTCGGCCGTCGTCACGGGCACGGGCTCGGCGAAGTGGACGAGGCTGACGTACCAGCGATCACGCACCCGGCCACGTTCGAAGTCGCGCAGCCCGCGAGCGGCCAGCCCGTGCGCGAACCGTTTCTGGAGGGTGACCAGCGTGTCGTCGGCCGGATGGCCACAGGCGAGCACCCCGCCCGCATGGGGACTCACTCCCCGCAGCACCACCCGGACCGGCGGCAGCCCCGCGGCCGCCTCCCGCAAAGCGTCCGCGTAGGCCCGCCGGAGCGGATCGTCCTCCGGGATGACGGCCCGGTAAGGCTCCAGGGAGCGCAGCGTGACGTGCAGGCAGTCCGCGCCGTGCGCCCAGTGGCCGGGCCCGGCGACCGCGCCCGCCTGCTGGGCCAGCTCCACCAGCCGGTCGAGCACCGTACCGGCGGGCCGCAGGATCGTGGTGGCTCCCCAGCGAGCGGCTCCCTCCACCATCGGCCGGTCGTGGGTGGCGCGGCCCGACAGGAGGGCGTCACGTCCGGCGGCGAAGAAGGCGGTGAAGTCGGACATTTGGGCAGTATGCCAGGACCATCGTTGGTATCCAGTGATCTCATGGATGTACGGGCATGGTGTGAGAAGTGGCTTGGCTCGGTCCCGGTCCGTGAGTTGTTCCGTACCGGTCATCTGTCTGTGGTGCTGGGTGTCGAGCTGGCGGATGGCCGGGCTGTGGTGCTCAAGCGGCGGCCTGCCGCGGATCGTGCGGCTGGCGCCCTCCCCCGATGCCATCTCCTCTGTCGCGCCCGCGCCGCCGTGGGTCGGCTGGGCGCACGGCTCGGCGGGCGTCTGGCCCTGGCCGGACGACATGGACGTCGATCTCAACAGCCGTCCCGGTCCTGCCTGGCTGGACGACCTCGGGCGCCGAGTCCGCGACCGTCTGCTGGCCGTACGGCATGCGCCGGTGATCGGCCACGGGGACTGGGAGTCGCAGAACCTCCGCTGGCAGGGCCATCAACTGCACGCCGTACACGACTGGGACAGCGTGGTGTGCCTGCCCGAGCCCGCCATCGCGGGAGCTGCGGCGGCCGTGTTCACGGAGACGGGCGGACCGTTGGAGGCCGCGACGATCGACGAGACGGACCGGTTTCTGGCGGTCTACGCGGGCGCGGCCGGTTAGGGGGCGGAGGAGCACGAGATCGCCTGGGCGGCGGGGCTTTGGGTGCGGGCGTTCAACGCCAAGAAGGCCTCGCTGGCGGCCGACGGGGCGCGGGTCCTCGACCGGCTGGCGCACGAAGCCCAGCTCCGGCTACGGCGCGCGGGCGCCTGACCTGTCATGACGCCGTCGACAAAAACAACACAAGCATTGTACAATATTATCGTTGTAAGAGGTGAGCCACGCCGGCGACCTGGACCATCAACGTGCACAAAGACGTGCGCGTGCGGCTGGTACGCAAGAGCAATACCGCAAGCTGAAGACCGGTATCGGGAGCACGTGAAAGCCATGGAAAACGGCGCCGAAGAAGGGGGGATCCAATGAGCGTTGACTGGAACGACCTGCGCAGCGAGTTGATCGGCCCTGAAGACGAAGCTGAGGTCGCGCGCCGCGGTGACCGGATGCTGGCCGAAGAGCGGGCCCACCGTCTCGCGGAGGCTCGCAAGCGTCGCCACCTCACCCAGCGGGAACTGGCTGGAGTTATGGGAATTAGCCAAGCACGTGTTAGCGCAATCGAACGAGGGCAGATCGACCGAACCGAACTAAGCACGCTCGCCGCGTATGTCGCTGCCCTTGGCGGCAAACTAGAAATAGTCGCCGACTTCGGTGACGAGAAGCTCATACTCGGCTAGAAGCTGCCATCTTGCGGCATCACGTTCCTCGACGACTCATCCCGGGGACGAATACACGCCTCAGCCGGCGGGCAGGGGCCGAGCGGCGAGCTGGGCTTCGAGGCCGTCGAGGATGGTCTCCAGGCCGAGCTCGAAGCTCTGGTCAGGGGGTCCGGCGGGGTCGGCGTCCTCCCATGCTTCGAGGCGGGCGCGGAGCCGCGGGAAGCGCATCGCGATCTCGCTCGCCTGGGCCATGGCGGCCCCTACCTGCTCCTCCTCGTTGCCGCCGTTACGGCGTAGCCGGGCTCGCCAGGTGGCCTCGGCCACCTCGCTGAGGGCTGTGCCGAGGATGTACGTGAGGACTGTTTTGCTGGCGTTGTCCGCGTGCACGCCGACGAACCCGGCCGTTTCGAAGACGGCGAGGCAGTGGTCGTCACGGCGTGCCTTGCCGGGGCCGTACATGAGATTGGTGCTCATGGCCGTCACGAGCCACGGGTGTCTGGTGATCATCGCGCGGGTGCCGTGGGCCATCGCCGTGGCCGCCGTGCGCCAGCCGACCTCGCCGGGGTCGGGGAGTTCGACCTCGGCCCACACCTCGTCGCCGGCGAGTACGACGAGATCGTCCTTGCTCTTGACGTGCCAGTAGACGGCCGTCGCGGCGGAGCCGAGCCGGGTGCCGAGGCGCCGCATGCTCAGACCCTCCACGCCTTCGGTGTCCAGGATCTCGATGGCGGCCCGGACGATCTGCTCACGGGTCAGGGTGTCGCGCGGCATGTTCCCAGGATAGGGCATGTCTTGCACAGTGTTCGAGTGCGACTTGCACAGTGTTCAAGTGATGTCCTACGCTACTTGCACAGTGTTCAAGTCGCTTGTTGGCGGCACCCGAATCGGAGGTACGCCATGATCAATCCGGCTTCTGTGCGGGAGAAGCGTCGGCCGCGCGGTGTCGTCTTCGCGGCGACGCTGCAACTGCTGACCGCCGTGCCCTTCCTGGGCGGATCCGTCATCGTCTTCTTCTACGGGGCCGGTGCTCAGGCGGCGGCCGAGGCCGAGGTCGTACGGCAGGGTCTTCCCGCTGCCGTCCTGGCCGAGCACGGCATCAGCTTCGGGGCGAACCTCGCGGAGATACCGCTCGCCCTGGGGATCGCCCTGGTCCTGACGACCCTGGCGCTGCTCAACCTGAAGGGGAGCCGGATCGGGCGGACCCTGTCCTGGATCTTGCAGCCGATCCTCTTCGTCGCCGGTTGCCTCATCGTGCCCAGCCAGGTGTTCACCGCTCAGGTCCTCGAATCCTCCGTCAAGAACTCCGGCGACCCGGTGCTGGCGCGTATCGATGTGCGGGCCATGGTCGACGCGGCCGTGCACGTCATGCCCGGCTGGCTCCTTCCCGTGAACATCGGGAAGCTCGCCCTGACGACCCTGGGTTCGCTGCTCGTCGTCATCCTGCTGGCAGTCCCGTCGGCGAAGGCCTATTTCCGCGGGAAGAAGCCTCGGTTCGTCAGCCCCTGGCCAGGTGCGGGGCGTGCATCTTGATCGCTTCCAGCACCTGAGCCTTCGACGGGTTCACCATCGCCTTTCCGGCCACGGTCACGGTCGGCACGGTCTCGTTCCCGTCCGCGACCGAGCGGACGAACGCCGCCGCCTCGGGGTCTTGGCGGATGTTCACCTCGGCGTAGCGGAGCGGGGTGAAGCGCAGGCGCATGCGGAGCCGCATGCAGTACTTGCAGCCGGGCCTCCAGTAGATGACCATGCCCGTGCGGTCCGCCTGCCCGTGGGACGTCGCCCGGTCTCGGCGGGGCAGGTTCGCGACGATCATCCACGCCAGGTAGAGGACGACAAAGAGGATCGCGATCACGGAGAACACGCCGGAGGACATGGGGGAAGTATCCCAAGGCCGGTCGACGCGGGCGATGGCGCCCATGGGGAGGTCGGTGTTCCGGCGGGCGATGACAGCGGCGGCCCTGATGCTGACAGAGATCTGGCAGTACGGGGTGACACGGTCGCATCATGACCGAGAAGACGAACGTCCTCATTGTCGGCGGCGGACCCACCGGGCTCACCCTCGCCGTGGATCTGGCCAGGCGCGGCGTCGACTGCCGCATCGTGGAGCAGGCGCCGGAGCCCTCCGGCGGCTCCAAGGGCAAGGGGCTGCAGCCGCGTACGCAGGAGGTTTTCGATGATCTGGGAGTGATCGACCGGGTTCTGGCGGCCACGACGCTCTACCCGCCGCTGCGGGTCAGAATCGGCAGGGTGCCGGTGTACCAGGGCCGGATGCACAAGCTCACCGCCCCCACGGACGCGGTGCCGTACCCGATGGTGATGATGCACCCGCAGTGGCGCACCGAGGCGGTGCTGCGTGAGCGGCTGGCCGAGCTGGGCGGCAAGGTGGAGCAGGGCGCCACGCTGACCGGGTTCGAGCAGGATGCGGGCGGGGTGACGGCCCGGATGGGCACCGAGGTGACCCTGCGGGCGGACTATCTGGTCGCGGCGGACGGCGGCAAGAGCCTCGTACGCAAGGCGCTCGGCATCGGTTTCACCGGGGAGACCCGCGACGAGGAGCGGATGGTCCTCGGCGACGTGCGGGTCGAGGGGCTCGGCCGGGATCACATCCATGTCTGGTTCCGGCCCGGGAAGGGGATGGTGGCGCTGTACCCGATGGCCGGCACCGACACCTTCCAACTGCTCGCGCCGCTGAAGCCGGGCGTCGTTCCGGACCTGACGCTGCCGGGTTTCCAGCGGCTCTTCGCCGAACGGTCGATGCTGCGCGGGGTTCGGATCACCGAGCTGCGGTGGTCGTCCCTTTACCGGGTGAACATCCGCCTGGCCGACAGCTACCGGACCGGCCGGGTCTTTCTCGCCGGGGATGCCGTCCACGTGCATTCGCCCGCGGGTGGGCAGGGACTCAACACCGGCGTACAGGACGCCTACAACCTGGGCTGGAAGCTCGCCCGAGTGCTCGCCGGCGCACCGGAGGCGCTGCTCGACACGTACGAGGAGGAACGCCGGCCGGTCGCCGCCCGCGTGCTCGGCCTCAGCACCGACCTGCACGACAAGAAGTCCTACAAGCGCGACGAGGAGACTCATCAACTGCTGGTGAGCTATCGGGGCGGCTCGCTGGCCCGGCGGGGCGGGGATCGGGTGCCGGACGGCCGGGTGCGGCTGGCCGGCGGCAGCGAGGCGCGGATGTTCGACCTGCTGCGGGGGACACATTTCACGCTGCTGTCGCCTGATCCCGCGCCGCGCGTGGTGAACGGGCCGGAGGTGCGGGTGTACGAGCCGGCCGAGCCGTATGGCGACGAGCGCCATACGCTGGTCAGGCCGGATGGGTATGTGGGGATCTCGACCTCGTCGGCGGAAGAGCTCGCTGAGTATCTGGCCATGGTGTAGGCGTCCCGCGAGCGCTTCGCCGTGTCGATCTCACGGTGTACGAACGGCCGTCTCGGCGAGCAGGCCGGTGCCGGCGTCGCGACGCGCGCCCGTCGGGAGCGCGAAGATGGTGACCAGCACAATCCGGGCGAGGGCTGGGTGTCCCTCCCCCACCTGATCCAGGAGCTAGACGACTTAGGACTTACTCGTCTAGAGACCGAAGGCGCCGCCTTGGATGAGGATGAGCAGGCCGAGCGCGATCAGGACGATGGGCAGGAGGAGGTGGCCCCATCGGCTGAGGGCCTTGGCGATGACGGGCCGGGTGGCGAAGAACCTGCCCGCCAGGCACCAGACGGCCACCAGGACGAGGAAGACGACCGCGTAGACGCTCATCCCGCCGAAACCGGCTGTGGCGAGGACGGGGACGTAGACGCCGATGTTGTCGCCGCCGTTGGCGAAGGTGACCGCGGCGACCTCCAACGCCCTGGGGCCGCCTGTCTCGGTCTGCTCGTTGCCGGTGTTCTCGCCGTTGTTGTGGCTGCGCCATGCCTGCCAGGCGGCCTTGAGGCCCAGGGCCAGGGGCAGCAGGCCGAGGTAGGGGATGACGGGCTCGGGCAGGAAGGTGGCGCCGAAGGCGGCCGCGGTGGCGACGGCGAGGATGGCGGTGAACCCGAGGTACTGCCCCAGGATGATCCGCGAGGTGGCGCCGCGGTGCCCGGCCCCTTGGGCGAAGAACAGCGCGAGGATCACGATGTCGTCGATGTTGGTGACGGCGAACAGGCCGCCGGCCTGCCCGATGATGCCCACGTTCACGAGGGGGTGAGGTTCCTCTCCATCTCCGCGAATTCGTCCGCTCAACCTAGCGAAATACCTTCTATCAGACGCCTGATCCGAGCATGCCGCTGGGGTGTCAACGCCGAAATAGCAAAACATTCCCCCTGAAATGCAATGGTCTAAACCGGCCGTGTCTCCGTTCGCCGGAAGCTTTGCTTTTCTTCGAAAAACAGGTGGCTACGATAAATAATCTGGGCTTTTAGGTCGGTCCGGTGTCATGCCTCTGTTGTGGCAACTGGGGGAAGAGGATGGCGAGGAACGAAACCTGGGTCGCCGATGCTCCGGACCAGCGGCTGCGTAAGCTCGCGCTCGCCTCCGTCGGCCTCGGCGAGACCGAAGTGCTGAAGTACGCGTTGGACCAGGCGGTCGCCGAACTGCGCGGGCTGAGTGGGATGGTGCACTGGTCCGGAGCGCTGGTCGGCAACGAGAAGCCGCGTCTGGTGGCGACTTCCGGGATGCCTGCCGCCCAGCTGAAGGCGTGGGGCGAGATTCAGGACGCCATCGTCCGGGCGTTGCGCGACGGGGCGCCCGCGTGCACGTCCGTCACCCTGGTCGCCGAGCGCGAGAGCGCTGAGGAGACGGTCGCGACCATCCCGCCCATCGCGACCCTGACGACCGTGCCGCTTCGCGTACGCGTACGCGAAGCGGCGATCGGCGTGCTGTCCGTACTCGCCTGCGGGGCCGCGAAGCCAACCGGCCGCCAGCGGGCGTTCCTGCGGTCGTTGGCCCGTTGGCTGACCCGGCGACTGGCCGTGTCCAGCACCGGCTCAGACAACTGGTGCCCGTGGGAGGGGGATTTCTCCGCCGGCTCCCATCTCCGGGAGGCTCTGAAGGCGACCAGGATCGGATCCTGGGACTGGAACATCCTCACCGGCGAGTTGCACTGGGACGAGGCCGCCCTGACCATCATGGGGATCGATGCGGAAACCGGCCCCCACACGATTGACTACTGGGTCAACCTCGTCCACCCAGATGACCATCCCCGGGTGATGGCCACCACCGAGGAGGCCATCCGTACCAGGAAGCTGTACGAGGTCGAGTACCGTGCCCGCCGTCCGGACGGCACCACGGGCTGGGTACAGGCACGCGGCCGGTTGGTGCTGGATGAGAGCGGCGAGCCGGTCCGCATGATCGGCACGGTCTGGGACACCACGGAGAGCCATATCGCCCGTGAATCGGTCAGTCGCGCGCTGCGCTACATGAGCGATGCCTTCCTTGCGATGGATCGCGACTGGCGGCTCACCTTCGTCAACCTCGATGCCGAACGCCTCCTGAAGGTCATCGACCCCTACGGTCAGGTGCTGTGGGACCTGCCGACAGGGAAGTTGCCGGACCTACAGGCGGAGTGCCACCGGGCCGCCGCCGAGCGGGAGCCCGCCACTCTCGACATGCAGTGGCCGACCGACGGTCGCTGGTACCACGTGCGGCTGTTGCCGGTGCCCGACGGCCTGACCCTCTATCTCACCGACATCACCGACAAGCGTCTGAGGGAGGTCGAACGCGAGGCCGCCGAGCGGGCCACCGCCGAGCGGGCCGCCTGGATCCAGGAGCTGACCCGAGCCCTCGGTGACGCCGTGACCGCCTTTGACCTCGTGCGGGTCGTCGTCGAGCGGGTGCTTCCGTCGTTCGGCGCGGCAGGACTGCTCATGCTGACCATCGACCGCGGCCACCTGCACGTGGCCGGAGCCTTCAACTACGCCGCGGACGTCCTTGACCGGCTGGAGGACCAGGCGCTGATGGAGTCGTCCGCCCTCTTCGACGCCCTGCGATCGCGTGCCCCGGTCTTCCTCATCTCCAGGGCCGAGCACCATCAGCGCTATCCGGACTTCGCCCGCTGGATGGCCGACCACAGTGTCGACAACTCGGGGATGGACGCCTGGGCGATCCTGCCGCTGCTCGTGCCCGGCCAGTTCCGGGGGTGCTGCGTGATCTCCTACGACCACCCCCACCGCTTCCCCGGCGATGAGCGTACGCTGCTCACAGCGCTCAGCGGGCTGATATCCCAGGCCCTGGCACGAGCCCGCCTCTACGACAGGGAACGCGCCCGCGTCCAGGAGTTGCAACGCCTGCAGGCGGGGCTGCGAGAGTCCCTCGATCGGCAGCGGCGCTTCACCACCGACGCCTCCCACGAGCTGCGCACCCCGGTGGCCGGGCTGCGGGCCCAACTGGAGGAGGCGCAACTCCATCCTGGGGAGACCGACCTCAGCGACCTGCTCGAACGCGCCCTGAGCGACGTGGATCGGCTGCAGGCCATCACCACCGACCTCCTCCTCCTGGCCAGGCTGGGGGCCGACCAGGACGTGACGCTGGAAAGCGTGGACCTGACACGGCTGATCGAGACGGAAATGCCGCTCCACGCGCACGATCCGCACCCCGTGCGGCTCCGGCTCGAACCCGGTGTGGTGGTCGACGCCATCCCCGGGCAGATCGGCCGGGTACTGACCAACCTGCTCGACAACGCGCAGCGTCACGCGGCGCGCCGCATCGACGTCGGATTGCGCCGCAGTGGCGACAACGCCGAGCTCACCATCACCGACGACGGCCCGGGAGTCCCGGCGTCCGAACGCGAGAACATCTTCCAGCGTTTCACCCGGCTCGACACCGCCCGCAGCCGCGGCGCGGGAGGCACCGGTCTCGGCCTGGCCATCGCCCGCGAGATCGCCCACGCCCACCACGGGACTCTGCACGTGGAAACCCCGCCCACCCACGGCGCGCGCTTCATCCTCCGCCTGCCGCTCGCCCATCAGGGATGAGGCGACCGCCACAAACCGGGCAACAAGGTCCCCGTCGAGTTTCTGGCCGCCTCAGCCGAGGCGGGCGGCGATGCCGTCGAGGACGTGTTCCAGCCCGGTCTCGAACTGCCATTGCAGGTCATCCTTGCGAGCGCCTTCATGGACATAGCGTTGGAACGCCGGATAGCGGCCCGTGTTCAACAGCCAGGTCATCTGTCCAGAAAGCCCCGCCCGGGTCTCGTCGCCGCTGGTCCAGCCTCGGTCGTCCATCAGTTGCCGTAGACCGATCTCGGCGCTGGTGGCACCGTGCACGTAGGCGGCGACCGTGCGGAAAACGCTCATTTCCGTGTCAACGTCGAGGTTCAGGCTGTGCAGCGCGGCGAGCGCTCGCTCCGTGAGGTCCATCCGGTTGGGCGTCAGCTCGTACACCATCTGCGAAGTGGAGAGCCGGGTGAGCCAAGGGTGCTTCAGCACCAGGGCGCGAATGCCCATGGCCAGTGCACGCAGGGTCTCCCGCCAGTCGGCACCGTCCGGGACATTCACCTCGCCGTAGACGAGGTCGACCATCAGCTCCAGGACATCGTCCTTGCCCGACACGTGACGGTAGGCGGACATCGGAGCGACGCCCAACTCGGTGGCCAGGCGTCGCATCGTGATGGCGTCGAGCCCCTCGGCGTCGGCGATGGCCACCGCCGCCGCCGCGATCCGCTGGGCGGACAGGGCCTGCCGTGCCGCGGTGGAGGTCTCTTCGAGCCGCTCCCACAGGGATGTCATGCCGCTTCCTCTCAAGTGCGTACAACGTATTTTAACCTGTGTACGATGTACGCATGGGCATACCTCGTACACACATCCTGCTGGCGCTGGGTGCGGCCGGTCCGGTCACCTTCATCACGGCCTACCTCGTCAACGGGGCGACACAGCCCGGCTACAGCTCCTGGCACGACACCATCAGCGCGCTCAGCCTGGCCCCCCATGGCTGGCTCCAGATCGCCAACTTCGTGCTCTACGGAGTGCTCACGCTGTGCTTCGCCGAAGGACTCAGACGTTCAGGCACCATCAACAGGCGGGGATACGCACTCCTCGTCACCGCCGGACTGAGCCTCATCCTCATCGGCCCGTTCCGAACGGATCCGATCCTCGGCTTCCCGGCCGGCGAGCCTGCCGTCATCACCCCGGGCGGCACCGTGCACAATCTCGCCGCCCTGGTGGTGTTCCTGGCCTTTTCGGCCGCCGCATTCGCCACAGCGCACCGCCCGCTCCGCGGTTGGTCCGCCTTCTCGATCGCCAGCGGCGCCTTGTCCCTCGTCGCGGTCGCAGCGTTCTTCGCGACTGTCGCGGCGGCTCAGGGCCACGACGGCGGAGACTCTCCGGCCGGCTTCTTCGAGCGGCTGCCGACACTCTTCATCGGACTCTGGCAGGTCGCGTTCGCGGTCCGGGTCCTGACCGGGCGAGCGATTCACCGCGCACAGCGAACAGCCGCGCCCGAAGGTGCGTCGCAGGCGGCATGAGGTCGCGAGCAACGTGTTCCACCTTGCTTGCAGGCGGCCCAGGCCTCATCGGCGCGCTGACCCCTGTCGTCGGCGCGACCATCGACGCCAACCTCGCCCCGATCGTCGGGTGGGTGCCAGGGATAGGAATCGGTGCCGGTTTCGAGTCCATCTTGTCCCGCTCCGCCCAGGCGGCCCGGCGAAGCGTGCTAGGAAGGCGTCCGAGCGCAGCGAGGCCCTTCAGGGGCGGGCAGCCCGCCTGGGAGAGCGTCCGGAGCGTAGCGGAGGGCCTTTTTTGGACGGGCTGGTATCAGACGAATCGGGTGACGGGCTGGGGTCTCGTGGATGCCATGACAAAACTGTTGATCGTATCGCTCTTGCGGCGAAAGACCGGTCTTCAGCCTGGAATGTGCGAAGGGTATGGTGATTGCTTGTGACGACGTTCCGGATCAGCGAGGCCGCCGCGTTGCTCGGGGTCAGCTCCGACACCGTGCGCCGGTGGGTGGACGCGGGACGGCTGGCGGCCGGGCGGGACGAGCACGGTCATCGGCGCCTGGACGGCGCGGATCTGGCCGCCTTCGCCCGTGCGCAGATCGAGGCGGCCAGCGATGGTGGCCGGTCCTCGGCGCGTAACCGCTTTCGCGGGATCGTGACCGAGGTGATCCGGGATGCGGTGATGGCGCAGGTGGAGATCGCGGCGGGACCGTACCGAGTGGTGTCGCTGATGAGCCGTCAGGCCGCTGATGAGCTGGGTTTGGAGCCGGGGGTGGTGGCGGTCGCCGTGATCAAGTCCACCAACGTCGTCGTCGAGATTCCCGGCCACGAACGCGTGGCCGGCAGCCAGTAAGGAGCCACATTGGTGTTCAGGCGTCTTTCCCGGTGGGCGATCGCCGTGCCCGTCGCGCTCGCGCTGGCGGGCCTGGCCGGTTGCGGCTCCGGCGAACCGGCCACGTCCGGCACCTCCGCCTCGGCTTCGGCGTCTGCCGGTGGCGGGGCCAAGGAGGTGACGGTGTTCGCCGCCGCGTCTCTGACCGGTACGTTCACCGAGCTCGGCAAGACCTTCGAGGCCGCCCACCCGGGCACCACGGTGAAGTTCAACTTCGGCTCCAGCGCCACGCTGGCCCAGCAGATCACCCAGGGGGCTCCGGCCGACGTGTTCGCCGCGGCCAGTCCGGCCACCATGAAGACGGTGACCGACGCCTCTCTGGCGAGCGCGCCGACCACGTTCGTCCGCAACAAGCTGCAGATCGCCGTACCCGCCGACAACCCGGCCAAGGTGGACGACCTGAAAGACCTGACCGACCCCAAGGTGAAGGTCGCCCTGTGCGCCGAGCAGGTGCCGTGCGGCGCGGCGGCGGTCAAGGCGCTGGACGCGGCCGGGCTGAAGGTCAAGCCGGTCACTCTGGAGCAGGACGTCAAGGCCACCCTGACCAAGGTCGAGCTCGGAGAGGTGGACGCCGCGCTGGTCTACAAGACCGACGTGCTCGCCTCGGCGGGCAAGGTGAAGGGCATCGAGTTCCCCGAGGCGGACAAGGCGATCAACGACTACCCGATCGCCACTCTGACCAAGGCGCCCGCGGGTGACCTGGCCAAGCAGTTCGTCGACCTGGTGCTGTCGCCGCAGGGCAAGGACGTGCTGACCAAGGCCGGGTTCGAGGCTCCCTGACGGAGATGATCCCTTCAGCGCCGCACCGCTCCCGCCGCGAACAGCTGCGCGGCGGGGCAGCCGCGGTGTCCGGTCGGCTGCCCTGGGTGCTGGTGGTGCCGGCCGTGCTCGGGCTGGCCTTCCTGGTGTTGCCGCTGGCCGGGTTGCTGATACGGGCGCCCTGGCCGACCCTGCTGGAACGGCTGGCCGAGCCGCAGGTGCTGCAGGCGCTGCGGCTGTCGCTGGTGACCGCCACCATCGCGACGGCCGTGTGCCTGCTGCTCGGGGTGCCGCTGGCCTGGCTGCTGGCCCGGGTGTCCTTCCCCGGCCGGCGCCTGGTGCGGGCCCTGGTCACCGTGCCCTTGGTGCTGCCGCCGGTGGTCGGCGGGGTGGCGCTGCTGCTCGTACTGGGCCGGCGGGGGCTGATCGGGCAATGGCTGGAGGCGACGTTCGGGCTCACGCTGCCCTTCACCACCGCCGGGGTCGTCGTCGCCGAGGCGTTCGTGGCGATGCCGTTCCTGGTGATCAGCGTCGAAGGCGCGCTACGTGCCGCCGACCAGCGCTTCGAGGAGGCGGCCGCGACGCTCGGGGCCTCGCGCTGGATCGTGTTCCGGCGCGTCACGCTGCCGCTCATCGCCCCGGGCGTCGTGGCCGGGGCGGTGCTGTGCTGGGCGCGGGCGCTGGGTGAGTTCGGCGCGACCATCACCTTCGCCGGCAACTTCCCCGGGACTACGCAGACCATGCCCCTGGCCGTCTACCTGGCGCTGGAGACCGAGCCGGAGGCCGCCATCGTGCTCAGTCTCGTCCTGCTCGCCGTCTCGGTGATCATCCTGTCGAGCCTGCGCGACCGGTGGGTGAACTCCCCATGACCGACGGCCTGCGTGCCCGGCTGGTCGTCACCCGGCCCGCGTTCGCTCTGAACATCACCCTGGAGGCCGCCCCCGGCGAAGTGGTCGCGCTGCTCGGCCCGAACGGCGCGGGCAAGACCACCGCCCTGCGCGCCCTGGCCGGGCTCACTCCCCTGTCCGATGGGCAGATCACCCTCGACGGCCTCCCACTGCACGCCCAGGCCGCCGAGGAGCGGCCCATCGGCATGGTCTTCCAGGACTACCTGCTCTTCCCGCACCTGACGGCACTGGACAACGTCGCCTTCGGGCCGCGCTGCCACGGCGCCTCCAAGGCCGAGGCCCGCCGTACCGCCGCCGCCCTGCTGGAACGCGTCGGCCTGGCCGATCGCGCCGCGGCCAAGCCCCGGCAGTTGTCCGGCGGCCAGGCCCAGCGCGTCGCCCTGGCCCGCGCGCTGGCCGTACACCCGCGCCTGCTGCTGCTCGACGAGCCGCTCGCGGCGCTCGACGCGCACACCCGGCTGGAGATCCGCTCGCAGTTGCGCCGCCACCTGGCCGACTTCGACGGCGCCACCGTTCTGGTCACCCATGACCCGCTCGACGCCATGGTGCTCGCCGACCGGCTCATCGTGATCGAGAACGGCGCCATCGTCCAGCAGGGCGGCCCCGCCGAAGTGGCCCGCCAGCCCCGTACCGACTATGTGGCCCGGCTGGTCGGGCTCAACCTCTACCAGGGCCTGGCCGACGGCCATCGGGTCAAGGTAGGCGAGCTACTGCTCAGCACCACCGAACACCTCCAAGGCCCCGTGTTCGTGGCCTTCCCGCCCGCCGCCGTCGCCCTCTACCGCACCCGGCCCGACGGCAGCCCGCGCAACCTGTGGCACGCCACGATCGACGGCATCGAGCGGCACGGCGACAACGTACGCGTCCACCTCGGCGGCCCCATCACCGCCTTCGCCGACATCACCCCGGCCGCCCTCGCCGACCTCGACCTCACCCCCGGCCAGCGGATCTGGGCGTCGGTGAAGGCCACCGAGACGCACGCCTATCCGGCATGAGCGCGCACCCGCCGGACGACTGCCACGACGGCAACGCCATCTGCCTCGGCGGCCCGTGCCACGGCCTGCTCACCCACATCGACCAGGACATCGGCGTCTTGACGGTTCCCGTCCCGCGACGCTCGCCCGACGAGCCCGAGACCCGCGCCCGCTACCGCGTCACCCGCGAGCGGGTGCGCTACTGCGGCCAGGCGGAGGCCTACATCGCGCTGCATTGGGTCGATCCACCCTGCTCTTGCCGGCATTCATCCCCATAACCGGTCGTCGGCGCACAACCTGATCTCCGCGATCTGACTGATGTGCCTGCCCCCGCAGCGATCTCCCGGCACCACCAGGTGCGGGCCCTGATCGTCGAGATTCCGGCAGTCCATGGTGACGGCGAGCAGCGCCGGGGTGTTGCCGAACTCCGGATCGATCTCACCCCACGACAGCACCGCGCGATGGCCGTCCCGCCCCAGTACCGAGATCAGGAAGCGCAGCCGGTCCTTGCGCTCCGCCGGGTCGAACAGCGGCTCGGCCGACCGGAGCACGTCGATGAGCAGCGCCCCGCTGAAGTGGTGGCGCCGCAGCCCGGAGGTGCGGCATTCGAAGCTCACCGTCGTCTCCCGCTGCGGCATCGACCGTAGCGTGGCCACACTCAGCCAGGTCGGCGCGCGGGGAAATGAAGGTCCGGGATGTTGATCTGCTGACCGGTGAGTACGCCCTGTTCAAACCGCGCTGGGGCGCCTTGCTCTGATCGTCACCACCGCCATGATCAGCACGGAAGCCGCGAACAGCGCCACCGATCCGGCCACCAGCGGGTTGACGAAGCCGGGCACCAGGTCAGGGCCGCATGTGGTGTCGCGCAGCGGCCACATGTCCTGTGACCCGTTCGCGGGACCGCGGTAGCCGTAGCTGTACAGGTCCGGCCGGACCAGCCCGCACCGGTCGTCCGGGTCCGTCCAGGCCCCGAAGGTCGTCGACTTCAGCCCGTATCCGTAGGAGGCGATCGCCGCACACAGCGTCGCTGCGGGCAGCGACCATCCCGCCCGCCGCCGGCTTCGGGCGCGCAGCGCGAGAGCCGGGAGCACGAGAGCCGCCAGTGCCGGCACCGGCCAGGCCAGCATCAGCAGGAGCAGCGCGATGAAGAGGACGGAGTTCACGATTTCCATCAGAGTGCGACTCTACGGGCCGGATCCGGGACCCGGCCCATCAGGTGATCATGGCCCCTGGCAGAGGCCGCCCGCTGACCAGGCGGCGAAGCCTGGTCAGCGGGCCGTCCCCCTGGACAGCGGCGTCTGACTCGTTACCAGTCGCCGCCTTCGTCCTCGTCGCTTTCGAAGATCTCTTCGACGACCTCGGCCGCGACGAACCCGCCGACCACGCCCGCGGCTCCGGCCGCCGCCACCGTTCCCCAGCCGGGGCCGTCGCTGTGATGGTGATGGTGTGAATCGTGGTGACCGTAGCCGCCGTGTTCGGCGCCATGGCCGCCGAGCAACCCGGCGTGGCCGTATTGGGTCAGTCCGGCCAGCCAGCGGTTGAGCTCGCCGGCCCAGTCGGTACGAAGCGCGTCATCGTGGCTGACGTTGAAGCGGCCGATGGCGTCGCCGGAGTAACGGCCGGCACGCTTGTCGGCCTCCAGGATGACTTCTAGACCCGCCGGGCCGGCCACGAAGGTGACCTCGACCTCGCCCAGGACTCCGGCGTGCTGGGCGGGCGGGTAGAACTCGATCTCCTGGTAGAACGGCAGGTCCTGGTGCACGCCGTACAGCCGGCCGGCCTCCAGATCGGCGGACTTGAAGTGGAAACCGAGCTGCAGGAACGCCTGGAGGATGCGGAGCTGGGAGGGCAGGGGTTCGACCGCGATCATGTCCAGGTCGCCTTTGTCGATGGCCTTGGCGATGGCCAGTTCGGTGCGTACGCCCAGCGCCATGCCGGTCAGCTGCCGGCCGTCGATCTCGCTGATCGGCGTCTCCCACGGCACCGGGATCTGGAAGTCGAGGCTGCGGTTCTCGCCTTGACGCAGCGTGAACGGGCCCGAGACCTGGGCGCGGGAGAACTCGCCCAGGCCGCCATGCTCGCCGTCGCCGTGCTCGATCTCCACCCGGGCCACGAGGCCGAGGGTGATGTGTTCGATCTCGGCGTCGAAGTCGCCGCCCTTGAGTCGTACCTCGCCGGCCAGCATGCCGCCCGGCTGGATCCGCGAGGTGGAAAGGACGGTGTCCACCGAGGGCGCGCCCACGCCGAAGGCACCCAGCATCCGCTTGAAGACCACGCTGTCGTCTCCCTGTTGTCGAGATTGGTTGTGTCAGCCGCCCGCCTTAACGATCAGCGCGAGGGCCGGGTTCCAGGGGTGAGTAAAGCGGGTCTTCCGATGGCGACGCAGGGGATCGACGCTTGGTGGTGAGATGCGGCGAGTGTGACGCTTTCTCGGGCCCTACCGAGCCGCCGGGGACTCGGCTCCTGCCGAAGGTTCGCCGGTCGGTACGGACTCGGCTCCGGCGGGTCGGTCGTAGACCCCTACGGCCCAGCTGCCTGGCCGTTCACCGACCTCGGCCGACAGCCGTTCGCGCACCTCGGGGTGCCGCAGGATCCTGGAAACGGTGTCCTTGTCGCACCCCTCCGACTTCGGGGTCGGCTTGCATTCCTTGACGGTTTTCGCCACCTCCCAGATGGGGGCGTCCGCCGGAAAAACCCAAATTTGCAGGGACTGCGGATGCTTCAGCCAGTCGGTGGGCGCCGAAAGCTCGTCGTGATGCCCGCCCGATGAATCCTTGCACTGTCCGATCGCACCACCCAGTTCGCCGCCCTTGAGCTTTTCCGCTGTGACCACCCACGCCTGCGGATCGTCGCAGACCACCTTGTACCCGGTGTAGAAACTGGTCGGGGTGAAGGTCACCGTTCGGCCGACGCCCATCGTCTCGAACCGCTGGGAGGACATGAGGGGGAGATCGAATTTCTTCGCTCCCAGCACCACGGGAAAGCTTGTGGGGAGCTTCGGCCCGGGATCGACCTGAGCCGAGTCCGCAGCACGCTGGGCGGCCGACGTGTTGTCCGCCCGGGGTGGTCCGGCCAGCAGGCCGTTCACCAGTCCGACGGCCGTGACGGCGACGGCCATGGCCGACCCGGCCGTCAGCGCCCGCCGAGTACGGCGTATGCGACGGCCCCGCCGTACGATCGCGTCGACATGAGCAGGCGGTTCGCCACCGGCACGGTCCTGGCCGTACTCGGTCAGGAACTGCCGCAGGTCGCTCTCGGTGTGCCTCATCGCTGGACCCTCTCCAAGTTCATGCTCTGAATGTCCGGATCGACCCGAAGACGGGTGAGGGCTCGGCTGAGCTGGCTCTTCACCGCCCCCAGTGAGCACCCGACGATGTCGGCGACCTGGGTGAGCGTCCGTCCCTCGAAGTAGTGCAGAACGACCACCGCGCGCTGGCGTGCGGAAAGTGTGCCGATGGCGCTCCACATCGCGGCCTGGTCGGCCACCTCGGCGGCCGGGTCGCGTGGATCGGCCGTCTCAGGGATGCTCTCGGCCGGCACTTCCCCGTGCCAACGCCTGCGCCACCACGACGCGTGGGTGTTCACGATGATCCGATAGACGTAGGGGTCGGGGTTACCCTCGATCCGCCGCCAGGCGATCCATGCCTTCGCCAGCGCGGTCTGCACCAGATCCTCGGCCGTGCCCCAGTCCCGGGCGAGGAGGTATGCCATCCGGCACAGCCGTAAGTGCCGCTGTGCCACATACTCGGCGAACCCGTCGTCCATCGATCATCTCCGTCTCGTTGTCTCCGGCGATGACTACCGCTTGGGAGGCGCATACGGATGACAGACGTCGCGTACCAAAGATGAACGCGCTTTCAGCTGAGGGAGGTGAGGCCCAGGGACCGGACCAGTTCGGTGATCTCGGCGCGGTAGATCTTGGCCGGGTTGCGGGTCTGTCCGCTCAGATGACCGTAGATCTCCAGGGAGAGCAGGCCGTGCAGGCGGCCCCACATGCGCAGCGCCTCGGCGATCGCGGCGGGCGGCAGGCCGGGGAACTCCGCACGGACCTTCGTGACCAGGGCTTCGTCGAAGTCGGTCCATTCGTAGGCGTCCGTGGGACGGATCCGTTCGGTCTGCGGCCAGGCACCGGCGACGAGGCCCGTCAGTCCCATGCAGGTGCGGTGTTCGGCCTCGGGCGCGGCACCGCCTTCGGGGACCTGGTAGCCGGGCACCGGGTCGCCGTAGATCAGCCGGAAGCCCTGCGGGTTGGCCAGCGCCCACTCGCGGAAGGCCAGCGCCCAGGCCAGGATCCGGCCGGCGGGATCATCCCGGGGTACGGTGTCGCGCCCCGCCTCCAGCGCGTCGACCAGCGAGGTGTGCACGTCCCGGATCAGCGTGGTGATCAGGTCGTCGCGGGTCGGGAAGTAGCCGTAGATGGCGCCCGCGGTCATGCCCATCTCGCGCGCGATGGCGCGTAGCGAGATCGCGTCGGGGCCGCCCTCGGCCATGAGCTTCAACGCGATCGCGCGGATCTCGGCAATGGTCTCGGCCCGCAGCCGGGCGCGCCGGCTCAGCATCTGATCGCCCACGCTTGACAGCCTACAGCGTTCAGTGGCTAATCTTCGTGCAGTAACTACACGGCGTTCAGTTTATAGACGGCACACTGGAGGATTAGCTATGAATCTGGGTTTATCCCGAGGCACCACCGTGCTCACCGGAACCGGCCGGATGCTGGCGCTCTTGGCGTTCGCCCAGTTCACCGTCGCGGTCGACTACAACATCGTCTATGTCGCGCTGCCCGACATCGGGCAGGCCGTCGGTTTCTCCGCCCAGTCGCTGCAGTGGGTCGTCAGCGCGTACGCGGTCGCGTTCGGCGGGTTCCTGCTGTTCGGCGGGCGGCTCGTCGACCGGGTGGGAGGACGGCGGGTGTTCGTCCTCGGCTCGGTGATCTTCGGGTTGGCGTGCCTGGCCGGCGGGTTCGCCACGGAGCCGGGCGTACTCGTCGCCGCGCGGGCGGTGCAAGGCTTCGGCGGTGCGCTGCTGTCCCCCGCCACCCTGATGCTGATCAACACCCGCTTCGAGGAGGGCCCGGCGCGAACCCGCGCTCTGGCCGTCTGGGGCGCGGCCGGCAGCGGCGGGCTGGCGGCCGGCGCGCTGTCAGGCGGCCTGCTCACCCAGGCATGGGGCTGGGAGTGGGTGCTGTTCGTCCTGGTGCCGCTGGCGTTGGCCGCCGCCGCGCTCGCCCCGGTCGTCCTTCCGCCGGACGAGCGGCGCGCGGTGACGCGCGGCGGGTTCGACGTGCCCGGCGCGGTCCTGGCCACGCTCGGATCGGCGCTGCTGGTGCTCGGACTGGTCAGCGGCCCGGAGGCGGGATGGGTCTCGGTGCGCGGTCTGGGTTCGGTGGCGGCCGGTCTGCTGCTGCTGGCGGCATTCGCCCTGGTCGAGGGGAGAACGAAGGACGCGCTGGTGCCGCTGCGGCTGTTCGCCGACCGCGGGCTGGTGACGGCGATCGGCGTGATTCTGGTCTTCCAGAGCGCGTTGGGTGGCGCGTACTACCTGTTCACCACCTATCTGCAGGGGGTGCTCGGGTACGAGGCGCTGGAGGCCGGGCTCGCCTTCGTTCCGCTGACGGTCATCTCCATGGGCGCGTCGCTGCGGCTGGCCGGTGCGCTGCTCGTCCGCTGGGGCCCCCGCGTGACGCTTTTCGCCGGGATGGCGGTGAACGGCACGGGCATGGTCGCGCTGGCGGTGGCCATGTCGACCGGAGCCTCCTACTGGACGCTGCTGCCGGGCGTGGTGGTCTGGGGCGTCGGCGGAGGTGTGACCTTCCCGGCGATGTTCGTGTGCGCCGCCTCGGGCGTACACTCCAGCGAGGCGGGCATCGCGTCCGCCGTGGCCACCACCGCCCAGCAGGTCGGCGGCGCAGCGGGCCTGGCCGTCCTGGTGGCCGTCGCCACGGCGGGCCTCGGCGATCCATCCGCGGCGCAGGCGGTGGCGGACGGCCTGCGCACGGCGATGTGGATCGGCGGCACCGCCTCCGTTCTGGGCGGACTGCTGGCTTTTGTTCTCCCTCGGCCCTCACGGTCGCGCCGGGCGAGGGAGGGTCTTCTCGGGTGACCGTGTCAGGACGCTGACCGCCGCGACCGGCACCAGCAGGAGGGTGAGGAGGCCCGAGACGACCAGGCCGGTGCCCGTGCCGGTCAGCTGGATGAGCGGGCCGCCGGCCGCGAGGCCCAGCGGGGCCGCGATCGTCGCCCCCGTCGTCCAGAGCGTCACCACCGGCTGCTGCTCGCCGGGCCGCAGGCCTGACTGCAGGAAGCTGTACGCGACGGGGGTGAACGGCGCCCAGACCAGACCGCCCAGCGCGAACACGATCATCGCGGCGGTCAGGTTGTCCACGGCGGCCAGGGCGATCGGGCAGAGCGCCCACAGGCCGATGATCGCGACGAGCAGCAGGCGCTGGGGGAGGCCGCGCATCAGGTTGACCAGAGCGGCACCCACGATCGCGCCGACGCCCAGGGTGCTCCAGAGCAGGCCGAGACCGGACGCGCCGCTGTGCAGGGTGCCCTGGACGTACAGGGGCAGTGCCACCTCGATCGGCATGTAGAAGAAGTTGAAGAAGAACACCACGACCAGCAGCCGGGCGGCCACGGGGCGGCGGCGCAGGATGCGCCAGCCCGACTCGTCCGGCCGCGCGTCCGTGGGCTCCTTCGGCTCCGCCCCCGTCCGCGGCACCCAGCGCAGTACGCAGGCCATCAGCAGCAGCGCGCCGCACGCGTCGACGAACAACACCGCGCCGGGCCCGTCGGCCGCCACCATGAGCCCGCCTGCCACGGGCCCCAGTACGTAGAGTGCGACATTGCTGTTCAGGCCCAGCAGTCCGTTGACGCCGTACCGTTCCGCCTCGTCCGCCATCGAGGTGACGAGCAGACGGCGGCTGCTCGCACCGGCCATCCGGAAGGCCGCGCCCAGCAGCAGCCCGGCGACCAGCAGGGGCAGGCTGAGCCGGTCGGTCACCGCGGCCATGCCCAGGCCGGTGAAGGTCAGCGCCCGCAGCGCGCAGTCGGCGATCAGCAGGGTACGGGGCGGTATCCGGACCCGGCCCAGGCCGATGCCGAGTGCCAGGACCGTGGACAGGATGAACGGGGCCGCCTCCACCATCCCGACGGCGATCGCCGGGGGTAGGTGCCCGTGGATGCGCAGGGTCTGCACGGGCATGGCCACGATGATCATGCCGGTGCCGATGTTGGCCAGCATGTCGCCGAGCAGCAGCCCGGCCACGCGCTTGTTGCGCAGCACGTCACGGTACGAGCGGTTCGCCGTCGCGGATGAAGCATCGGCCGACTTGGGCACGTGGTGGACTCCTCACTGGTGAAGTTCGCGCGTACGGCGCTGCCCCGTCAGCGACGCAAAGGCCGTACCGGGCGTTCGTGTGAGATCAGGGTGGCTGCCTGGATCAATACATTCGCTATGCGCCGACGATGCGCCGGGTGCTGTGGCCGGGTCCACACCGGCGCGGCCTGCTACGGCAGCGGCGTCGCGGCTTGTCGCCTCCAGGTTCGCTCCCCCAGCAGCGCCATGGCGGCCGGCAGCAGCACGCCGCGGACCACGGTCGCGTCGATGAGGATGGCGACCGCCATACCGAGTCCCAGCATCTTGTACTCGATGGCGGACAGCGTCACGAAGACCGTGAAGACGCCGATCATGATGAACGCCGCGCCGCTGACCACCCCGGCGCTGGCCGCGATGCCGCCGACGATCGCCTCGCGGGCGGAGGCCCCGCCGAGCCGCCGTTCCTTGATGCGGCTGAGGATGAAGATGTGGTAGTCCATGCTCAGCCCGAACAGGATGACGAACATGAACAGCGGCAGCCAGCTCACCACCCCGCCATAGGAGCCGAACCCCAGCACCGACTCCAGATTGCCGTCCTGGAAGACCCAGACCAACACCCCGCACGCGGCGCCGATGGACAACAGGTTGAGCAGGATCGACATGAGCGGGATCGCCCACGACCGGAACGTCACGGCGAGCAGCACGAACGCCAGGGCGAGGATGAAAACGACCACGATCGGGGTCTGGTCGTTCACCTGCTGGGCGAAATCGTGGGCTATGGCGGTCTTGCCGGTCACCGCGTAGGAGACGCCGGCCACCTTCCCGAACGTCGCGGGCAGGGCCTGCTCGCGCAGCATGGCCAGTGCCCGATCGGCCACCGGGTCGGTGACGGCCCCGGCCAGCGGCACTCGTACCATCATCGCGTGGCCGACCGGGACGGCGGTGATCGGTTCGAGCAGCAGGCCGCCGCCGGCGGCTGCCTGCCGGTGCAGCCCTTCGATCGCGGCACGCACCTGCCGGGTGTCGGCCGGGCCGCCGTCCTCGCGTACGAGAACCACCCGGGCAGCCGTCGCCGCGCCGGGAAATTCGCGCTGCATCGCGGTCGCGGCGTCCACCGCCGGGGAGAGGCCGGGCGGCAGGCTGGCGGTCACGGCCGCGTCCTGGAGCCGGATGCCGAGTACGGGCAGTGCCAGCACCAGCAGCACCAGCCCCGCGGCGGCCCCGCTCAGCACCGGCCTGGCGACCACGGCCCGGGCCACCCGCCCCCAGACGCGGGACTCGGCGGCCGCGATCCTGCGCCGGCCCAGCCAGGGGATTCGGGCCCAGTCCACCCGGCGCCCCAGAACGGCCAGCAGCGCGGGCAGCACCGTCAATGAGCCGAGCACTGCCAGGCCGACGACCAGGACCGTGCCGGCGGTCAGGCCCTTGAAGACGTCCACGCCGGTGAACAGCAGCCCGACCAGGCAGAGCATCACGGTCAATCCGGAGGCCACGATCGCGTGCCCCGACGTCTCGGCGGTACGCCGCAGCGCCTCGCGCACGTCATGACCCGCAGCGCGTTCCTCCCGGACCCGGCGCAGATAGAACAGCGAGTAGTCGATGCCGACGGCCATGCCGATCAGCAGCACGATGGCCGAGGCGGCACTGTTGAACGGCACCCACTGCCCGATGAACCCCAGCAGTCCGAACGTGGCCGCCACGACGGTCGCCGACAGCAGCAGCGGGATCCCGGCGGCGATCAGCGAGCCGAACACGGCCAGCAGGATCAAGACGGTCAGTGGCAGGGACGTCGTCTCGGCGCGCCCCAGGTCGTTCTTGATGCCCTCGTCGACCGCGCCGGACAGGCTGCGGTCGCCCGCCAGGCTGAGGCGCACCCCAGGATGGCGCCGCTGAGCCTGCTCCACGGCTGTGGCGGCGGTGGCGTAGTTGTCGGCGCGCCGTTCGTCCGGACCGGCCACCTCGAAGGTGACCAGCCCGGAACGACCGTCACGCGACACCCAGCGCTCACCCTGAGCCGCCAGCGGCGAGCCGATGTCCCGAACCGCCTCCGGTGTCCGGCCCAGCAGGGCCACCAGGTCTTTCACGGCGGCGCGCAGCTCCGGGTCGTCGGAGAAGCGTCCGGTGCCGTCATGCGGCTGGATCAGCACGTTCTCCCGTACGGAGTTGTCGCCGCGCTGGGCGTTCACCATCTGCTGGGCGCGGCCCGCCTCGCCGGCGTCGACGGCGCGCGCTTTGTCACCCGAGACCAGCGCGCTGGACAGCACGGCGGCCAGGACCAGCGCGAGCCAGCCGGCGATGGCCAGGGTGCGGTGCCGGACGGACCACCCCGCGACGGCCGTGATCACACCGGTCCTGGCCGTCCCGGGGCCGGGCGGCGGGCTGACGCGAGGGGCCGATTTGCTTTCGGGCAGCATGAACTGCTCTCCTCGTTGTTGGTGGAGTGTTCCTGTAGAGCTCGCCTGTCGGCGAGGTGGTTCGTCTCCCCGCTCCCGGGCCGTCGAGTTGCAGCTCGGCGGCCCGGAACCATGTCTTGGGGGACTACTCGACGTCCTTGAGCACCAGTTCGATGGCGTCGGTACGGTCACGCAGCGCCGAGAGCCGGTCATTGATCTCGGTGAGCTGCTGCCCGATGTGCTGCTGGGACGCGGCGGCGGTCTCGGCGATCTTCTTGTACTCCGCCTCGCGTGCCAGTTGGGCCTTGGCCCGCCAGGAGATGGCGAACTGCCAGATGACCGTGACAATGACGGCGGTGATCAGGACGAACATGCCGATGGTGCCGATGACCTCCTGCCACTCGTGCTCGTTCATCGCTCCGAGCCCTTGTCGGTGGTCAGCGTCCGCACGGCGTCCAGGATGCGCTCCGGCGTCAGGTGGACCGAGAACCTGCGTAGCTCGTAGTACTTCATTGCCTTTCCTTCTTCCGACAGCTCCAGCTGCGAGGAAACCAGACCGGCGGCCTCCAGCTTCTTCAGGTGGACCTGGAGCAGCGCCCTGCTGATGCCGAGCTCACGCGCCAGTCGGCTGACGTAATTCCGGCCGCCGGCGAGGGCCGCGATGACGCGCAGCCGGTGCGGGCTGGACAAGGTGGCCAGCACCCGCACCAGATCGTCGCCCGTCGGCGCGGGATCACTCACCTCAACCTCCAGCACATGCCAACGAACATTAGCAGGTGCCTAGAAATGATTGACGGCTATGCGACCCGCCAATGATCGGCCAGGAAACCCCTTCCGGGCGCGTCACCCCACTGAGCGAGATGCCGTCCCGACTAGAACAGGACCCTCATCACGTAATACGGGGGTTCCGATGCTGACACGTCAGACGAGAGTGCGGCGGTCCCGGATCTGGGCACTGGCGGCCGGGGTTGCCGTCACAGCAGGCCATCGGCACCTGTTTGACCAAACTTTGGGACCATCCGGGAACCGCGAACCACAGCTGCACCGGCACCCCCGGTCGCGGCCCGCAGGAGGTGAACCTCACCAGCAGCAGCTGGTGAGCACGGCAGGCGGCAATCGCCGCAGCCTCGCGGCGTCTGTTCAGACTGGCATGCGTCATGATGACCGCATGAACGAGGTCCTCAGGTATGCCGCTTTCACCACCACTCCCGCTGGCGGCAACCCCGCCGGAGTGGTCTTGGATGCCCGGGAGCTGTCAGACGCGGAGATGCTCGCCATCGCCGCCGAACTCGGCTACTCCGAGACGGCCTTCCTGCACCCCACGGACGAGCGCCAGTACCGGATCCAGTACTTCAGCCCCCTGGCCGAGGTCGCCTTCTGCGGCCACGCGACGATCGCGGCCTCGGTCGCGCTCGGCGAGCGGATCGGCCCCGGAACCGTGCACCTCTCCACCCAGGCGGGCCCGGTCCCGGTGGACATCGCCACAGATGCTGCCGGTGGGATCACCGCCACCCTGACCAGCCCGCCGACCTCCACCCGTCCAGCCTCCGAAGAGGAGGTACGGCCCGTGCTGGCCGCACTGGGCTGGTCGGCCGACGACGTGGACCCCGCCTACCCGGCGCACGTCGCCAACGCCGGCAACGACCACCTCGTTCTGGCCTCGGCCGGCCGGGGTCGCCTGGCCGATCTCGACTACGACTTCGAGGCCTTGGGCAAGATCATGGCTGACCTGGGCTGGACCACCGTCCACCTCTTCTGGCCCGAATCCCCCACCGTCTACCACGCCCGCGACCCGTTCCCGCCTGGCGGCGTCGTCGAGGACCCGGCCACCGGCGCCGCGGCCGCCGCCTTCACCGGCTACCTGCGTACGCTGGGGCGCCTGGAAGACGGCACGGTTCTCACCATTCACCAGGGCGTCGACATGGGGCGGCCCAGCCTCCTGACATGTAGCACCATTCCCGGCGACTCTCGCGTCAAGGTCTCTGGCACCGCGGTGCCCATGCAGTAGCTACCGAGGCCGGACAGGCACCGCATGCCGGTCCCGGGCGGCAGGCGGCGACCATGTCGCCCGCCGCCGTCGGGCTCGCGGCAGGAGAGCTGGGAGCAGGAGAGCGCTCAGCCTCGCTGGCCGGGACGGTCGACGATCATCGACGACAGCAGGGCCGTGCTCCAGACCGCCCCCTTGCGGGCGACGGGTTGGCTCCTGCCGGGCGGCACGTCATCACGCAGCCAGACCATCCGGCTACCCAGGTAGCGGTAGGTAGCCGGATCCAAGATCTCGTATTTGCGGTAGGCCCGCGCATCGCCGGCTCGCTCCAGCCAGACGCCCAGGCCGCTGCGGCCGGCGGCGTCACTCACGCCCTGCTCGATCCGGACGCCGGGAATGAGCGCCAAAGCGCGATACATGGCCGCCTCCAGCTTCGGTGGCATCGTGCCGTACCTGCTCAGGTAGAGCATGATCACGTTGTAGGCGCGAACATCGGCGGGTACGACGCTCTTGGGAACGCCCTCCTCGCGTGCCCCCTCGATCCAGTGGCGATCGCCTGTGACCTTGGCCAGCAGCTTCCTCGGGTCGGTCGGCAGCTCGCGGAGCTTGGCGTCGTACTGCTGCGGCGTCAAGCGACCTGGAAAGAACGCTGCGGGAGATCGAGCAGCACTGGCTGGACGCCGACGTTACGGCCGACGGAAGGTTCTTGCTGGACCACTGCGCCGAGGACTTCGTGCACATGGGGGACGAGGGTTTCAGCTCCAGGCAGGAGCTTCTTGAGATCTACGCCCAGGAGACCGGCCAGCCGGAACGCCGCAGCCAGGCACACGATGTCGTCGTCAGGCGACTCGGCGACGCGGCAGCCGTGATCGCCTACAAGGTGATGAGCACCATGGGCGACGAAACGCAGTCATGGTACGCGTCGACGGCCTATCACCGGACCCCCGACGGCTGGCGCGCCGTCCTGCGCCACGAGACATGGAGCTGCTAGTCCTGTTTTCGTACATGACCGAGCTTCATGCGGGGGCGGCCTCCCCAGCGGCCGATTTCAGCCTCCTACCGCGAGCTCGGGGGCGACCGGCGAGCCACCCACGAAGCTCCACGCCCCTGGCCCCCCAGCGTCTCATCTACCGAAAGGCTGTGGCGGCAAGGTACGCCCACGCGGCAGCATTGTCCATAATGCAAGAATCGCGTATCACCATACGAGATGAATGGGTGGCCGCCATGGATCAGCCGAACACGCCGGACGCCGATGTGGTCGTGATCGGCGGCAGCCACGCAGGGCTTCAGGCCGCACTCACACTCGGCCGGGCATGCCGCCGAGTGATCGTGATTGATGACGGTCGCCCCCGGAACGCTCCCGCCGCGCACGTGCACAACTTCCTCGGACAGCACGGCCCCACCCCGGCCGCCTTGCTGGCTACCGGCCGAGCGGCCCTCGGCGACTACGACGTGGCTCTCGAACACGATCGCGTGGTCCGGATCGAGCACGCGCCAGTGGGTGGCCGTCTCCACGTGACCAGCCAGGATGGGCGGATCTGGCAGACCCGCGCGGTCGTTCTCGCCACCGGGCTCATCGATGAACTCCCGGACGTTCCAGGTGTTCCCGAGTTGTGGGGGCGGGATGTTGTCGCATGCCCGCACTGCCATGGTTGGGAAGTCCGCGGAGAACCTCTCGCGCAGCTGAGCCTTCGCGGCATGCCTCAGCGCGGAGTCGATCGGGCACTGCTGCTCAGCCGGTGGAGCCGTGATGTCGTACTGCTGACAGACGGCGACGAGCTCGATGCCGCCCAGCGTGAGCGGCTCCATGCCGCCGGGGTCGCGGTCCAGACACAGCGTGTCCGCCGCCTCATGTCCTATGACGGGCGCCTGCACAGCATTGAGTTCGCCGATGGCGCCCCTCTCCCCATGCGCGCCGTCTTCGTCGTCACTCGTCAACGCCAGCAAACAGACCTCGCCCAGCAGCTCGGCTGCCGCCACACAGACACGGGAACGGCAGCCGGGGCGGTCGAGACGGACTCGGCGGGCCGCACCAGTGTCCCTGGCGTCTGGGCGACCGGCACTACGACCGTCCCCGCCCTGCTGGCGATCGGCGCGGCAGGCCATGCCAGCACCGTCGCGGTCGCGATCCACAACGACCTACTGGAACAGGACATCGCAACAGCCACCGCCGAGTCCCGCTCGGCGTGACCACCACACATCGCTCCTCGGTATCGATCCCTTCGGCGTTCGTAGGCGGGCGGAAACTGTTCGCCCGGTGAGACGGTCAAGGCCTAGCATGCGGACGCGTGAGCAGAAGATTGCGTGGGATCGCGGCCGTCAACGCCCAGATCATCGCCGATGGCGAGTACACGACCGATGACGGCACCATCGTCGTCGTGGGCCCGGCACTGGAGGCAGCGGTCTCCGGCACTGTGAGCCATCCACCGGACGGGCTCGTCGATGTGCCCCACACGGCGACCGGTCACCGGACGTCTTTCGAGGTGACGGCTGAGGGCAGCCTTCAGGCCGCGCGACGACTGCACCTTGCCGGGGCCGAACAAATCACCGTTTTGAACTTCGCCTCGGCCCGCAACCCCGGAGGCGGCTACCTCGGCGGCGCCAAAGCACAGGAAGAGGATCTCTGCCGCAACGCTCTGTTGTATCCCTGCCTCCTTCAGGCGCCCGACTACTACGCGTCCCACCGCGACTCCCCTGACCTGCTCTACAGCCACCGCGTCATCTGGTCCCCCGACGTTCCCGTGCACCGCGACGACGACGGCCGATTGCTGACCGAGCCGTATCCGGTCTCGTTCCTGACCTGCCCCGCTCCCAACGCCGGACAACTGCTGCGCCGTGAGCCGAGCGCGCGGAACCGAATCCAGCGTGTGCTCTACGAGCGTGCGGAACGAGTACTGGCCGTGGCCGCTCACCACGGCGCGCGCCAACTGGTCCTCGGCGCCTGGGGGTGCGGGGTGTTCCGCAACGACCCGCGCCAGGTCGCCGCGGCATTTCACCACCATCTCCTCGCAGACGGCGCATTCTCGACGGTGTTCGAACGGGTTGTCTTCGCGGTCTGGGACCGCTCACCCGATTCCGCCAACAGAGCTGCGTTCGCCGAACGTTTCACCACCGCAGAGAAACCGGACTCCGAAAGGCCGTGAGGGCTGCCGGGCTCTGAGCTCAGAATTCGTCGTAGCCGGAGACCTGGCCGATCGGGAAGATGTGCCGGTTGGCGGCGCAGTGTTCGATCTTGTAAGGCCCGCCCCAGCGCGGCGCTCATGGGCTCCATGAGCGCCGCACGAAGGTCGGGGATGAACTCTGGAGTCTGCGGGTCACAAGCTGCGGGCGGTGATGTCGCCGTTGGAGGTGGTGGCGTGGATGTCGAGTTCGGTGGTGCCGTCGTTCTTGAGAGCGTTGGTGATGCGGCCGTGGCTGGTGCCGGCGTCCAGGGCGGCCGAGACACCGGCGGCGGCGGCGATCGAGATGTCGCCGGACTGGGTGCGCAGCACGACCGTACCGCCCGCGGCCTCGGCGATCCGGATGTCGCCCCGTGCGGTGCTGATCTCCGCGGGGCCGCCCAGCCGGCCGACCTCGACGTCACCGTCGACCGCGGTGAGGCGGACACTCGCCGCCTCGTCGATCTTGATCTGGCTGTACGCGCCGTCGAAGACGACATCGCCAAGGCGGCCAACCGCCCGGAGTTCGGTGCTGGCCGCCTTGGCCTCGACCCGGGAACCGGCGGGCAGCTGGATCGTCACCTCGATGGATCCAGACGGGCCGAAGTACTGGTTCTTCGCCTCGGCACTCACGATCCGCAGGACCCCGTCGGCGTATCCGACCGTGGTCTGCTCCGCCGCCTTCACATCCCGGCTCTTCGACGCGTTCACCGGCACGACCTCGACGGCGGTGTCGGCCCGGTCGGCGGCGATGAACCGGACGCGTCCCGCGGGGATGTCCAGGACGGCGGAGATCGGGGCGGGGGTGTCGAACGTCTGCATCATGTGCTCCTTGTGCTGCGTTGTTTCGCTCTTGCGAGCTCGGCGTGGCCCAGTTCGCAACCCCGAGGCCGCAATCGCTGAACCGTTCATGGCTCAACCATCGCCAACCGCTCTGACACCGCGCCGTTGCCGCCCTGACACCGCCACTGATGCGACACCACATGGTCGACGGCGAGCGCGAAGGTTGATCAGCAGTCTCCAGCACGAAGTCCTCCCGCGCCTGGCCGCGGCGGCGGATCCTGGCGCGCGCTCTTGGCCTTCACCCGAGCCTGCCGGGCGGTCGGCAGCGTTCCGTGAACTCGTTTCCTGACTCGGGTGAAAGACGGGCGACACTACTTCCTTGGGAAGACCCAACCGCATGCCGCTCAGTACGACCCTGTCTGACGCCGCCCTGATCGAACGGTCGTGGCGAGATCCCGAGGATTTCGCCTTGCTGTTCGACAGGCACGCGGGACACATCCACCGTTATGTGGCCCGCAGGCTCGGCGACGACACGGCCGACGACGTCGTCTCCGAGACGTTCCTCGCCGCGTTCAGGCAGCGCCGCGACTACAACACCGCCCGTCCGGAGGCCCTCCCCTGGTTGTACGGCATCGCGACCAACTTCATCCGCCGGCATCAGCGCGCCGAGATACACCGCTACAAGGCGTACTCGAAAATGGGCGGGCTTCCCGACGCCGACAACGCCGTGGAACAAGCTCTTGAGCGGGCGAGCGCGCATGCCGTACGCCGCCCTCTCACCCAGGCGCTCGCCTCACTGAAGGCCCGCGACCGCGACGTCCTCTTACTCGTGGCCTGGGCCGACCTCACCTACGAGGAGGTCGCCAACGCCCTGTCCATCCCGATCGGAACAGTCCGTTCCCGCCTCAACCGCGCGCGGGCCATCGTCCGCAACGTCCTCGGCAGCACCGACCCCACGACGGAGCAGACCTCATGAACGAACTGAGCGACCTGACCGAACTGCGCGACCTGTTCGCCGACAAGCCGCACCCCACGGCGGACCGCCTCGCCCCCGCCCGTACCGCCCTCCTGGCCGAAGCCCGCACGAAGCGGCGACCCCGGGCCCGAGCGGCCGGCCTTCGGCGTCTGATGCTGGCAGGCGGCCTGGTCGCGGCGATGACCGCAGGAGTGATTACCGTCCAGACGTTCAACCCCTCCGCGCCCGCGAGCGCCGCCGAGGTCCTGAGGCTGGCGGCCGAGGCCGCGACCGCCACCCCGTGGCCGGAACCCCGCGACGACCAGTACCTCCACTACGAGCGGTTCGCGGAGACGCGCAGCGAAAACGGGGTTCCCAACGTCGGTCCGCGCCACATCACGGGCGAGGTCTGGGAGTCCGTCGACGGCTCCCGCCCAGGACTCCTCTGGCACAAGCCGTCGAAATCCAGGCCGCAAGGCCACGAGTACAAGGAACTCCTGACCCGGTGCCCCGAACGTGGCGCTGGGCGCCCCGCCTACGCCGACCTCCGAGAATGGCCGACCGACCAGGAGCAACTCCGACACAAGCTGGCCGAACGCGGTAACGAAATGGTCCCCGGCAAGGACACAGTGACCCAGACCTGGAACGGCGCCCTCAACATCCTCGGCAGCCCGGTCCCGCCCAAGCAGCAGGCAGCCATCTTCAAGATCGCCGCGACCCTGCCGGGCATCGAGACGGAAGAGCTCAAGGACGCCACCGGCAAATCGGGCATCGCAGTGACCCGGGTGGACAACCGAGGCCCCGGGGGCGCCGTCTCCCGCGAATCCCTCATCTTCGACAAGACCTCCTACGTCCTCCTGGGCGGCCAGGAACTCGCGCTGGGGTACGGGCGTGAACTCTGGTCCATCACCCGTCCGCAGATCACCGACGTACTCCCGGCCTGGTCCAAGTCCTTGAAGCGGAGAGGCTGCGTCTGAGCCTGCGCTCACCGGACGACACGCGGGCCGCATCGGCCTGCGTTCGCCGACCGTTTCAGCACCGTGGAGGAACCGGACTCCGAAAGGCCGTGAGGGCTGCCGGGCTCTGAGCTCAGAATTCGTCGTAGCCGGAGACCTGGCGGATTGGGAAGATGTGCCGGTTGGCGGCGCAGATCGTCTCCAGGACGTGGACGGGCGTGTCCTCGGTGGAGTGGCTCGCCCGCAGCACCTGAACGATCACTCGGGGGTATAGGTTTTCGACTTCGAGCGTCGACTTGCTAGGCCGGCAGACTCCAGTCCGGCCCCGCGGGGTCACCGAGCCACACCCGCTGGCCCTCACGAGTGACCGTGAGCCCGAAGCCAGACTTATGCGGGCTGCCCGCTTCCTGCCACGTTTTGATGGCCTTCTCGACCGCGTCCCACAGTTTGAGCGGTCCGTGCTGGCGCACAGTCCATCCGCGTGCGGGATCCGGTTGAGCTTCGGCCCGCGAACCGGTGCCGGCGTCGACGAGGAACGTGGCGCCATCGCCCCATGCAATTTGCGCTTGCGGAATGGCCAGTTGGGCGACCCATAGAGCTGTTCTGTCCTGGAGGACCGACGGATCGACTCTGGACTCGCGGGCAATCCCCAAACCCCTCACCAATGGCGGGCGCGGCGGGGGCAGGTGTGATCGGGCGGTCATGAAGGAGAGGTCATCTTCGAGGAAACGGCCGCTCGCCGTGCCGCCGTCGTCGTCGTCCACGGTGAGATGTGCGAACGCGGTCTCGCCCATCCATCCTGACAACGGAGCGGTGATGGTCCCCCCGCCACGAATCTGTTGTGGCCAGTCCCAGGGGATCGTGCGGACAGAGCAGGTCGCGATGAGCCGATCGTATTTGGCGTTCTCCGCGTGCCCGCGCAGCCCGTCGCCCTCCACCAGCGTGGGAGCGTAGCCTGCACGCATGATCGCGTCACGGGCGCGGGCGGCAACCAGCGGGTCGTACTCGATCGAAAAGACGGCGGCGTTTCCAAGTCGCTGACACATCAGCGCGGTTGAGTAGCCCGTGCCTGTTCCGATCTCCAGGACCTTGTCGCCCTCCTCGATCTCGGCGGCCTCAAGCATCCGTACGACCAGGCTGGGAAGCGTGGATGATGACGACGGGTATCCAGATACGGGCCGTGTCGAGTCTTCAGCCAGGAGCCCCTCTACCTGAGTCGGCCATGTCTCGTTGGCGTATGCCAGGGCGAGCCATGCGCCCTCGGGCGTGTCGGCGCGGCGGACGGGCGTCCACCAGCCGAATCGGTTCTTGTCGGGGCGATAAACAGCTTCTCCCAGGAACCGTTCGCGGGGCACCGTCTCTAGTGCCTTTCGCCAACCGGCGGACCCTATTTTGTCCGCCAGTTCGAGGCGGAGCGTTGCGGCCGGGTCGCTCATGGCCACCATCCTTCAAGTAGTACGTCAGCGAAGGCTTGCGCTATCGTGCCGAAATCTGGAAGCCATGCCCATTGGCCATTTGGATTGCACTCCAAGAATGTCCAGGTTTCGCCAAATTCGCCGTCTTCGAGGGCAAAGTCAAAACAGCCGAACACAAGGCCAAAATGTCCAAGGTAGGCGCATAGAGCCTTCCTTATCATTTCGGGCACGTCAATGTAGCCATAGACCAGGTCGTCCCAGCCTCCCTCCCTCCAATCGACGGCATCGCCCGGGTGCGTAATCCTAGTGGCGAATACCTGGCGACCGACTACGGTCACCCTGGCATCGCTCGACTTTCGGATCCTCTCCTGAAACATGTGCGCCGTCATGGATACCGAATGGTCCAACTCATCAGGATTTACGTGCTGTGTCCATATCGCGCCCACGCGGCCGTCTGGGGCGACCGGGACCGATCGAAATGACTTGTAGATGATGTGCACATGCTTGAGGGCGAATTCTCGAGCAGCGTCCAGATCGTTCGTTACGAGCGTATTGGGAATGCGCATACCGAGGCGGGCTGCCACCTGCAACTGAGCAATCTTGAAATCTGCTCTTTCGGTCGCCCCGGGATGGTTGGCGTAGCGACTGTTCGGTAGGTTACTCAACATGCCGCCCAGCCCGTGACGGGCCTCGTTGATCGCGAACAACCGGGCCTGTTCGTCGGCGGCGTCGCTGCGCAAAGGGCTCGGCCGACGGTAATAGACCGCCCCTATCTCTTCCAGGGGTGCGTTGCGGCTTGGCGTCACCAGTTGGCCACTCCACCAGTCGTGGCCGTCCCCGATGCGGGCGCTGAATGTCAACCCTGCCCCGATGTCGGCAGGATCAACGCGGGCCACGTGCGCCCCACGCTCCTGCAAGGCTCGAATGACCGTGTTGGCCGTCTCGTCCGCTGGAGACGTGACGACCAACACGGTACGCGGGCTACGCGACATCAGTCGTCAGAATCGTCTGAAACCAGCGGGCCGCCCGTGCCGTCGTTCCCCTGGTTCTTTGGCGACTTGGTCACCGTGCCCCTCTGCATGTCCACGATCTCGCCTCTGGCGTCGTAGAAGTGGGTGAGCTGGGTTGCGGCGTCGAATTCGACGGTGGCGTACTCCGGTGGTCCCACCGGGGAAGGCTTGGCTATCCGGCTCAAACCCCACGGGCGTACGGGCTGATCTTGCGTCAAGGTCATTCGAGCCTCCGCGTAGGGGACTGTTCTCCACTTGAGGCTAGATGCCTAATTCAAGTTAGGCCAGATGTGGCGATTGTTTGTGGTACAACCAACAAGACAAACCGGAATGTAGAGATAGCAAAGCCCCCGATGTAATATCGGGGGCTTTGCGTGACGTTAGAAGTCGAATTCGCCCTTTCGGACGCCGTCTTTGAAAGCTTCCCACACGGGGGCGGTGACGACGTACGGGGCCTGGTCGGGAGCCTCAGTGTCACGGATACCGACACGCCCGCCGGACAACGGGGCAACCTCCAGACAGTTGCCGTTGTTTGAGCCCGAAGCCTTGGCCTTGCGCCATGCCGCGCTGGCCAGCTCCTCGGACAGCTCCTCATTCATGCTCATACCTCCCTAGCATCTCGCGTAGCACGTTCTTGGTGACATGCAAGGGGTGTGCCCATGCACGGATCGTTTCGTACCTCAGGCTAATAGCAGGGCGATTTCAAAGTAGCCCGTCTGGGGGGATTGTCGCTTGGCGTCCGGATCGATCGTTGTTGCGCAGCGTGACGCCGAAACGAGGATGACCT